>NZ_JBHKFI010000003.1:0-358207 GCF_042263505.1 Cytobacillus sp. Hz8 | reverse complement strand
AGTCTGGGCCGTGTCTCAGTCCCAGTGTGGCCGATCACCCTCTCAGGTCGGCTACGCATCGTTGCCTTGGTGAGCCGTTACCTCACCAACTAGCTAATGCGCCGCGGGCCCATCTGTAAGTGATAGCCGGAGCCATCTTTCAGCTTTCCTGCATGAGCAGGAAAGAATTATCCGGTATTAGCATCGGTTTCCCGATGTTATCCCAGTCTTACAGGCAGGTTGCCCACGTGTTACTCACCCGTCCGCCGCTAACTTTTGGGAGCAAGCTCCCAAAAGTTCGCTCGACTTGCATGTATTAGGCACGCCGCCAGCGTTCGTCCTGAGCCAGGATCAAACTCTCCAAAAAAGAGTAAGATTAGCTCTTAGTTTTAAAAATAGAATTAACGTTGACGTATGGTTTGTTTAGTTTTCAAAGAACAAATCTATTAAAATGATTTAACCATCACCCAAAGGCGACTTTATTAATATATCATTTTAATGTTGCTTTGTCAACACTAGGTGGATATTTTTTATCCTTGTCTCTTGCCGACTTGAATTATTATATCAAGATAAATATAATAATTCAAGCGTTTTTTTATTTTTTCTTAATCTACTATTTTGGAGAAGATAAGCATTCATACTTCAAGGAAATTCACTTATTTTACTACCCCATTTTCATTTGTGATTTCCTCAATAAAAATTTGTCTATTTTTTTCTAACTGTATAATTTCATCCGATGCAATCAGCTTGATCATCGGTCTAGTTGGATTTTGCTCATTTACAAAAATAATCTCCCCAACTTGTCCATTTGATAATTTTACAGTGCTTCCGATGGAGTAATTTAACAATCCTGATTGAAGAGCTTTAAGTGAGGTAAGGTCAAATTTACCAAAATCATCTTGCTTCATCATTTCCAACACCTTAAATGGTGATTGTTTTCTGCGATATAATCTTTCAGATGTTAGTGCATGGAAAGTATCTGCAATAGCAATTATTTTAGCAAAGGAGTGAATTCTATTTGTTTCACCTCGTGGATACCCACTTCCATCCAATCTTTCATGATGTTGAAGGATAGCTAGCTTTGTCCCACCTGCTAATAATGAACTGTTTTGCACCATTTTAAAACTATAGTACGGATGCTGTTTTATCTCTTCAAATTCGTCAATCGTTAAACTGGATTTTTTAAATAGGATTTTTTCAGGAACCTTTGCCATACCACAATCAGCAAGACAACCCGCAATGGATAATTGAATGATATCAGCATTTTTATAGTTCAATTTTCTCCCAATGTATGCACTAAAGAGTCCGACCGAAATTGAATGTTGAAAAGGATATTCTTCCATCGTTGATAGATGGTGAAGAGTAAATAATTCCGAATAATAATGATCTAAGTTTTCTGCTAAAGGCATCATAATTTTTCTAATTTTAATTATATCCACTGGCAACCCTGATTGCCATGATAAAAATTCTCTTTTGAATTCTTTAACAGCATTTAAAAATAAATCTGTAAAGGTTTGTTCATTATGTGGCTGCTCATTACCCATCTCCTCTATTTCTTCCTCAATGATTTCACTCGGGATAAACGGCTGCCCATCTATCAAGGTCTTTTCTACTGCAACATTTGGGATTAAAAAGGCAGATAGTATTCCGATTAGTTCCTGATTAATGACTGTCTTTTTGGCTATGATTGGTCGATTAGTCAGACTAAAGATATCTTCTGCAAGAATACAACCCTCTAAAAGTTCTGCTATACTTACACGCACGAGGTCCACCTCTAAATTCAGTTAATTTCTTTTAATTCCTATTTTACTTTATTTCACAAAAAAAGAGGACATAAAATGTCTAAATGACATTCTATGTCCTCTGATATTTTTTTATTCCTCATTCATCTCTTCAGATGATTCAGTATTACTTTGTTCCTCAGACAATTCCTCTTCATCTTCTTTTTCCACTTTAGCAACCGTTGCTACATACTTATCTTCACTTTCATTTAAGCGAATCAATCTGACACCTTGAGTATTTCTTCCTAAAGTTGAAATATCATTTACAGCCATACGGATCAGAACACCACCTGTGGTGATAATCATGAGGTCTTCCTCACCAGTAACGACCTCCATGGCTACAAGCTCTCCATTTTTCTCTGTTATATGGCAAGTTTTAATTCCTTTTCCGCCCCTACCCTGGATGCGGTATTCTCCTGCAGGGGTTCTCTTTCCATAACCATTTTTCGTTACAATTAATATCTCTGAATCTTCTTTCAGAACTTCCATTCCAATGACTTCATCATCAGAATCCAAGTTGATTCCCTTAACGCCCGTTGCTGTTCTTCCCATAGAACGAACATCTGTTTCAGGGAAGCGGATTAACAGACCTTTTTTAGTTCCAATAATAATTTCTTTATTTCCATCCGTTAAACGAACAGAGATTAGCTCATCATCTTCTCTAAGATTTACAGCAATTAATCCATTATTTCTTATGTTGGCAAATGAACTTAATGGAGAACGCTTAGAAATTCCATTCTTCGTTGTAAAGAATAAGAACCAGTCATCGACAAAATCTTCCACAGGTATAATTGCATTTACCCACTCATCTTTATCTACCTCTAGTAAATTGATGATTGGGATTCCCTTAGCTGTTCGGCTAAATTCAGGAATCTCATAACCCTTAGAACGATATACCTTACCTTTATTCGTAAAGAATAGAATGGTGTCATGTGTAGAAGTCGTAATTAATTGGTCGACAAAGTCATCTTCGTTTGTTCCCATTCCTTGAATGCCTCTGCCTCCACGTTTTTGTGAACGATAGGTAGAAACCGGTAATCGCTTAATATAGCCATTATGTGTAAGTGTAATGACAATATTCTCACGAGGAATTAAATCTTCATCCTCGATGCTTTCTATCCCACCTGAAACAATTTCTGTACGACGTGTGTCATTATATTTTTCCTTAATTTCATTCAATTCCTCGCGAATAATTTCAAGGATTTTTTCATCATCAGCAAGAATGGCTTTTAATTCTGCAATTAGCTTAACTAAACCTTGATATTCTTCTTCAATTTTTTCTCTTTCTAAACCGGTTAATCTTTGTAAACGCATGTCTAGAATGGCTTGAGCTTGTTTTTCAGATAAATTGAAGTTTGTCATTAATCCTTCACGGGCAATATCTGTTGTACGGGAGCTCCGGATTAGATTAATAACCTCATCAAGATGATCAAGAGCTATTCTTAACCCTTCCAGGATATGGGCGCGTGCTTCTGCTTTTCTTAATTCAAATTCAGTTCTTCTTCGAATAACGACTCTTTGGTGATCTAAATAATATTGTAGGCACTGTTTTAGGGTTAAAACCTTAGGTTGTCCATCGACAAGTGCTAACATATTAATCCCAAAGCTTGTTTGAAGAGCTGTATGTTTATATAAATTATTTAATAGCACATTGGAGTTTGCATCTTTGCGAACTTCAATCACTATGCGCATTCCATTTCTATCTGATTCATCACGCAAATCTGTGATTCCATCAATTTTTTTATCGCGTACTAATTCGGCAATTTTTTCGATTAATTTTGCCTTGTTAACTTGATAAGGAATTTCTTTAATGATGATGCTATCTTTGCCATTCGGCTTTTGCTCAATTTCGACTTTGGCTCTCAAAGTAATCGAACCACGTCCAGTTTCGTAGGCCTTTCTAATCCCGCCTCTTCCGATGATTAAACCTGCAGTTGGAAAATCAGGTCCCGGAATGATTTCCATTAGCTCACTCGTGGTGATCTCAGGATTTTTACTAACAGCAAGAACACCATTAATAATTTCCCCAAGCTGATGTGGAGGAATATTAGTCGCCATCCCAACAGCAATCCCCGTTGTACCGTTAACTAAAAGATTAGGGAATCTCGCAGGTAATACGACTGGTTCTTTTTCTTCCCCATCATAATTATCCTGATAGTCGATTGTGTCTTTATTAATATCTCTCAATAACTCCATGGAAATTTTAGACATGCGTGATTCTGTATAACGCATCGCCGCTGCTCCATCCCCATCAACAGAACCAAAGTTTCCATGTCCATCAACAAGCATATAACGATAGTTAAAATCTTGTGCCATCCGAACCATGGTTTCATAGACGGCAGCATCTCCATGAGGATGATATTTCCCGATAACGTCACCGACGATACGAGCAGATTTTTTATATGGTTTATCTGCATGAATTCCTAAATCATGCATAGCATATAGAATACGGCGATGTACAGGCTTTAAACCGTCACGAACATCAGGTAATGCCCGTGAAACAATAACACTCATGGCGTAATCCAAGAAAGAAGTTCTCATTTCATGGCTTATATTTACCTCTTTCACTTGGGAGCTAGGTGTTTCAGACATTGAAAAAACCTCCTTTACCAATTTTGTTACCTAAAACGTAAAAATCTTGTATGTTTATGACGTAAAAGCAGGATAGATGTCATCTATCCTGTCACGCATTAAATGTCTAAGTTCTTAACGTATTGAGCATTTTCCTCAATAAAGTTTCTTCGAGGCTCTACCTTTTCACCCATTAAAATTTCGAATGTTTCATCAGCTTCAATCGCATCTTTAAGATTGACTTGAAGTAATGTTCTTGCATCCGGATCCATTGTTGTTTCCCAAAGCTGGGTAGGGTTCATTTCCCCTAAACCTTTGTATCGTTGAATATTGGGCTTAGGTTGACTAGGTAACTCTGCAAAAATTTTATCAAGTTGTTGATCATTATAGGCATATTCTACGCGTTTTCCTTGCTGCACCTTATATAAAGGTGGCTGAGCGATATAAATATATCCAGCCTCGATAATTTGTCTCATATAGCGATAGAAAAAGGTTAATAATAAAGTTCGAATATGAGCTCCATCAACATCAGCATCCGTCATGATAACAATTTTATGGTATCTTGCTTTAGATATATCAAATTCTTCTCCAATCCCCGTCCCACAAGCTGTGATAATAGCACGAACTTCATTGTTTGAGAGGATTCGATCCAAACGTGCTTTTTCTACATTTAGGATTTTCCCTTTTAGAGGTAAAATAGCTTGAAAATGTCTTTCTCGACCTTGCTTAGCGGAGCCACCAGCAGAGTCACCCTCTACGATATACAATTCACTGATAGATGGATCCTTTGAGGAACAGTCCGCCAGCTTCCCAGGAAGGCTAGATACCTCTAAAGCACTTTTTCTTCTTGTTAACTCCCTAGCTTTTTTTGCCGCCATCCTTGCACGGGCTGCCATTAAACCTTTATCTACAATCTTCCTAGCAACGGTTGGGTTTTCTAAAAGGAATTTTTCAAAGTGGTCAGCAAAAATCGTATCCGTTGCTGTTCGAACCTCTGAATTTCCTAATTTTGTTTTTGTTTGTCCTTCAAATTGGGGATCTGGATGCTTAATCGATACAATAGCTACCAATCCTTCACGAACATCTTCACCTGAAAGATTTGCATCACTTTCCTTAAAAATCCCGCTTCTTCTTGCATAATCATTAATAGCACGAGTTAAGGCAGTTTTGAATCCTGATTCATGAGTACCGCCTTCATAGGTATTAATATTATTGGCAAAGGAGTGAATAAAACTTGTATAGCTATCATTGTATTGTAGAGATACTTCTACCGTAATACCATCTCGTTCTCCCTCAATGTAAATTGCTTCTTCATGGAGAACTTCTTTTGTTCGATTTAAATGCTCTACATAGGACTTTATTCCGCCTTCATAATGATATTCATTTGTTTTGTTTTCAACTCGTTTATCTTCAATAATAATTTTGATTCCACGATTTAAGAAAGCGAGCTCTCTTAAACGATTGGCTAAGATATCATACTCATATTCCAATGTTTCCTTAAAAATTTCCTCATCTGGTTTAAAATGAGTGGTCGTTCCATTATGATCTGTATCACCAATCATTTTTAAATCTTCACATGGAACTCCACGCATATACTTTTGATAATAAATATGCCCATCACGATGAACATAGACTTCTAATTCAGATGATAAGGCATTTACAACTGACGCACCAACACCATGAAGTCCACCAGATACTTTGTATCCGCCGCCGCCAAATTTTCCACCTGCATGAAGGACAGTCATAATAACCTCAACTGCTGGCCGTCCCATCTTTTCTTGAATACCAACCGGTATTCCACGACCATTATCAATAACAGTAATACTGTTATCCTTTTCTATAACTACTCTTACTTCACTACAAAATCCAGCTAATGCCTCGTCAATACTGTTATCAACGATTTCCCAAACTAAATGGTGAAGGCCTTTAGAGCTAGTAGAACCAATATACATCCCAGGACGTTTTCGAACGGCTTCAAGTCCCTCTAAGACTTGTATCTGGCTTGCATCATAGGATTCCTCTTCAACTGCTTTTTGTTCCATCGCCATACCAATCACCTACACTTTCTAATAACTACAAATCATGCATTTTATGAGCCATATGCCATTTTGATAAAACTTATGGCAAATGAATTATATATTTTTCTGTCTAACCAATTGCTTATTTTGTGTGTTTCAGGATTTTTAAGGATACAAAAGGAGAAAGATAGATGTTGTTGTCTGTTACAACAACTGATTTGAATTCGCCTTTTGAAACATTAAATATCTTGTTACCATATCTATTTTCAAACTCTGGGAACCCTTTTAAATCATCAAAGCTATCTTTATTTAAAATAGCAATAATTTCTTTCGAACGAATTAATACATCTTCTCCAACATGAACGTACACATAATCACCTCATTTAACATTGAATCATGCTCCCTTTACTAACATAAAAGGTAGATGCTTCTTTAAGAGTTTGATGATCTATGCCTTCTACGCTCGTTGTCGTTACGAAGGTTTGTACTTTACCTTGGATAGTATTTAATAAATGTGATTGACGATAATCATCAAGTTCAGATAAAACATCATCAAGAAGTAAAATAGGGTATTCCCCTATTTCTGAGTAAATAAGTTCAATTTCAGCCAGTTTTAGCGATAATGCCGTTGTCCGTTGCTGTCCTTGTGAACCAAAGGTTTGAACATCCCGATTGTTAACAAAGAACATTACATCATCGCGATGAGGTCCAAATAAACTGACTCCTCTTTCCATTTCTCTTACTTTTATTTTATCAAATTTTTCCTCAAATACTGTTATCATTTTCGACATATCTTGGCTTTCTAATACGTCCACTGAGGGCTTGTACTGGATTTTTAAAGTTTCTAAACCTCTAGATATTCCTTCGTGAATCGGCAAAGCCCATTTTTGTAGCAAATAAAGAAATTCAAACCGCTTTAATACAATCCTTACAGCAGATTGAATAAATTGTTCAGTCAAAATTTCAAGCATGGTAAGATCAGTTTGCTTTTTGGTTTGGAGAAGTTTTAAATAATGATTTCTCTGCTGTAAAATTTTTTGATATTGGCTTATTTCATGTAGATATAGAGGAGATACTTGGCCAATTTCCATATCAATAAAACGACGCCTAACTTGAGGGCTCCCTTTAACAAGATGGAGATCTTCAGGCGCAAACATAACAACATTCATATTTCCAACATATTGACTTAATTTTTTCTGCTCAATATGATTACATTTTGCTTTTTTCCCTTTTTTTGAAATAACTAGCTGCATTGGAACAGATCCCGAGCTTTTTTGAATCCTACCTTCTATTTTAGCATATTCCTCATCCCAACGGATAAGTTCTTTATCATTTGAGGTACGATGGGATTTAGCCATTGCTAAAACATAGATAGATTCCATCACATTTGTTTTTCCCTGAGCATTCTCACCTAGGATAACATTAACCTTGTTTTCAAACTGCATTTCTAGATTTTCGTAGTTTCGGTAATTTTTTAAAAGCAAATGCTCTATATACATAGTTTACTTCCTTTTTACTGTTTCACAACAAGAAATTTTCCAATTTTTTCAATCTCTATTGAATCACCGTCTCTTAGTTTTTTCCCTCTTCTTTGATCCTGTTCACCATTAATAAATATTTCATGTTCACTTAAAAACCATTTTGCCATTCCACCACTATCGATAATTTCCGCAAGTTTTAAAAATTGACCTAGTGTGATATATTCCGTATCGATTTTTATTATCTGCTCCACTTACTTCACTCTTTCATTTATTGTTCTAATACTTTATTTTACTAAATAAACTCTACATACACAAAGGGAAGTAAAGTAAAAAATCGTTAAAAAGCTGCCAGAATTCGCCTGGCAGCTTCGATTTTAATAAGTTCTTACTGGTAGAATTAATTGAAGAATCGAATCATCATGCATCGGATTGATTAAAAACGGTCTCATTGCACCAGTAAAGTTTATCTTAATTTCAGAACCTTCTAGTGCCTTTAATGCATCCATCATATATTTTGCACTAAAAGATATTTTTAATTCTTCCCCTTCAATGGACTGGCTTTGAATTTCTTCAATGACCTTTCCGATTTCTGGTGTGTTTGAAGAAATTTCTATCGTTTTGTTCTCATTTGTCGAGAATTTCACCACATTATTTCGTCCTTCTCTTGCAAGTAGTGAAGCCCGATCAATGGCTTGCAAAAATTCCTTTGTATTTACGACAATCTCTGTTTTACTTTCTGATGGAATTAATCTCGAAGTATCTGGATAGTTTCCTTCAAGCAATCTTGAGAAAAACAGGAGATGCTTAGCCTTAAACAATACTTGATTATCTGTAATAACAATTTCAACCTGTTCATTATTGTCATCAAGGATTTTGCTTAACTCATTTAAGCTTTTACCTGGAATAACCACGTTGTATTGATTTTGTATTTCTGATTCAATTCTTGCCTTTCTTAGAGCAAGTCTATGACTATCTGTTGCAATACAGGTTAATTCATTGTTTTCTACCTTCAAGTTTACACCTGTCAAGATTGGGCGTGTTTCTGAGGTGGACACTGCAAAAACAGTTTGTCGAATCATGATTTTTAATAAGTCTGTAGGTATTTTTAAAACATGATCTTCTTTAATTTGCGGCAAATGTGGATATTCCTCTGCATCCAGTCCATTTAAATTGAACTCAGATTTTCCTGAGCGAATAACCGTTTGAAGGTGATTTTCCACTTCAATTTCAACAAAATCAGTTGGGAGCTTTTTGACGATTTCACTGAAAAATTTAGCTGGTAACACAATTGCGCCCGTTTGTTTAATTTCTATAATTTCATCTCCAGCTTCTTCTTTAGGAATAAAAGACTCAATCGATATATCTGAATCACTACCAGTTAAAGAAACCCCTTCATTTGTTGCTAAAATTTTTATTCCGGTCAAAATAGGAATCGTTGTTCTGCTTGTTACAGCTTTCATTACATCTTGTACACTTTGGGCCAACCGATCTCGTTGGATTATGAATCTCATTAGTTTAATCCTCCGTTTTCATTTATTAGCTTATTTATTAATTATTATTTTAAAAAAATAGTAGTAATAGTAATAGGGCCTGTTAACATGTGGATAACTGAAAATTTCAAAGGAAACACAGCCTGTCCACATGTGGATAGACTGTGTGTAAGATAAGACCAGTTATTCACAGTATCCTAAACTTTTAACATATCGTTTAGTTCTTTCATTTGATTTTGAAACTGAGCATCAGTTTGCAGCAGCTTTGATATTTTTTCATGTGCATGAATGACAGTCGTGTGATCACGTCCGCCAAATTCCTCGCCAATTTTCGGCAAGGAGAAATCTGTTAATTCCCTGGATAGATACATGGCAATTTGTCGAGGAAAGGCAACAGATTTTGTCCGCTTTTTCGCTTTAAAATCCTCTAATTTCACATTAAAATGCTCTCCAACAATTCGTTGGATTTCATGAATCGTTATGACCTTTGGTTTAGAACTAGGAATGATATCCTTTAAGGCTTCAGCAGCAAGATCTGCATTAATATCTTTGTTAATCAATGAAGAATAAGCAACAACACGAATAAGTGCACCTTCTAATTCACGAATGTTGGAATCAATTTGATTGGCAATATATAGCATGACCTCATTTGGAATGTCTAAAGCTTCTGCCTTTGCTTTTTTTCTAAGAATGGCAATTCTGGTCTCTAAATCTGGTGGCGTAATATCTGTAATTAGTCCCCATTCAAACCTTGAGCGCAGACGGTCCTCAAGTGTTGGAATTTCTTTCGGTGGCCGATCGCTTGAAATAATTATTTGCTTACTTTCATCATGTAGTGCGTTAAATGTATGGAAAAATTCCTCTTGAGTTGATTCTTTTCCAGCTAAAAACTGAATATCATCTATTAAGAGGACATCGACTTTTCGATATTTATCGCGAAATTCGCCTGCTTTATTATCCCTAATGGAATTAATAAATTCGTTTGTGAATTTTTCTGATGATAAATACACAACCTTAGCAGATGGATTGTGATCTAATACATAGTGGCCAATCGCGTGCATTAAATGGGTTTTTCCTAAACCTACTCCACCATAGATAAATAAAGGGTTGTAAGCTTTAGCGGGAGCCTCTGCAACCGCTAAAGAAGCGGCATGAGCAAATCGGTTTCCAGATCCTATAACAAAGGTCTCGAAAGTATACTTAGGATTTAACAAACTTTGCGGGATTTCTGCATGATAATCCCCTTTATTTTTCTTTGGGGATACAGGTATATCAACTTCTTCTTCATGCTGGTTTTGTGGAATGACAAATTTAACACCGAGCTCTTCCCCGGTTAATTCAAAAAGAATCCCGGAGATTAGTTGGGAGTAGCGTTCCTCTAGCCAATCACGAGCAAATTCATTAGGTGCAGTTATTACTAATATATCGCCTTGAAGTGAAGAGGCTTTTGTGGACTTTAGCCAAGTATCAAAGCTAGGCTTGCTTATTTTCTTCTCGATAACTGCTAGAGATTTATCCCAAAGATCCGCAATATTTTCCAATGATATTCCCTCCTTTTTTGATTTTTAGTGAATAGAAGACTGTAATATTGCATAAAAAAACGAAGGTTATACAAGATGTACAACCTATTTTTTAGAAGCATATGTGGAAAACTATATAATTAAGAAGTAAAATGGTTTTTCGACAATATCCACCATCTGTGGACAAACTTTTTCAGGTATGGTGAATAAATTATCCACAAGTTATTCACAATCTGTGGATAACGTATTTTATCAACATAAATTATGAAGAGTAAAAACAAAATAATAATACCAAATTCTCCTTAGTGGTGCAATGCTTTTTAAAAACTTATCCACAAGAAAAATAACATGTTTATAAAAATTGTCCACAAGGATTGAATGTGTGAAAAAGCTGTCAATAAAGGATGTGGATAAAATAAATCTTGTCGAATTTTATCCACAAAGCGAAAAAATCGCCTATTTATAAAAAAATCAAGTTTCGAAAATTTTGTGCCAAAAAGGAAAATGAAAAATAAAAGTTAGAAGATTTACAAATAAAAGAACTTCCTAGCATGAGAAATTTCCCTAATAAGGTTGACATTTTTCCTATATACTCTTTATAATTTATAAGACTGTCTTTAACAGTAATCCTCAGGGAGGTGTCATATAATGAAAAGAACTTATCAACCAAATAAACGTAAAAGAAGTAAAGTTCACGGTTTCCGTAGCCGCATGAGTTCTGCTAATGGCCGTAAGGTACTAGCACGCCGTCGTCGTAAAGGAAGAAAAGTATTATCTGCATAAACCACTGAAACATCAGTGGTTTTTTTTTCAATGATTTTCGGCAATATCATCCATCACCATTACAAGTATTGCTTCTTTTCCCATTCTTAAATTCCCGTGTATTTTTAGTTTCCTGAATTATATGTCATAATGAGATATAACCTGAGGGAGAGACCTCATTTACCGCCAACTTCGAAAAGAAAAGTGATTTGTTCCAAATGGGAATGAAAGGGTTATGAAAGATGAAAAAAGAATATCGAATCAAAAAAAATAATGAATTTCAAGTGGCTTTCAAAAATGGAAAGTCTTTTGCCAACAGGCAATTTGTGATCTACGCTTTACCAAAGCCAGAGCAGGTTCATTTTAGAATTGGTCTTTCTGTCAGTAAAAAAATAGGAAATGCTGTTACTAGGAATCAAATCAAACGTTATATTCGCCAGGCCTTTTTAGAACTTGAAGACGATGTAAAAAATAATTATGACTATGTAATTATTGCTAGAAAACCAGTTGCTACAATGAATTTTCATGAGGTAAAAAAAAGTTTAACTCATGTTTTGAAAGTAGCAAGGGCTTTGAATATAAAGAATCATCAGTATTCAAAAAACTAAATAAATAAGCTAGTGATGAAACATGAAAAAATGATACAATACACTTGGATTTCCCATAATTGAAAAAGAATAATTAATGGGTGTGATTTAAAGGTTTAAACCTTTAGTTAATCGCCTAATACATAAATAACGGCAAACTTAATAAATAACTGGATTGAAGAAGAATGAAGGGATGAACCCAATGAATGTTCATGTTATGTTTTTAACATGAAATGACAAGGAGGAATAAACGGTTGAAGAAGCGAATATTTTTAGCAATCGGTTTAACATTTTTAATGGCATTTTTGTCGGGATGTACGGAGGTTAATAAACCGATTACTTCAGAAAGTAAAGGATTTTGGAATGAATTTATTGTCTATCCACTTTCCCAGCTCATTATAAAAGCAGCTGATATTTTGTGGGGAAGTTTTGGATTATCTATAATTATTGTCACCATTCTTATAAGACTTGTAATATTACCATTAATGATTAAACAAACCAAAAGCTCAAAGGCGATGCAAGTAATTCAACCTGAAATGCAAAGACTCAAAGAAAAATATAGTTCTAAGGATCAAAAGACTCAGCAAAAACTACAGCAGGAAACAATGGAACTGTTTCAAAAGCATGGGGTAAACCCGTTAGCTGGTTGTTTTCCACTGATCATTCAAATGCCAATTTTGATTGGTTTCTATCATGCCATTTCAAGAACTCGAGCGATTGCGGAGGATAATTTCCTATGGTTTGATTTGGGTTCTCCAGATCCTATTTACTTATTACCTCTCATAGCAGGTGCAACCACCTTTATTCAACAAAAAATTATGATGGCTGGAACTGCGAATGATAATCCACAAATGAAAATGATGCTCTACGTTATGCCTGTTATGATTGTTGTCTTTGCAATAAATTTTCCTGCAGCCCTTTCTTTATATTGGGTAGTTGGAAATATCTTTATGATTGTGCAAACATACTTAATTAAAGGACCGGAAGTGAATACAACAGCTACCGGTAAAGCGGGAGGAGCGAAAAAGTGAAACAGATCACTGCTAACGGACAAACCGTCGAAGAGGCAGTACAGTCGGCTTTAGCTCAGCTAAAAACAACAAAGGATCGCACAGAAGTAACGATCATTGATGAAGGAAAAAAAGGATTTTTGGGGATCTTTGGTTCAAGGCAAGCTATTGTAAAAGTAACGGTTAAGATTGATCCAATTGAAGAAGCCAAGCAATTTTTGATGAATGTTTGTGAAAAAATGGGGACATCCATTGAAGTTGAGGTTGTTAAAAGCGGCAGGGATATTCAATTTATCTTGTCTGGTCAAAAAATTGCCTTGTTGATTGGTAAAAGAGGACAAA
The DNA here is from genome assembly GCF_042263505.1 of Cytobacillus sp. Hz8. Taxonomy (NCBI): domain Bacteria; kingdom Bacillati; phylum Bacillota; class Bacilli; order Caryophanales; family Bacillaceae; genus Cytobacillus; species Cytobacillus sp. Hz8. The sequence continues at coordinate 344,666 of NZ_JBHKFI010000003.1, read as the reverse complement.
CCTTAAATTCATTACAATATTTGACACAGCTTGTCATTAATCGCTACTCTGAGCAGTATATTAATGTGATTCTTGATGCGGAAGATTATCGAAAAAGACGAAGTGAAACATTAATAAAATTAGCCGATCGTCTTGCACAAAAATCCATTAAAACCGGAAAAACGGTTACCCTTGAACCGATGCCTTCATACGAGCGCAAGGTTATTCATACAGCATTGATGAACAATACTCGTGTGAAAACCTTCTCTGATGGATATGAGCCAAATCGACATATTGTCATTTCGCCAGTTAAATAATGAAATATATTTGAAATGCTCCAATCTTCAAGATTGGAGCATTTTTTTTGAATTTTTTCCTACCTTTGACCAGTTACGAAATAACGTTGTGAATAATCAGTGTGCTTTATTGTTATTCACATGTGGATAAGTTAAAATAGAATTTACTTGCAAAGATATGTGGATAACTATTAGAAGATTATTTTCTTTTTTATGAAAAAAACTTGTGATATTCTAAGAATTTAAATGACTAAAATTCAAAGTATCACAATACTTATATAAATTTTTGAGTGAAAAAATGAAAGGAGGAAGCATGTTTGGAGTTTGATACAATTGCCGCAATATCCACGCCGATGGGTGAGGGAGCGATTGCTATTGTTCGCTTAAGTGGTGATCAAGCAATTGAAATTGCCAATAAGCTTTTTCGCGGAGTAAAGGGGAAGAAATTAATAGATGTGGACTCCCATACCATTCATTATGGACATATTATCGACCCAAAGACAGGTGAGGTAGCAGAAGAAGTGATGGTTTCTGTTATGAAGGGTCGCAAAACATTTACAGCTGAAGATGTCGTGGAGATTAATTGTCACGGTGGTCTTGTTTCGGTCAATCGAGTTTTGAAGCTTACTCTAATAGCTGGAGCAAGACTAGCAGAACCTGGGGAGTTTACAAAAAGAGCTTTTTTAAATGGGAGAATTGATTTGTCCCAAGCAGAAGCTGTAATGGATTTAATTCGGGCTAAAACAGACCGTGCAATGAATGTCGCTTTAGGACAAATGGAAGGTCGACTTTCCAATTTGATTCGCAGACTTCGTCAAGAAATACTGGAAACCCTTGCTCATGTTGAGGTGAATATTGATTATCCTGAATACGATGATGTGGAAGAGATGACCCATAAGCTTTTATTTGAAAAAGCAACTTTGGTGCGTGAGGAGATTAAAAAATTACTACAGACATCAGAACAGGGGAAAATTTTACGAGAAGGATTATCGACAGTCATTATTGGTCGGCCAAATGTCGGGAAATCTTCTCTCTTAAATAGCTTAGTACATGAAAATAAAGCAATTGTTACGGATATTCCCGGGACAACCCGTGATGTAATTGAAGAGTATGTAAATGTTCGTGGAGTTCCATTGCGATTATTAGATACAGCGGGGATTAGAGAGACAGAAGATATTGTTGAACGAATTGGCGTGGAACGCTCTCGTCAGGTGTTAAAAGAGGCAGATCTTCTTCTCCTTGTATTAAATAGCTCTGAAGAACTAACAAAAGAGGATGAAAATTTATTCAAGGCAGTAGATGGTTTTGACAGTATTGTGATTATTAATAAAACGGACCTTCCTCAAAAAATGGATCTAGCCCGTGTCAAGCAGCTTGCGAGAAAAAGTAAATTGATTACAACCTCATTATTAGAGGATAAGGGAATAGATGAATTAGAGGAGGCAATTGCCTCATTATATTTTGAAGGGTCAATTGAAGCAGGAGATATAACCTATGTTTCAAATAGCCGTCATATTTCTCTATTAAATTTAGCTCTCCAATCCATTGAAGATGCCTTACATGGAGTAGAAGCTGGGATTCCTATTGATATGATTCAAATTGATTTAACTAGAACATGGGAGATCCTTGGAGAAATTATTGGAGATAGTGTTCACGAAAGCTTAATTGATCAATTATTTTCACAATTTTGTTTAGGAAAGTAGTCAGAAAGTTACACAATTCAAGGAGGCAGCATTATGCAATATGAAGCTGGAAACTATGACGTAATTGTCATCGGCGCCGGTCATGCAGGTTGTGAAGCAGGTCTTGCAGCAGCAAGACAAGGGGCCAAAACATTGATGATTACGATTAATTTAGATATGGTTGCCTTTATGCCATGTAATCCATCTGTCGGTGGTCCCGCTAAAGGAATTGTTGTCAGAGAAATCGATGCACTTGGTGGGGAAATGGGCAAGAATATTGATAAAACCTATATCCAAATGCGTATGCTCAATACTGGGAAAGGTCCAGCTGTGCGAGCATTAAGAGCACAGGCAGATAAACTGATGTATCAAAATGAAATGAAAAATACATTAGAAAGTGAGCCGAATTTAACGTTATTACAAGGGATGGTAGAGCGGCTGATTGTTGAAGATGATATTTGTAAAGGGGTTATGACCAAAACTGGAGCTATTTACTATGCCAAAACAGTGGTCATTACAACCGGAACTTTTCTTTGCGGAGAAATTATTATTGGGGATTTAAAATACTCCAGTGGTCCTAATAATCAACAACCATCCATTAAATTATCAGAACACCTAGAGGAATTAGGATTTGATTTAGTTCGATTCAAAACAGGAACACCTCCTCGTATAAATAGTCATACGATTGATTATAGTAAAACAGAAATTCAGCCTGGCGATGATGTCCCTCGGGCATTTTCTTATGAAACCACTCAATATATTACCGATCAACTTCCATGCTGGTTAACTTATACGAATGAAACCACTCATCATATCATTGATCAGAACCTCCATCGGTCACCGATGTATTCTGGCATGATAAAGGGAACGGGTCCTCGTTATTGTCCATCCATTGAGGATAAAGTGGTTCGTTTTAACGATAAACCGAGACATCAAATCTTTTTAGAGCCAGAAGGTAGACATACTCAAGAAGTCTATGTCCAAGGATTATCAACCAGCTTACCTGAAGAGGTACAGCATCAAATTTTAAAATCCATTCCGGGTTTAGAAAAGGCACAAATGATGAGGGCAGGCTACGCGATTGAGTATGATGCAATTGTACCAACTCAGCTTTGGCCAACATTAGAAACGAAAAAGGTGAAAAATCTATATACAGCCGGTCAAATTAACGGAACTTCTGGTTATGAAGAAGCAGCAGGACAAGGCATGATGGCAGGATTGAATGCAGGGAGAAAGGCTCTTGGTGAAGAGGAAATCATTTTAAGTCGCTCTGACGCCTATATTGGTGTATTAATTGATGACCTGGTGACAAAAGGGACGAATGAGCCTTATCGGTTATTAACATCAAGAGCAGAATATCGACTATTATTGCGCCATGATAATGCTGATTTACGCTTAACAGGCATTGGTTACAAAGTGGGCTTAATTAAAGAAGAACGCTATCAAAAATTTCTACAGAAAAAAGAAGCAATTGACCAAGAAAAGAAAAGGCTCAATTCAACCATATTGAAGCCAGTCAAAGAGGTTCAAGAGCTAATCGTGAGCCTAGGTGGAAGCGAATTAAGAGATGGGATTAGAGCTTCTGACTTATTGAAACGTCCCGAAATGAATTATAGCCATATTGAACAATTAGCTTCTAGTGACGTATCTTTAGATGAGGAAATAAAAGAGCAGGTTGAAATCCAAATCAAGTATGAAGGATATATTGAAAAATCCCTTCAACAGGTAGAGCGACTTAAGAAAATGGAAAACAAAAAAATTCCGGAAAATATTGATTATGATGCCATTACAGGTCTTGCGACAGAAGCTCGTCAAAAATTGAAAAAAGTTAGCCCATTATCGATAGCACAGGCTTCACGTATTTCTGGAGTAAATCCTGCCGATATTTCTATCTTACTAGTGTATTTAGAGCAAGGTAAAATTGCTCGCGTTTCAAATACAATGAACGAAGGATGATCCATATCAATGACCATTGAACAATTTATCAGCATGCTTACGGAGAAGGGAATTCACCTTTCTCCTCAGCAATTAAAACAATTTGAAACGTATTATCAGATGCTGGTTGAGTGGAATGAAAAAATGAATTTAACGGCAATTACGGAACAATCTGAAGTGTATTTAAAGCATTTTTTTGACTCGATATCCGCGTCCTTTTACTTTGATTTTACGCAGCCTTTACATATATGTGATGTCGGAGCGGGGGCAGGATTTCCAAGCATACCCATTAAAATTGCCTTTCCGCATCTCAAAGTTACGATTGTAGATTCATTAAATAAAAGAATTCATTTTTTAGAACATTTAAGAGAGCAATTACAGTTAGAGAATGTTCAATTTATCCATGATCGAGCAGAAACATTTGGGCAAAACAAACAATACCGGGAAACTTATGATGTGGTTACAGCACGAGCTGTAGCAAGAATGTCGGTGTTGAGTGAACTATGTCTGCCCTTGGCCAAAACGGGGGGATATTTTATTGCAATGAAGGCAGCAAATGCTAAGGAAGAACTAGATTCTGGGAAAAAGGCGATTTCCATTCTAGGGGGAAAATTAGAAGAAGTTCATTCATTCAAACTCCCTTTTGAAGAAAGTGAAAGAAATATTTTAATTATTAAAAAAGAAAAACAAACGCCAAAAAAATATCCGCGAAAACCGGGAATGCCTAATAAAGCACCTATAAAATAGCATTACTTTTTAGCCAAAATTGTGGCATAATTTTTAATAGGGTCGAAATGATAAATGAAAAAAAGAATAATTTCGATAGATGCAGGATATTGCCATTTTGTAGGGAATATTTTAATAGGGAGTTCATAAAGGTGGTGTTGGGGAATGAAACAGACTTTCTCACGCTTTTTTGGGTTGAGTGATAAAGATTCACAGGATTCTCAGGAGGAATTGGATTCTTTAGAAGAACCAATGGAGTTAGAGAATCGGGAGGAGAATGAAGAGGTTAGGAAAATTCCAATTGATCATATTGTCCCAAATCGTTTTCAGCCGAGAACGGTATTTGACGATGAGAAGATTGAGGAATTGGCGCGAACCATTCATATTCATGGAATCATTCAACCAATTGTTGTCAGAGAATATGAAAAAGGCAAGTATGAAATTATTGCTGGTGAGCGAAGATTGAGAGCGATTAAGAAGCTCGGTTGGCATGAAGTTCCAGCAATTATAAAAAATTTAACAGATACAGAAACAGCCTCCGTTGCGTTGATTGAAAATCTCCAACGAGAGGAGCTATCTCCAATTGAAGAGGCAATGGCTTATGGAAAATTATTAGAGCTACATAATTTGACACAAGAAGCACTTGCTCAGCGATTGGGAAAGGGCCAATCTACCGTTGCTAATAAGCTGCGCCTTTTGAAGCTACCAAGAGAAGTGCAGGATGCTTTATTAATGAAAAAGATTACAGAAAGACATGCAAGAGCATTAATCCCTTTAAAGGATCCAGAAAAACAGATTAAACTTTTAAATGACATCATTGAAAAAGGGTATAATGTGAAACAAACGGAAGAGCAAGTTGTTAAATTACTTGAATCTCCAAATAAAAAATTAAAGCCAAAGAGAAAGGCCTTTAGCAAGGATATGAGAATTGCCGTCAATACAATTCGCCAGTCCCTCTCCATGGTATCGGATAGTGGAATTAAATTAGATGCGGCAGAGGAAGAATTTGAGGAATACTATCAATTTACGATTAAGATTCCAAAGAAATAGTTCATATAGAATTCAAGTGGGAAATTAAACATCTAGTTTAGTTTCTCTTATTTTTTGTCTTTTATTCTAGTAATTATTTATGGTAATTATAAGAAAAAATTTATTCCCTTGTGTTTTTCATGCTAAAATAGTATACATGACTGCTAGATAATAGATTGAATCGAATAGATTGAATTGGAAATGAAGGTAGGTGAAATCGTGGGCAAAATTATTGCAATTGCTAACCAAAAAGGTGGAGTTGGAAAAACGACAACTTCTGTTAATTTAGGTGCTTGTTTAGCGTACATAGGCAAGAAGGTTTTATTGGTTGATATAGACCCTCAAGGAAATGCAACGAGTGGAGCGGGACTTGATAAAGCAGATGTTGATCAATGTATTTATGATGTTCTTGTTGATGATGAGGAAGCCAAAAATGTCATAAAGCCAACAGCAGTTGAAAATCTTTATGTCATTCCGGCAACCATTCAATTGGCTGGAGCAGAAATTGAACTTGTCCCAACGATATCTAGAGAAGTTCGTTTAAAACGGGCTTTAGAAGAAATTAAAAATGATTATGACTTTATTATTATAGATTGCCCTCCATCGCTAGGCTTATTAACTCTTAATGCCCTCACAGCTTCAGATTCAGTGATGATTCCGGTGCAATGTGAATATTACGCGCTTGAAGGACTTAGTCAGCTATTGAATACGGTAAGACTTGTGCAAAAGCATTTAAACCAAGAATTACGTATTGAAGGCGTCTTATTAACCATGTTAGATGCTCGAACGAACTTAGGAATTCAGGTAATTGAAGAGGTAAAGAAATACTTTCAGGATAAGGTTTATAAGACGGTTATTCCACGAAATATTCGTCTCAGTGAAGCTCCAAGTCATGGGGAACCCATTATTATTTACGATCCTAAATCAAGAGGGGCAGAAGTATATTTAGATTTAGCGAAGGAAGTGGTTGTTAATGGCTAAAGGCTTGGGAAAAGGGTTAGATGCTTTTTTTACTAATATGGATGTTGGAAAGGAAGAAATTGTCCAAGACGTGAAAATTAAAGAGCTTCGACCAAATCCATATCAACCACGAAAGTTTTTTGAAAAAGAAGCAATTGAGGAATTAAAACAATCCATTATGGAACATGGAATTCTCCAACCCATCATTGTACGAAAGAGCATTAAAGGCTATGAAATAGTGGTCGGGGAAAGAAGATTCCGCGCTGCAAAGGAAGCTAAATTAGCCACAGTCCCAGTGGTTGTTCGCGATATGTCTGAACACCAAATGATGGAATTGGCTGTCTTAGAAAATCTTCAACGCGAGGATTTAAATCCGATAGAAGAAGCGGGAGCTTATCAGCTTTTAATGGAAAAGCTGAATGTTACTCAGGAAGAGTTAGCTAAACGACTTGGGAAAAGCAGACCTCATATTGCCAATCATATTCGTTTGTTAACCTTACCGGCTAATATCCAAGAATTGATATCTAGCGGAAAAATTACGATGGGACATGGCCGTGCATTATTAGGTTTGAAGAAAAAAGATAAACTGTCCTCTCTAGTTGACAAAATCATGAAGGAAAATCTTAATGTACGCCAATTAGAATATTTAATTCAACAAATTAATAATCATGTTTCACGTGAAACAAAAGAGCCAAGGCAAGAAAAAGATGTTTTTCTAAAAGAGCAGGAATCTTTCCTTCGAGAGCGTTTTGGAACGACTGTCCATATTAAACAATCTAAAAATAAAGGGAAAATAGAAATTGAATTTTTTTCAAAAGATGATTTAGAACGGATCCTCGAATTATTCGATCGTCAGTCGTCATAAGCCTCCTTCAGTAGGATGGCTTATTTTTTTATCATAAAGTGAAACTTCCATCAGTGGGGGTTTTCGACGCACAGGACGTGCTAGTGCAGACGTTGCGACAGGACGTCGCGCTTTTAGTCTGCCATTCATCCCCCACTGATGGTTAGTCACGCAGAGCCTGATTGATTTTTCTAAGGGCTGAAGCCCAAAGAAAAATCTTATTTCACTTATCACGCTCATAACGCCACGTCCTGTGGCTTCGCCTGACTAGGACCTCCTGTCCGTTAAGAGTGGGATAAAACGAAAACCTTAGCTCTATTAAATTGAAGAATTTCATGCTACATTAGTTATTAAATGTTTGGTTTGTTGTAAAAATAGCGAAGTGCACAACTATTTGATTATACGAAATGGAAATTCAGGTGAAAAGAAATGGCATTATTAGGTACCATCGTTAATGGTTTATTAATCGTAATCGGAACACTTTTAGGAAAATTGATGCATCGTATTCCGGAAAGTATAAAAGGAACGGTGATGCATGCTATTGGACTTGCTGTTATGGTTTTAGGTCTTCAAATGGGATTCAAAAGTGATAATTTTTTAATTGTCATCCTAAGCCTAGTGTTTGGAGCGGTTATTGGGGAAATATTAGCGTTAGAAGATCAATTGAACAAATTTGGCGATTGGTTAGAAGAGAGAATTGGTTCGACAGGAGAGGGAAGTATATCCCAAGGATTTGTGACAGCGACTCTTATTTTTGTCATTGGGGCAATGGCGATTATTGGTGCTTTAGATAGTGGGATAAGGGGAGACCATGATGTCCTTTATACAAAGGCAATCATCGATGGATTTACAGCTCTAATCTTAACCACTACACTTGGAATAGGTGTTATTTTTTCTGCTATTCCTGTAGTCATGTATGAAGGACTTATAGCGGTTTTTGCTACACAAATTTATCATATTATTCCAAAGGAATTAATGGATCAATTCATCATTGAAATGACAGCAACTGGAGGAGTTATGATTTTTGCGATAGGGTTAAATTTAATAGGATTGACGAAAATTCGTGTTGCTAATCTCCTGCCAGGGATTGTTGTAACTGCCGTTATTGTTACGATCTTGTATTACTTTAAGATGTAATGAAAGAGCACAATAGAAGAAGGAAGAGATAAGAAAAGGCAAATTTGCCCCTTTTACGCAATATCAAGAGAAGAATTAGCCTTTTTTTAGGTTTATGTGATTTTTTCTTGGTCCCAATCAACATTTAGATTGGACCAGCCCATTTGTGGTTTATATAGTAAATTGGCCTTATAAATTCCATTTGCAATCGTCTTAGCCATATTAAATACTAAATTGAGTCTTGTATTTTGAAGGACAAAAAACTCCATAAAGCCACTGACATTCACAATTCCAGTTATATGAAGATGTCCAACTGACGGGAGTTCTTTATTCACTCCAGCTCCTGGTTTCACAGGGCCTTCACCTAGCTGAATATGCCCAACACTTTTCAATCTTCCAAGACAGGCATCAATGCCGATAATAAATGGATTAAAGTGCTTCTGCATGATTTCACTTAATTTATCTTCTAAGTTTACGGCATGGATGGGGTCATTCAATGTCCCATAAATATGAAAGGTGGAAATGGATTTATCCTCTAGTAAGGTACCTATGAGTGGACCTAATGAATCTCCAGTGGAGCGGTCGGTTCCTATACATACAATGACAATAGGTCTTGAATGAATGCCATTTGGAAGCAATGTCAAAAGTTCGTTTGCTAGTTTACTTGATGCACCACGGTCCTCATGGTTGAACCTAGTTTCACCCGTATTATTTTTTAAATCAAAGAAATTAGGTTTTAAATTCATTCATTCCACTCCCTTGCCATAGTAGTAACAGTATACGGAAATATTGCCAAAACTATACATTCATTTTTCAATTAAAAGAGTAAATAATGGTGAGGAGCTTCTTTTTAGCGAAAATGGTTGTTTTTTACTAAGAGAAAGCGAATCAGGAAACTTCAAAGAAGTCCGTTTTCTTGCTAAAATAGAGTGGAATTACTAGAAAGAAGGTGAGTGAATGAGCCATACTGAAAAGTTAATATCGATGGTTACGAAGAAGTTGACAAGTGAGGCTTTTTGGACCGATATAGGGATTGGGGCTTTAAAGATTTTAGCTATTTATATTGCTACAAAAATTATTATAAAACTAGGAAAAATGGTGATTGACAATATCTTTCGCGTTCGATCTCATTCACCTTTGCGAATATCGGAGCGAAGAGAAGCAACTTTAATGAAGTTATTAAAAAGCATTCTAACTTATGGTGTGTATTTTATCGCCTTAGTGATGATTTTGTCTGTTTTTGGTATTGATGTTAAAGCCCTGCTTGCAGGTGCAGGGATTGTTGGACTTGCTGTTGGGTTTGGTGCTCAAAGCTTGGTGAAGGATATTATTACAGGATTTTTTATTATTTTTGAGGATCAATTTTCAGTAGGTGATTATATTCGCATTGGAAACTTTGAAGGGGTCGTTGAAGGAATTGGCTTAAAAACGACAAAGGTGAAAAGTTGGACGGGAGAGCTTCATATTATCCCTAATGGAAATATAACGGAAATAACCAACTTTTCTTTGAATAATAGTTTAGCCATTGTGGATGTGAGTGTAACTTATGAAGGAAATTTCATCCAAGTGGAGAATGTCCTTAAGGAAATGCTGCTTGGACTTGAGGATAAATATGAAGAGATTGTTTCACCTCCAGAGCTATTAGGGATTCAAAGCTTTGGCCAATCAGAAATTGTACTCAGAATCATAGCAGAAACTTTGCCAATGCAGCATATGTATATTGCCAGAATGCTAAGGAAGGAAGTTAAACTTTGCCTAGATGCTCACGGAATTGAAATTCCACTTCCACGACTTGTTATGTATTCACGTAATGAGAAAGAAAAAGAAGCAATGAATAATTATTAATATTCATTTGGAGGGATCACCTTTGGAGGAGAAGGAATTTGGCTTAAATGACATTGTTGAGATGAAAAAGCAGCATCCATGTGGCACAAATCGCTGGAAGATCATCCGTATGGGGATGGATATTCGTTTAAAGTGTGAAGGATGCAATCATAGCGTATTAATTCCCCGTAAAGAATTCGCACGGAAAATGAAGAAAATATTAGTGAAGCATGAAGAATAACTTCTGCTTCTTTTTTCTTAAGAAAACGATTAAAAAATTGAGTTGCCAACGTGGGAGTGAGGTTGTTGGGGAAAATATATCAAACTGCTTGCCCATTAAATTGCTGGGATAGCTGTGGCTTTCGAGTAGAGGTAGAGGATGGTAAGGTTGTTAAGGTAGATGGAGACCAGGCACACCCGATAACAAAGGGGAAAATTTGTGGGCGAGGAAGATTGCTTGCAGACAGAACGAATTCCTCTGAACGGCTTCTATATCCATTAAAGAAAATAAATGGCTATTTTCAGCCCATTTCATGGGACCAAGCGTTAAATGAAATTGCAAGTAAATTGCAGGAATATAAGCATGAATATGGGACGGCCTCGGTTTTACATAGTCATGATTATGCCAATAGCGGATTATTAAAAAATCTTGACCAACGCTTTTTTAGTTGTTATGGAGGCGTTACAGAAGTAACGGGATCCCTATGTTGGGGTTCAGGGATTGAGGCGCAAAGCTGGGATTTTGGAGATGCTTACAGTCATGCCCCTGAAGACATCTTAAATAGTAAAAATATTGTCATTTGGGGAAGAAATGTTGCAAGAACAAATATGCATTTATTTCAATATCTCCAACATGCGAAAAAAAATGGAACCAAGATTTTTGTCATTGATCCGATATTTAATGCAACTGCCAAAATCGCTAATCAGCATATTTCAGTGAAACCAGGTATGGATGGTTTATTGGCTGCCGGTATTATGAAGGAAGTTTTAAGGCTGAAGTTAGAGGATACGGAGTTTATTGAAAATCATTCGATTGGATTTCATGATTTACAATTATTATTAGATTCTGTTTCCATTGACTATTTAAGTGAGGTAACAGAGGTTCCTGTTGAAGTCATGACAGAGTTAGCGTATCTATATTCGGATCGTCCAACATCAACCATGATGGGTCTAGGGATGCAGCGATATCATAATGGGGGAAATACAATTAGGCTGATTGACGCGCTAGTGGCCATTACTGGGAATGTCGGAATCAAAGGCGGCGGTGCGAATTATGCGAATAAACAAGTAGGTCAAAGCTTTGATATTGATGCACTAACACTGCCAAAACGGAAACAAACAGAAAGATATTTTACCATGATGAAACAGGCAAATGGAATAGTAACGGCTAAAGATCCTGAAATAAAAATGGTCATTGTCACTTGTGGAAATCCATTAACCCAGGTCCCGGATACGAATGAAATCAAACAAGCTTTTCAGGCAGTTGAAACAGTTGTTGTTATCGATCAATATATGACGGATACTGCTAAACTAGCAGACTTTATTTTGCCCACTACGACTGTATTCGAAGAGGAAGATATTTATTATTCATCAATGTACCATCATTATGTAAATTATGGTCCTAAATTAGTGGAGGCACCAGGTGAAGCAAAATCAGATTTATGGATTTGGACAGAGCTGGCCAAGAGACTTGGTTTTGAAAAAGATTTTGATTTTACAAGAGAACAGTGGATCAATATGGGGCTGCAAACTTTACAAAATCAGGGAGTTTCCTATAACAGTCTAAAAGATCATAAACATCTTGAATTACCTGTTGAGCCTATTCCTTGGAAGAATCACAGGTTCCGTACACCTAGTGGAAAATATGAGTTCACGTCAAAAGCAGCAAAAGAAAAAGGATATGAAGATCTCATACAGCTTACGTTGCCAAAAGAGTCAAAATGGTCAAATCCGGAGCTTTCCCAACGATTCCCTTATGCCCTTTTAACCATCCATCCGATGCGGTCTAATCATTCGCAGCATTATCCATTATTTGATAAGGAACCAAAGGTGAAAATTGAAATTGCTAGTGATATAGCTGAGAAATTACAGCTTCAGAATGATGATTATGCAAGAGTTTGGAATGACCGTGGAGAAATGAAGGGATATATTCATGTCTTGCCGCAAATTCATCCGGGCACCATTAATATCGATGAAGGAATTTGGGAGAAATTTGGGGGAACAGTTAACCAATTAACTTCTAGCAGAGAATCGGATAATAAACGAGGAAGTACATTGTATGATTGCTTAGTAAATATTGAAAAAGTAGGATAATGCGAAAAAGCTGCTTATTGCCGGCAGCTTTTTCAGTGGAATCATTAAGGAAAACTCGTGTAGGGTCTACTTGTTATTTTTTATGCAAATCTCTATAATTGTGAGAGGCTTGAAAACTTTAAGATCCAATTCAAATATTTTGAAATAGATATTTTTTAAATGGGGAGTGATTAGAATGGCTTTAACAGCAGGAATCGTAGGCTTGCCGAATGTGGGCAAATCTACTTTATTTAATGCCATTACGCAAGCGGGAGCAGAATCTGCCAACTATCCTTTTTGTACGATTGATCCAAACGTTGGAGTGGTAGAAGTACCTGATGAGCGTTTACAAAAATTAACAGAATTAGTTCAACCAAAGAAAACTGTTCCAACGACATTCGAATTTACAGATATCGCCGGAATTGTAAAAGGTGCAAGCAAGGGTGAAGGATTAGGGAATAAGTTTTTATCCCATATTCGTGAAGTGGACGCTATTTGCCAAGTAGTCCGTTGTTTTGAGGATGAAAATATTACGCATGTTGCCGGTAAGGTTGATCCAATTGATGATATTGAAACCATTAATTTAGAGTTAATTTTAGCGGATTTGGAATCTGTCGAAAAACGTATTGGCCGTGTAGAAAAATTAGCAAAACAAAAAGACAAAGATGCTATGCTTGAACTGGAAGTCTTAGAAAAACTAAAAGCTGCATTTGAAGCAGACAAGTCAGCACGTACAGTGGAATTCACAGATGAACAAATGAAATTGGTTAAAGTACTGCATCTTTTAACGATTAAGCCTGTTTTATATGTAGCGAATGTAGGAGAAGATGATGTCACCGATCCTTCAGGAAATAAATATGTTCAGTTGGTAAAGGAATTTGCCGAAAAAGACCATGCAGAAGTGATTGTGGTTTGCGCTAAGATTGAATCTGAGATTGCTGAGTTAGAAGGGGAAGAAAAGCAAATGTTCCTTGAAGAACTTGGAATTTTCGAATCCGGATTGGACCAATTGATTCGTGCCTCTTATGATTTATTAGGACTCGCAACGTATTTTACTGCGGGTGTACAAGAGGTCCGTGCATGGACCTTTATAAAAGGAATGAAGGCTCCACAATGTGCAGGGATTATTCACTCTGACTTTGAAAGAGGATTTATTCGTGCAGAAACAGTTTCTTATGAAGATTTATTAGCAGGAGGTTCCATGGCTGCTGCAAGAGAAGCAGGTAAGGTCCGCTTAGAGGGGAAAGATTATGAGGTAAAAGACGGAGATATTATGCATTTTCGTTTCAATGTTTAATCAAGTTTGTTCTAAAGATGATTCTTGCTTTTAATTTTTATCTATGCTATAATTTCAACCTGTGAGTAATGAACAATTGCTCCTTGCCCTTTATGGGCCGTTAGACCAAAAGGAGGTGAACGTGATGAGAGCGTACGAAATTATGTACATCATCCGCCCAAATATTGAAGATGAGGCTAAAAAAGCATTAGTTGAGCGTTTCAACGCCATCTTAACTGATAATGGTGCGGAATTAAATGAAGCAAAAGAATGGGGAAAACGCCGTCTTGCTTATGAAATCAATGATTTCCGTGATGGTTACTACCAACTTGTAAAAGTGAATGCTGAACCAACAGCGGTAGAAGAATTCTCTCGTTTAGCAAAAATCAGCGAAGATATCATTCGCCACATCGTTATTAAAGAAGAAGATTAATAACATTGATAGATTGAAACCTTCTAAATGATGTTTCACGTGAAACAATATTAGAAGAAAGGAGTTGGTTCTGATGATGAATCGTGTTGTTCTTGTTGGTCGTTTAACAAAAGACCCAGAACTTAGATATACACCAAGTGGAGTAGCTGTAGCTTCATTTACTCTTGCTGTCAATCGTACATTTACGAATCAGCAGGGAGAAAGAGAAGCAGATTTTATTAACTGTGTAATTTGGAGACGTCCAGCGGAGAATGTTGCAAACTTCTTGAAAAAAGGCAGTCTTGCAGGCGTTGATGGCCGCATTCAAACACGTAGTTATGAAGGACAAGATGGGAAACGCGTTTATGTGACAGAAGTTGTGGCTGAGAGTGTGCAATTCCTTGAGCCAAAGAATGCTTCTAGTGGCAATGGTGGAAACTTTGGAGGTTCTAGACCACAGGATGTTCCATATGGAAACAACAATCAGAATCAACACCAACCAAATAGAAATAATCAGGGGTATACCCGTGTTGATGAAGATCCATTTGCAAATGACGGTCAAATCGATATTTCAGATGATGATCTTCCATTCTAACATAATAACAGTCGTTTAATTATAAAACTAAATTATTGAAGGAGGGAAATTGAAATGGCAGGAGGACGCAGAGGAGGACGTGCAAAACGTCGTAAAGTTTGCTACTTTACAGCGAACGGCATCACTCATATTGATTATAAAGATGTAGATCTTCTTAAAAAATTCATCTCTGAACGCGGTAAGATTTTACCTCGTCGTGTAACTGGAACAAGCGCAAAATACCAACGTAAATTAACGATTGCTATCAAACGCGCTCGTCAAATGGCTTTATTACCATATGTTTCAGGTGAATAATGAAGGTAAAAAAGACATCAATTCGGTTGATGTCTTTTTTTATGTCCATATTCTCTTTAAAAGGATGGAGCATCCGTCCATTTTTTTTATCATGAGGTGGAATATCCCTAATTATGCCTAATATGCTTACAAAAGTTGAACATACTGGTATTAATAGATAAAATAGGTTTTAAGAGAGGTGACATAATGAAAAATGTAAATAGGCTGACCTATGGAGCCATCCTATTGGCTATCTTTGCGATTATTCTTTTAATTACCCTTTATATACCGGTAATTGGTATTATCATGAACTTATTTTTACCACTTCCTTTTATTATGTTTGCTGGTAAAAATGATATTAAAAGTTCTCTTGTCTTTTTTATTGCCTCCATTTTTATATCATTAATTGTTGGTACACTTTTTGCTATTCCTTTAACCTTAGCTTACGGTATGACAGGATTGATAATGGGAATTTTAATAAGAGAAGGGAAAAGTAGATTTAATGTCTTTATTATAGGTACCCTTGTCTTTTTATTAAATTTAGTTGGTTCTTATATTTTTTCAATTGTTTTCTTTGAGGTAAATATTATTAAAGATTCAATAGATTTACTACGTGAATCCTTACAAAGCTCGCAGAAACTGTTAAGCTCATTAGGGCAGGATACAAGTGACACGATGATGAAGCAATTTGAGAATGCTTTTTCGATGTTAGAAACGCTTGTTCCGAGTATTTTTGTTATCTCTTCAATCGTAATGGTTTTTATTATTGAATTGGTAAATACCCCGATTGCCAAAAGGTTTGGCATCAAAATCAAAAATTGGGATCCATTCCGTAATATCTTTTTGCCAAGAAGCATCATTTGGTATTATCTTTTACTGCTTTTGCTCTCTATTTTCTTAAAACCTGAAACAGGAAGCTTCTTGTATAGCGCATTAATTAATATTGGATTTATTTTGCAATTTTTACTATTAATTCAAGGTCTTTCCTTTATTTATTACTTTAGCTATATTAAGAATTTTTCTAAGGCTGTACCCGTTATTGTCACAATTACTCTGTTCTTTATTCCAATTGTTCTTTATATTGTAAGGATATTAGGTATAATTGATTTAGGATTTGATTTAAGAAAAAGATTGGGTAAGAAAGATTCATAATCAATTCACTACTGTTTGGGAGCTGAAAATATGCCTTCGTATTTAGAAAAAAGGTCCATTCTAGGTCCAATCTATGGATTGATGACCGTAACAGTGGTGCTCCTTGGAATTATAGCCTATTTTAATTGGATATTAAGCATCATTGGATTAATAATTGTCGTTCCCATTTTTTATTACATACTTTCAATTGATTCCAAAAAGAGAAAAGAAACGGAAGAGTATATTTCTACCTTATCCCACAGGATAAAAAGGGTGGGGGAAGAAGCATTAATGGAAATGCCTATTGGGATTATGCTAATCAATGATGACTTTTTTATTGAGTGGACAAATCCCTATCTATCGTCATGCTTTAATGAAGAGAGCTTAGTGGGTAAGTCTTTGTATGACATTGCTGAAGCGATTGTTCCAATCATAAAGCAAGAGGTGGAGTCTGAGGTTATTAATTTGTTTGATCGAAAGTTTAAAGTGGAACATCGAAAAAAAGAACGGTTGCTGTATTTTTTTGATGTCACTGAACAAACAAAAATTGAAAAGCTTTATCAAGAAGAGCGAACGGTCATTTCGATTATTTTCTTAGATAATTATGATGAATTGACACAAGGTATGGATGACCAAACGAGAAGTAGCATAAATAGTCTTGTTACCTCATTATTAAACTCCTGGGCCCAAAATAACGGGGTCTTTCTTAAAAGAGTATCTTCTGAGCGGTTCATTGCTGTCTACAATGAGCAGATCTTAAAGGAATTGGAAAGTGCCAAGTTTGCAATTTTGGATGAGGTTCGTGAAACAACTTCAAAACAAAATGTTCCATTGACCCTAAGTATTGGGGTGGGAACTGGGGTATCATCCTTACCTGAGCTGGGACTATTAGCACAGTCCAGTTTAGATTTAGCTTTAGGTAGAGGTGGAGACCAAGCTGCCATAAAGCTTTCTAATGGGAAGGTAAAGTTTTATGGTGGAAAAACCAATCCTGTTGAAAAAAGAACGAGAGTCCGGGCACGTGTCATTTCCCATGCTTTGAAGGATATTGTGAAAGAGAGCGGAAAAGTTATAATTATGGGGCATAAGAATCCGGATATGGATGCTATTGGCGCCTCGATTGGAATATTGAAGGTAGCTCAAATGAATCACAGGGAGGGCTATATCGTTGTCAATTTACAAGAAATTGATACCGGCGTAAAAAGATTAATGGGGGAAATTCGAAAAAATGAAGATTTATTTTCTCGATTTATTTCACCAGAAGAGGCGTTGGAAATTGCAACAGAGGATACCTTGCTTGTGATTGTTGATACGCATAAGCCATCCCTCGTGATTGAAGAAAGGCTATTAAATCGAATTGAAAAGGTCGTTGTCATCGATCATCATCGCCGTGGAGACGATTTTATTAAAAATCCTTTGCTGGTTTATATGGAGCCTTATGCATCCTCAACAGCGGAACTAGTAACAGAATTACTAGAGTATCAGCCTAAAAATGCGAAAATTGAAATGCTTGAGGCTACGGCGCTTTTAGCAGGTATTATTGTCGATACGAAGAGCTTCACATTACGGACAGGTGCGCGAACATTTGATGCTGCATCTTACCTTCGTTCACAAGGGGCAGATACCATTCTTGTACAGAAATTTTTAAAAGAAGATTTTGATACGTATTTAAAACGTGCAAAAATCATTGAAACAGTATATTTTTATCATGATGGGATTGCGATTGCAAAGGCTAGTCCTAATCAATTTTCCAATCAGGTATTAATTGCCCAAACCGCAGATACGCTGCTGACAATGGATGGAGTGGGAGCTTCGTTTGTTATCTCAGCTCGTACAGAAAATATGGTTGGAATCAGTGCAAGGTCCTTAGGTGAAATTAATGTTCAAATTATTATGGAATCCTTAGGTGGTGGCGGCCACTTATCTAATGCGGCAACTCAGCTGATGGATTTAACTGTTGATGAAGCAGAAACTTGGCTGAAAAAAGCAATAGATGATTATTTGGAAGGGAGAAAAAAAGAATGAAAGTCATTTTTCTAAAAGATGTAAAAGGTAAAGGAAAAAAAGGAGACATTAAAAATGTCGCAGATGGCTACGCACAAAATTTCCTTCTAAAACAAGGATTAGCCATTGAAGCGAATTCTTCAAATATCAGCTCTTTAAATGCACAAAAGAAAAAGGAAGAAAATTTAGCTGCAGAGGAATTAGCAGACGCCAAGAAATTAAAAGAAGAGTTAGAAAAAATTACTGTTGAATTATCAGCAAAGGCTGGTGAAGGTGGACGTTTATTCGGCTCCATTACTAGTAAACAAATTGCCGAAGCACTTCAAAAAAAACATGGCATTAAAATAGATAAGCGAAAGATTGAGCTAGAGGATGCCATTCGTGCATTAGGCTATACAAAGGTTCCTGTTAAGCTTTATACGGAAGTAAGTGCTACTTTAAATGTTCATGTGAAGGAAGTAAACTAAAAAATTTGGAAGTACCATTTTGACAATTCCATGTTACAATAAAATAGTTAACAAAATGTGATCGGTCTTAACTGGTCACATTTTTTCTAGTTGGTAGGAAAGTTTTATTTTTAATGACATTAAACTAATTATGAATGAAATTTTATAGATTAATTGTTTAGATTTGCTAGAGTTATTTTCTTGTTGATAACAAAGGGAGGTAATTCCATAATGAGTGAATTGTTAGCGGATCGTCTTCCTCCTCAAAATATTGAGGCTGAACAAGCGGTATTAGGTGCGATATTTTTAGATCCTACCGCACTGACACTTGCTTCAGAGATTTTGATTCCTGAAGATTTTTATCGAGCTCAGCATCAAAAGATTTTTCATTATATGCTAAAACTGAATGATGAAGGAAAAGCCGTCGATTTAATAACAGTTACAGCTGAATTGGCATCAGCAAACCTTCTTGAGGATACAGGCGGTGTGAGCTATTTAAGTGAGCTAGCGGGGGCGGTTCCAACTGCAGCCAATGTAGAGCATTATGCCAAGATTGTAGAAGAAAAGTCATTGCTGCGCCGACTGATTCGAACAGCAACCGGAATCGCTCAGGATGGCTATACTCGTGAAGATGAAGTCGATGTTTTATTAAGCGAAGCAGAGAAAAGTATTTTAGAGGTTTCTCAACGGAAAAATGCGGGTGCTTTTCACAATATTAAGGATGTTCTTGTTCGAACATATGATAATATTGAAATCATGCATAATCGCAAAGGTGATATTACTGGAATTGCCACAGGTTTCTTTGAATTAGATAAAATGACAGCCGGATTCCAACGTAATGATTTAATTATTGTGGGTGCCCGTCCATCCGTCGGTAAAACAGCCTTTGCCTTAAATATTGCTCAAAATGTGGCAACGAAAACAGGGGAAAATGTTGCAATCTTTAGTTTAGAGATGGGTGCTGAACAATTAGTTATGCGTATGCTCTGTGCGGAAGGAAACATCGATGCACAACGACTACGGACAGGAAGCCTTACAGATGAAGATTGGGGAAAACTAACGATGGCGATGGGAAGTTTATCGAACGCTGGTATTTTTATTGATGATACCCCTGGTATCCGAGTGAGTGATATTCGTTCTAAATGCCGCCGCTTAAAGCAAGAGCACGGGCTAGGGATGATCCTAATCGATTATTTACAGCTGGTACTCGGTAGTGGACGTTCAGGCGAAAACCGACAACAAGAGGTATCGGAAATTTCCCGTTCTTTGAAGGCGCTAGCCCGTGAATTAGAGGTACCAGTCATCGCCTTATCACAGCTTTCTCGTGGAGTAGAGCAAAGACAGGATAAGAGACCGATGATGTCTGATATTCGTGAATCCGGAAGTATTGAGCAGGATGCGGACATTGTTGCCTTCTTATACCGTGACGATTATTATGACAAGGAATCTGAGAATAAAAACATCATCGAAATCATTATAGCTAAACAGCGGAATGGTCCAACTGGAACTGTGCAATTAGCTTTTGTCAAAGAATATAATAAGTTCGTCAATCTAGAGAGACGTTTCGATGATGCAGGACTTCCACCAGGAGCTTAGGTTTAAAACGAATAATTATGGATAAAAGGACAATCCTAAACAAGGGATTGTCCTTTTTAAATGGTAAAATTCGAATTTTCAAATAAAGATAATTTATTCGATGAAACGTGATTATTAACGGAAAATCAGGCTGTTTTCCGAATAAACTACGAACATATTAAATTATTTTTATAAAAAATGTTCGTGTTTTCATTGACTTCTCCCTTTTTCTATTGGTAAACTTAATATGTTTGAGAAATCTATTTATTTAATCTTGCAATGCATACCTTTGGAGGTGCTTTTGTACATGTCGTCAGTAGTAGTTGTTGGATCCCAATGGGGAGATGAAGGGAAAGGAAAAATTACCGATTTTTTATCTGAAAATGCAGAGGTGATTGCTCGTTACCAAGGGGGTAACAATGCTGGACATACGATCCGTTTTAATGGGGAAACTTACAAATTACATTTAATTCCATCTGGAATCTTTTATAAAGAAAAAATCTGCGTCGTAGGCAATGGGATGGTGGTTGATCCCAAAGCGTTAGTTGCAGAACTTGCTTATTTAAAGGAAAAAGGCGTAACAGCAGAGAATTTACGTATTAGTAATCGTGCTCATGTTATTCTTCCTTATCATTTAAAATTAGATGAAGTAGAAGAAGAGAGAAAGGGCGCCAACAAAATTGGGACAACGAAAAAAGGAATTGGACCTGCTTACATGGATAAAGCAGCTCGTATCGGAATTAGAATGGCAGATCTTTTGGATCGGGAAGTATTTGAAGAGAAGCTGAATCGAAATCTAGAAGAAAAGAATCGCCTCTTAGAGCGTATTTATGAAACAGATGGATTCAAGGTAGAAGATATTCTTGATGAATATTATGAATATGGACAACAAATTAAAAAATATGTTGTGGACACATCTGTTGTCTTAAATGATGCATTAGATGAAGGTCGAAGAGTTTTATTTGAGGGTGCTCAAGGTGTTATGCTTGATATCGACCAAGGAACATACCCATTTGTTACCTCTTCTAATCCGGTAGCAGGCGGAGTAACCATTGGTTCAGGCGTAGGTCCGACCAAGATTAAACATGTTGTCGGTGTTTGCAAGGCTTATACGTCTCGTGTTGGAGATGGCCCATTCCCAACGGAACTGCTTGATGAAATTGGTAATCAAATTCGTGAGGTAGGAAGGGAATATGGAACAACGACGGGACGTGCTCGCCGCATTGGCTGGTTTGATAGTGTTGTAGTGCGTCATGCCCGCCGTGTAAGTGGTATTACGGATTTATCATTAAATTCTATCGATGTCTTGACAGGAATTGAAACTGTAAAAATTTGTGTCGCTTATCGTTATAAAGATCAAATTATTGAAGAGTTCCCTGCAAGCTTAAAGGTTTTAGATGAATGTGAACCAGTCTATGAAGAAATGCCAGGCTGGACAGAGGATATTACAGGTTGTAAATCATTAGATGAACTACCAGCTAATGCAAGACATTATGTTGAACGTGTTTCTCAATTAACAGGTGTTCCACTTTCAATTTTCTCAGTGGGACCAGATCGTACACAAACAAATGTTGTTCGCAGTCCTTGGAGACAAATGTAATAATTGAATTTCATATTTGTAAGAAGGTTCTCTTTTAAGGGAGCCTTCTTTTTTTGTAACAGGAATGAAAAATTAATAACAGTTACTGGGAGATTGATTGCGATTAAGTAATTTTCAGGGAACTTTAAAAAATCAATTCTACCAAGGGTTTTGAATAACGATAATTGAAAGCGCTACCAATAAAATGTCATATTTCGACATAAAATGTCAGTTTTTATACATTTATGTTACATTATGAAAACTCATCTTTTTTTAAAATAAAATTATGATAAATTAGAGAAGTGTGAAAAAGTTAACAATCATTTCATAATTAGCTCATTTCGTTCGTATAGGAGGTTTGTCATGGCTTTTTTGAAGAATAGACTCACTATACACCCAGATTACGCAGCTACTAAATTAAAATCTACCATCATAAAAACTGCATTAGCAGCTCTCACAATCACAACGCTCTCCTTTGGTGGAGGAGCATTATCCGCTTATGCAACCAATAGCGATATTACAACAGTCTATTATGTATATTTTAACAATGAATATATTGGTACCGTTTCCGATAAACATGTAGTGGATGAAATCATCCGCGAAAAGATTAATCAAGAAAAGCAAGTTTTTGAAAACTATGATTTATCTGTTGGCAATCAATTAGTATTTGTCCCGGAGCAGGTTTACCATTCTGAATCAGGGATTAATGATAATCGAGTCGTGGAAGAACTAGAGAATCATTTAAAGGTTCAGGCTGACGCGACAGCCTTATTGGTTGATGGGCATCCCGTAGCTTATGTGGAAAATCAAAAGATTGCAGAAGATGTTTTAGAAAAGCTTAAGCTAGAATATCTCTCTCCAAAGCAGCTTAAAGTTGTCGAACAAAGGATAGAGCGTCCTGAAGAAAAGCTTCCACCATTAAAGTCAAATAAAACTAGAATACTAGATATTCATTTTTCTCAAGATGTAACAATCGGAAAAGGAAAAATAGAACCAGAAAAAATTCTTTCCCTTCATGAGGCTATTCAATTTTTAGAAAAGGGCACTTTGGAGGAGAAAAAATACGAGGTAAAAGAGGGAGATGTGCTTAGTTCGATTTCCAGTGACCATCATATGGATCTAGAGAAGCTATTGTCGTTAAACAAAGGCCTGAAAGAAGACTCTGTCTTAAATATCGGTGATAAAATCAATGTTACCGTGACAAAACCGTTTGTCACAGTAGTTGTTGATAAGGAAATGAATACAAATGAGAAGATGAAATATAAAACAGCGATTGTCGAAAATTCCTCGATGTATAAAGGGGATAAAACGATTAAACAAGCAGGGAAAAACGGAAAACGTTCCGTTACCTATATTATTTCCGAGGAAAATGGGAAGAATGTAAAAAAAGAAGTTATTCAGGAAAAAGTTATTATAGAACCCGTTAAGCGGATTATTATCAAGGGGACAAAGGTGATTCCGTCAAGGGGAGATGGATCGTTTAGCTGGCCGACCAGTGGTGGGTATATCTCAAGCCCAATGGGATATCGATGGGGCAAATTACATAAAGGAATTGATATTGCAAGACCTAGTAATCTTACCATCACAGCTGCTGATAATGGAGTTGTTGTATCTGCTGGCTGGGATGATGGTGGTTATGGAAATAAGATTATTATCGATCACCAAAATGGATATCGAACCGTTTATGGACATCTTGATTCCATTTCTGTTCACGTAGGTCAAACTGTACCAAAAGGAACAAAGATTGGAATCATGGGATCTACAGGGGATTCAACGGGAACCCATTTACATTTTGAAGTCTACAAAAATGGAAGCCTAAAAAATCCTGTAGATTATTTACATTAATAATAAGATAAGATGATACGAAAATAAAAAAACTTGCTCATTTAGCGAGTTTTTTTGTCTATTGAAAATATAGAATTTAGATACTAAAAAAGTACTATAAATTATAAAATGTTAGCGTCCAAGGAATAATCTGCTTATTGTAAATAGATGAATTCCGTCCTATAAAATGTTAAAGTTAATAGTGATATGATAAAAAACAGGGCGATAAAATAAGTAGAAAATATTCTTTAAACAAACTTGGATATTTTAACATGATGCATAGATAGATCAATAAATTTTTCGAAATGCCAGGCATTCACATTTAAAATAAGGAGGAAAACAATGAAAAAGAAGATTTTGGTGGTTGATGATGAAAAGCCAATTGCTGATATATTGCAATTTAACTTAACAAAAGAAGGCTTTGAAGTTTATTGCGCTTATGATGGAAATGAAGCATTAGAAATGGTTGATGAAATTAAACCAGAATTAATCTTATTGGACATTATGCTTCCTCAAAGAGATGGGATGGAAGTGTGTCGAGAAGTCAGAAAGAAATATGAAATGCCAATCATTATGTTAACAGCAAAGGATTCCGAAATTGATAAGGTATTAGGTCTTGAGCTTGGGGCTGATGATTATGTCACAAAACCATTTAGCACAAGGGAAATCATCGCACGAGTTAAGGCTAATTTAAGACGGCATCAGCAAACTCCTGCGCAAGCAGAAGAGGAAGAAAGCAATGAGATTACTATTGGATCGCTTGTGATTCATCCTGATGCTTATATTGTGTCCAAACGGGGAGAAAAAATAGAACTAACTCATCGTGAATTTGAACTTCTACATTATTTAGCCCGTCATATTGGACAAGTGATGACAAGAGAGCATCTTCTTCAAACCGTTTGGGGTTATGATTATTACGGAGATGTAAGAACGGTCGATGTTACCGTACGTCGCCTTAGAGAAAAGGTAGAGGATAACCCAAGCCATCCTACATGGATTGTAACAAGAAGAGGGGTCGGCTATTATTTACGAAATCCTGAACAGGAGTAATTATTTCCTATGAGAAATGTTGGATTTTTCCGCTCAATTCACGTTAAATTAGTCATGATTTACATGCTTTTAATTTTATTAGCGATGCAGATTATTGGGGTCTACTTTGTGAGACAATTAGAATCAAGTCTATTAACCAATTTTCAAACGAACATGAAAGAAAGAATTGCTTATATTACTTATTTATTGGAAGAAGAAATGACGAAAGATAGAACGGATGCTGATGAAACTCCGACTCTTGAAGAAAGTGTAAAGGATATCCTCGCTGATTTTCGTGCGTCCGATATTTCTGAAGTAATGGTTATTGAAGGGGACTCTCTAAAAATCTTGGGAACATCCGATCCAGATAATCAGGGGATTGTTGGACAGAAGACAACAAATACCTTAATTCGACGGGCTTTCGTAACCTCAAAGGATGTTCCCATTGTGGTCATTGATTCACCAACGCGACAGCGCGTATGGGTTTCCGCAACTCCCATTAAGTCAAATGGGGATGTTATTGGAGTTGTTTATGTTAAGGCGAAAATAGAGAATGTCTATTCGCAAATGGAAGGGATTAATAAGATTTTTATTACAGGAACCTTAATTGCTCTATCAATTACTGCGGTATTAGGAATTTTATTAGCTCAGACGATTACAAAGCCAATATCAGATATGAGAAGACAAGCATTGGCGATGACAAAAGGAAACTTCTCACGCAAGGTTAAGGTCTATGGTTATGATGAAATTGGCCAGCTGGCGATGACCTTTAATAATTTAACGAAAAAGCTGCAAGAGGCACAGGCAACAACAGAAGGGGAAAGAAGGAAATTATCGTCGGTACTCTCCTATATGACCGATGGCGTTATTGCAACGGACAGAAAAGGGAGAGTCATTCTGATTAATGAACCTGCGCTAAAATTATTAGATGTTTCACGTGAAACAGTGCTTTCTACTCCGATTGTTTCTTTACTCGGAATTGAGGAGGAGTATACCTTTGAGGACTTGTTAATTGAGCAGGAATCAGTGATTTTAAATTATAGTACTCCTACAGACCCTTATATATTACGCGCCAATTTTTCTGTTATCCAAAAAGAAACAGGGTTTGTCAATGGCTTGATTACTGTTCTTCATGATATTACGGAGTCGGAAAAAATCGATATGGAGAGAAGAGAATTTGTTGCGAATGTATCTCATGAGCTACGAACTCCATTGACAACATTAAGAAGTTATATTGAAGCCCTATCAGATGGAGCCTGGAAGGATGAAGAAATTGCTCCGCATTTTCTTCATGTTGCTCAAAACGAGACGGAGCGTATGATTCGACTTGTCAATGAGCTTCTTCAATTATCGAAAATGGATAGTCGTGATTATAAGTTCAGAAAAGAAATGGTTAATTTCGTCGATTTCTTCAGTCGGATTATTGACCGTTTTGAGCTAAC
Organism: Cytobacillus sp. Hz8; assembly: GCF_042263505.1. Classification (NCBI taxonomy): domain Bacteria; kingdom Bacillati; phylum Bacillota; class Bacilli; order Caryophanales; family Bacillaceae; genus Cytobacillus; species Cytobacillus sp. Hz8. The sequence goes on along the minus strand of NZ_JBHKFI010000003.1, from coordinate 318,397 downwards.
AAAAGAGAAAAATATTACTTTTCAGCGGAAATTGCCTAATCAAGCATTATTTATTGAAATAGATGAGGATAAACTTACTCAAGTAATTGATAATATTATTTCTAATGCCCTTAAATACTCACCTGAGGGCGGGATGATTAAATTTGGTATTCAGGAAAAGGATCATACAATCATTGTCAGCATCGCCGATCAGGGCGTGGGAATTCCAAAGTCAAATATTAAGCGAATTTTTGAAAGATTTTATCGTGTTGATAAGGCAAGATCAAGAAAGCTCGGTGGAACAGGACTTGGCTTAGCCATTGCAAAAGAGATGGTAGAGGCACATGGTGGCAGCATATGGGCAAGTAGTGTCGAAGGGAAAGGGACGACCATATCGTTTAGCCTTCCATATGTAAAAACGGAAGAGGATGATTGGGAATGAGTTATGAAAAAATTAAATCGGTCATCTTAGCCATCTTAGTTATATTAAGCGGTACGCTAACCTGGAGTCTTTGGACCTATCAACCGAATTATGAGACAATCGAAAATGGTGAAACTGTTAAAGAGGTATCACTGAGTGAGAAAAGAGATGCCAAAAAAATTATTAAGGCAGACCGTATTTTTTACCACCATGAAAATGGACTTGTTGGAACGATAAACCCTGCTGAGATTGATCGAACCTTTAAGGAGCTAAGTAGATGGACGTTCAGTGATTTTGAGGATGAGTCATCCAAAATAAAAAATATTCCGAGCTTTGTCCAACGGGTGGGCATGGCAGAGATCATTTTTCCAAGTCATATTCCCTTTAATCTTTACAAGAATTTTTTAGATATAAAAGGGAAGGATCCTGATTTTCATTTTGATCGTATTGTCATTGATGTGAAGAATATGAAAAAAGAAGAGGGTTTTGTCTACTTTATTGATTATCAAAATCAAAAGGTGGAAAGAAGCAGGGTTAATTCTTCTTTTATCAATGTATTTAAAAATAATTATTATAAACCCAGTCTTTCCAGTAAGAAGTTTAATTCCTATACTTCCGCTAAGCTGACTAAAAAACAAAATATCTATATTAGAGAAACAGAAAGTACCTATCCGACACGCAGTTATTTAATTGAAGAGTTATCATCTAATAAGTTTAAAAATGCTTTATTTAATAATCCAAGTTTTGTACAAAAAAACTATATCTTAACAGGTGAGGAATACACGGATGGCTTGACCTTGATGAGAGTCAATGTGGACAAGCATATCATTTCTTACCTAGATCCTGCTGCTGAAGAGGACTATACGATCAATAAAGAAGATTTATTGCAGCAAAGTATTGATTTTGTCAATAATCATGGAGGTTGGACTGACAATTTCCGTTATGCTGAAATGGATGAATCCACTCAAACGGTATTATTTCGCTTATATGAAAATAATGGATTGCCTGTTTTTAGTGATGAAGGAATGTCGGAAATTCTCCAAGTATGGGGACAAAATAATATTTATAAATATGTTAGAAATAATTTCACATTAGATTTAGTGACCGACCAAACGGATAAAACGCTTTTATCCGGAAATGAAGTGTTAGAGCAATTAAAGAAAGAGAAGGGATTCAAACCTGAACTATTAACAGATTTAGTCATTGGGTATACGATGTCGAATGATTCCCAGAACTTGCTTCTAAAGCTAGAACCGTTTTGGTACTACCATTACGACAACAAATGGATTCAAGTGAAAGATCAAAATCAGGGAGGAATCAAACATGGATTGGAGTAAGATAAAGACCATATTCATCATTTCCTTTCTGATTCTCGATTTTTATCTCATATATGAATTTCTCAATATTCGTAATGCCAGCCAGTACGAATTATTAGCGGAAACATCCATCGATAAACAATTAAAAACGGATGGTATTGAATATGTTGAACTGCCAACAGAAGATATAAAGGATAATTATTTAAGTGCCATTCCCAAATCTTTTAAAAGTGAAGAGCTCAAATGGTATGGAAATCCGAAGCTAAGCAATCAATCCATTATTTTTGCCAATAAATCCTATTTGTTGGAATCCGTATTGAAAAAACCTCTTAAGCTAGGAAAAGGCTACGAAATGTCTAGGCTTAATAACTTTATCAATAATCATGTGATTTACGGCGAACAGTATCGTTTTTGGGAAATCAATAAGGAAGCAAAAACCATTACCTACTATCAACAATACAAGGAAAAAAGTTTCTTTAAGAATATCTATGGAGAGCTCACCTTTTATTTAAATGACCGAAATGAAGTGATTTCCTATAAGCAGACATTACTTGAAAATATTAAAGAATTAAAAGAAAAAGAGAAAATCTTAAAGCCAATCGAAGCAATCGAAACTCTTTATGAAAAAGGGTTGATTCCACCGAATAGCAATATTTCTAATGTTGAGCTGGGCTATTATACACTTGTGCACCTTACGTCATCACAAGTGCTGACACCTGCCTGGAGAGTGGTGATTAATGGGGAACAAAATCTCTTTGTTAATGCCTTTGAAGGTCAGTTGATTCAACTAAACAACGAAGATAAAAAAATTGTGGAGTGAGTGATATGTCAATGCATTTTAGTGTACTCGCAAGCGGGAGTACGGGAAATGCGATTTATGTGGAAACAGAGGATCATTCCCTTCTAGTGGATGCCGGTTTGAGTGGAAAGCAAATGGATGCATTATTCGCAAAAATTGGCCGTAAAATGGAAAATCTCTCTGGATTATTAGTGACACATGAACACACTGATCATATTAAAGGAATCGGTGTCGTTGCCCGTAAATATAAATTACCGATTTATGCAAATGAGAAAACATGGCATGCCATGGAGGGCTTAATCGGCGAAGTCCCAACGGATCAAAAGTTTATTTTTGAAATGGAAAGTGTAAAATCCTTTGGTTCACTCGAGATAGAGTCCTTTGGTGTCTCTCATGATGCAGCTGAACCAATGTTCTATTGTTTCCATCATCAGGGGAAAAAGCTTGTTGTCATTACAGATACTGGATATGTGAGTGATCGGATGAAAGGAACGATCAAAAACGCCAATACGTATGTATTTGAAAGTAACCATGATGTGCAGATGCTTCGGATGGGACGCTATCCATGGAATATTAAGCGGCGAATATTAAGCGACGTCGGTCATGTTTCGAATGAAGATGCAGCGATTGCGATGAGTGATGTGATTGGGGATGAAACGAAGCGTATTTATTTGGCTCATTTAAGTTTAGATAATAATATGAAGGATCTGGCCCGAATGGCTGTATCGCAAACCTTAGAAGGCTGTGGCATCATTGTCGGAGAACAGTTTGAACTGTATGACACGGATGCTAAAATTCCCACCCCTTTAACAGCTGTTTAAATTTTATTAAAGACAGTTAATAGTGAAATATTAACAAATTAAGACCAAAGTATGAAGAAAGATGTAAGATTCTTATCATGATGTGTTTTTAGTTAGAATATTTTCCAATACAGATTATAATAAGGATAACAAGGAAAAATAACTCCTAGCGAATCGTTCAAGTTGAAAGGATAGATAGAGTATGGGTTATTATGACCAAGATTATCAAGACCAAAATAGAAAGAAAAAGGGAAATCGCGGCGGTTATTTTTTTGCAAGTCTGGTAGGGGTTATTATCGGCGCCCTAATTGTGCTGTTTGCTATTCCAAAGCTTGCGGAAAATAATTTGCTTCCTTATTCCATTCAGCCAGACGATAGTACACAAAATGAAGCTACTCAAAATACGAATGATAATGGCACAAAGAATAGCACCAATGTATCTGTCAATGTAGATACCGATGTTACAAAGGCTGTGAATAAGGCTAATGATGCAGTAGTTGGCATAACCAATTTGCAATCGTCCGGCTTTTGGGCAGACGATGAGAATCAAGAGGCTGGATCAGGATCGGGTGTTATTTATAAAAAAGCAGGCAATAAGGCATACGTTGTTACCAATAATCACGTTGTTGAAGGGGCAAGTGAGCTGGAAGTCACCTTATCGGATGGTACAAAGGCTTCTGCCAAGTTATTGGGTAGTGATATTTGGACAGATTTAGCCGTGCTTGAAATAAACGCAAAATCCGTGAAAAAGGTTGCCGAATTTGGCGACTCAGATACCCTAAAGTTAGGGGAGCCGGTTATCGCTATTGGCAATCCATTAGGCCAAGCCTTCTCAGGATCCGTTACTCAGGGGATTGTCTCCGGGTTAAATCGAGCTGTTCCGGTTGATATTAATTCAGATGGATCTGAAGATTGGCAATCAGAGGTTATCCAAACAGATGCCGCCATTAATCCAGGAAATAGTGGTGGGGCGCTCATCAATTTAACTGGCCAAGTCATCGGTATCAATTCTATGAAAATTGCTCAAGAAGAAGTAGAAGGAATCGGATTTTCAATTCCAATTAATTCTGCAATTCCAGTTATCAATGATCTTGAAAAGAAGGGGAAAGTTGATCGACCATTCATGGGCTTAGAATTACAATCCGTCAATGAAATTCCAGCCTACTATCAACAAGAGGCCTTAAAATTACCAAGTAAAGTGAAGGATGGAGTCGCCATTAAGAGTGTTACTCCTAATTCCCCAGCCGATAAAGCCGGATTGAAAGAGCTTGATGTTATTGTTGAGTTAGATGGTCAAAAAGTCAGTGACGTCGTTGCTTTAAGAAAGCATTTATATACTGAAAAGAAAATCGGTGATACCATGAAGGTAAAATACTACCGAGATGGAAAATTAAAAGAAACGACGATGAAGCTAGGAAAAGAATCACTATAATTCTATATGTGGATAAAAAGACAGGGAGGCAAAAAATGCTTTCCTGTCTTTTTTTGTTTAGAAATCCACAATGTGCATAAAATTATTTTATGATACGATAGGGGATGTGGATAAGTAATGAATGAAGCAACTTATTCACAATGACGAAATTGATAGATAATTGTTGAAAATTGAAAGGTGGAAAATCATGATATATTGTTGCGAAGAGCACGTAGAAATAGCGTTAGATACGATCGTAGATGAATACGAAACATTTCCGAATTTGTCGAAAATTCCGGAGGAAAAAGAGTTATCAACAGCCTGTGAATATTGCCAAAATCCAGCTGTATATGTTGTAGCGAACAAATGATTGCCTACAAGATGTGGATAGAAAATGTGGACATGTGGATAACTTCTGTGGATATCTTGTTCGTAAGGTGAGGATGAAATGTGAATATCTCCATTATTACAGTTGGAAAGCTAAAAGAAAAATATTTAAAGCAGGGAATTGAAGAATACTTAAAAAGATTATCAGCCTATGCCAAAGTCGAAATCATCGAAGTCCCAGATGAAAAGGCCCCTGAAGAACTAAGTGCAGTTGAAATGGAGATTGTGAAGCAAAAAGAGGGGGACCGCATTTTAGCAAAGGTAAACTCGGATGCCCACGTGATTGCCTTAGCGATCGAAGGGAAGCTGAAATCATCTGAGGAGCTCGCAGATACTTTGGACAAGCTTGCGACCTACGGGAAAAGCAAAGTCGCCTTTATTATTGGGGGATCCCTTGGATTGAGTAAAGAAGTGCTGAATCGCGCGAATGAAAAGCTCTCATTTTCGAGGATGACTTTCCCTCATCAGTTGATGCGGTTGATTTTGGTGGAGCAGGTGTATCGGGCTTTTCGGATTAATCGGGGGGAACCGTACATCTTTTAAGGGTAAAATATTAAGCGAATCCATCATTTCGCTTAATCTCTTACCCCCATCATTTTCAAGCATCCAAGGTTCTATAGGCATGATAAAATCCATTCCCACCGCACCTAGTAACTCCATCGATTGCGCTTCTAATCCCTCAATTGTAAAGTCAAAATGTAAATTAATTCGTTCAATTTGTCGTCCTATTCCCCTCGGTGCCTCTTTACTAATTTGAATATCCGAAATAATTAAGCGAAGCAGTGCTTTTTGTCTATCTGGACTTGCATCTTTCATCACTTTTTCAAAGTTACTTAATAGATGATGTAGTGCTTGCTCATCAATAGGCGTTGTATCACATTCATCTAATTCAGTATTTAAAGCTTCCAGCTTGGTTTGAATCTTTAATTCCTCTTCTTTCAGTTCCTTCAACTTCGGTTTAAAAATAGCTTTCATTGAAGGGTCATCCATTAATTCGTTTGTGATGTTGTTGATGCGTATTTCCACTTTATTTAGCTTAGACTGTAATACATTAATTTCTTCCGTAATGGGAGTCTTTGCTTGTCTACGTTTTTGATTAATATTGTCGATAATTCTTTTTAAAACGTATGGTTCAGAAGCAATCCGGTTTAATTCTTCAAATACTTGCCGTTCTGCAAGATCAGCACGACTTCCTTTATTATGAAAGAGTCCACAAACATAGTAACGGTACTTTATACCTTTTGCACCTTTTGATGATCCTGAAACCATTCCATATCCACACTCAGGGCATCTTGTAAGCCCATTTAATATGTACGGAGCATTCGACTGAGCTGGTCTGATGGAGCGTTTTTTTCTTATTTGTTGAACATGATTCCATTGATCTTGTGTAATAATGGGTTCATGTTTTCCTTCAACAAGAATGAAGTCTTCATTTTTCCCCATTCGATGTTTTTCTGCCCAATTTTGGTACAAATTGAAGCGTATTTTACCGATATAGATCGGGTTGTCTAATATTGTTTTAATCGTGTTAATAGAAAAGTCAGCACCACGTTTTGTTTTATAACCCATTGTATTTAGACGACTGACTATAGCTTTATAGCCTAAATCTTGTTCTGCATAATCAAAAATTAAGCGAATGACATGTGCTTCTTCTTCGTTCATAATCAACTCTTTATTTACACTTTCATAGCCGAATACTCGTCCACCATTATATAATCCTTGCTTAGCACGTTGAAGCATTCCCATTTTTGCACGATCGACAATGGAATTACGTTCATATTCCGAGAAGTTACTCATAATTTGGAAAATCATTTTTCCCATTGGAGTTGCGATATCAAAGTTTTCATTAAGGCTGATTAAACTTACATTGGCTTGTTCACAACGTTCGGCAATCTCCATAGCATCCTTTGATTTACGAGATATACGATCAATTTTATAAACAATAACCGTACTAAAATTTTTACCTTCGATATCCTTTAGTAACCGTTTCATTTCCGGACGGCCAGAAATACTTTTCCCACTAACACCTTCATCAATATATCTACCGACAATCTCCATGTTGTTCCTTTTTGCATATGATTCGATATCTTCGATTTGGGCTTGTATGCTGAAACCCTCTGTTACTTGTTCTTCTGTACTAACACGGGCATAAAGTGCTGCTTTTGTTTGATTACTCATTTTGATTCTCTCCCCTTAAATGTTGATCTTTAAGCTCTTCTAATAATTGTTCAGTGTATTGAACTGCTTTTTCATGGGATTGATTATCCATGACTGATTTGTCTTTGTTAGAGTGCCATGGAAAGGCATGCAATGATGTTTTGCCGTACTTAATATAATCCTGAGCTAATTTTATAGATTCTAAATTGCTTTCTATTAAACCAGGTTCAATTGATACATCTAACGTATTTATTTGACTAATGATTTGTGAAAGCAAGTAAAATAAGTGCTGCTCAGAATACTTTACCCGACTTTTAAAAATAAAGGTCAACTGTTCATCGTGATTTGAAGCAACCTTACTAACCATTGTTTTTATGGTGTATTCATTTTCAAGAAGCGGGTTAGCGCCAGAAACCTGTTGATTTTCAGTATGGTCTGTTCCAGCATTAGGCTCATCGTTTGGATCTGAGTTGTAAAGAGGAGGGATTAAATCAACTGATTCATAAGTATTTTGTTGATAATAATCGTCAAAAAACATATATAAATCAGCTCCAAAGTCTTTTGATATAGCATATAAGACCTTTGATGGAACATCCTTTGATTTATCTCTTTCAATGGTGGTTAACGTGGATTGAGAGAATAGCTGAATACGATTTGCTACACTCTTCCCACTGAATGCATTTCCACATTCCTTTTGAAGATGTTCACGAATATATCGGATTCTTTTCCCAATTGATAATTCCCGTAAATCAGAGAGATTTGGTTTATTTAAAGTAACTTTTTTCATCGCTACACTTCCTTGAATGCAGATTTGTTAAATTTACTATACCATAAAATTTAAAAAACAAATAGGGGTATTGAAAATTTAAATTAGATTATGTTATGATTTCAATCAAGAAAGGAGGTGATAAGAGATGAGTGAAAAAATTGATGTGATGGATTGTGATATTACCAACTTAGTTTTTGAGGGGAGCATTGCTGAATGCGTACATGGAACTAAGGTTAAAGGTGACCAATTTATTCAAAGGTTATCAGAAATACTGGCTGAGCATTACGATAAAGAACAAAAACTATAATTCTATTTTTCTGTAATACGTGAACAACTATCCTTTTAAAAGGAGTGAATGACTTGTTGGATACTGTCAAAATAGGTGTTTCATTAGCCCTATCAAAGCGGGAAGTAGAGGCAATTCAATGGACTCGAACCAACTCTTCTATAGACGTTAATAAGAATCAGACTGCACCAACTATCTTTAAGATACTAGAAGATAAGGAAAATAGCTCCCTTCCATTCATTCGATATACATATAAGGAAGACGACCCTTCAAGTGGTTGGTTAAAAGTAGAGGTGTCGATCCCAAAATTTATTTGTGGGTCTAATGTATACGAACTTGAGGATGGGGATATCGAAACCTTTTACAAAGTTTTGAGAAAATATATTTCTGCACGACTGAGGATACCTTTAAAAAGAGTGCCATCAATTTCACAGTGCACAGTTGAAAAACTGCATATCTGTAAGAATTTTAGGGTCGGTAAGTTAAAGAAGTTTTATTTAAAAGCCTTGTCATCACATACAAAGGCAAAGTATCAATTGCGCCAATATCATTCACTTGGTAGTAATAATATTGAATCGATTGAGTGGAAAGCAAAAAAGAGAAAAATAAAGATGTATGATAAGGAAGCTGAAATAGCTCAGCAAAGAAGTTATCCCGGAAAATCTAGGCATCAACAAAAAGCCATTGGATTATTGAGATATGAAATTGAGCTTTCAGATAATGAAATTAGAAAAATTAGTCCAACAAGAAGAGCTGCTGATGTATTACGGATGGATATTGCAGCTAAGATTTTACAAAAGGGTTTAGAGGACAGTGGCTTTAATAAGGGTATTAAATATACATCCCTTCAACAAATCATAGATAAAATAAATCAGGCGAATTTATCATCAAGGACAAAAAATTCATTAATTACATTTGTAACAAGGTGGCTGGTTAGTGGAGAGGATGAATGTGTGAATAGTTATACCCCCTCAAACTTTTGGAAAAATAAAAGCCAGATAAAAAAACTTTTAGGGGTTAACGAACTTCTTATTGCTGATACAGTTCTACCACCATTACAGGTTATAGAGAAACAAAAAAAGACTGCATCTGTTCCGTCAAAACAGTAGACAGCCGATAAGAAATTATATTTGCATTAATTGTAGCATTATTAACATTGTGCATCAATACAGTGAACGGCTGCAAACTAATATTGGAGTGATTGATTTGAGTGTAATTGTCAACATCACAGATACTTTTCCGACACATGATATACTGGCTGTTGGGAGTGTGAAAATATGGTCTTCAATAATTATATCGGGAGTAATGTTAAAATTTGATGATCAATCTGGCCAATATTTTTTTGAGTTCCCATCTATGGAAAATAATAAAGCAGTGGTAAAGCTTTGTGACAAAACTCTTAAAGAGAAGCTGCTTGATGCAATGGTTTACAAGTATGAAGAATACATATTGTCTCAATTTGAGAATGATAATTCTGGATCAAAACCATACATCTTAGTGTTAGAAAAGGAACGAATTGAGAGGAAATATTATCGACAACAAGGATTAATATAATGATCGAAGGTGTTTATATGATGCATTATGTAGTGTTGCAGAACAATACAGTGTATTATATAAGCACTCTACTTATGAAGGAGATCTTTTATGCAAATTCAAATTGTGAGTGTAGGAAAAATAAAAGAGAAATATATTAAGCTTGGTATCGCTGAATTTGAAAAACGTCTACGTCCGTATTGTAAGTTAACATTGGATGAAGTAAGCGACGAACAAGCTTCAGAGCAATTAAGTGATAAGGAGTTAAATCACGTAATACAAAAAGAAGGAGAGCGGATCTTAAGCAAAATAAAGCCAAACCAATATGTCATCGCTCTAGCGATCAATGGAGAAAGCTGGTCATCTGAACAATTGGCAAATGAGATGGAAAGGCTTGGTATTCATGGTAAAAGTCAAATATCATTTGTTATTGGCGGATCTAATGGATTGAGTGATGAAGTGTTAAAGCGTGCAGATCAAAAGCTATCTTTTTCTAAGATGACATTTCCACATCAACTGATGAAGCTTATCCTTTTAGAGCAAATTTATCGAGCATACAAAATACAGAAAAATGAGCCTTATCATAAGTGATCTAAGTGTCATGATAGCTGGAGGCACAGAAATCCAATGTTACAATTTGGATAGTTTGTGGATATATACATAGTAATAGATGATTTTGTGTTCTTAAAGAAGAAGCATCCGATTAATTAAATTGGATTAATACCTTTAATATCAAGACATCTCACTTAATCGCATGGTGGTACAAAACAAGAATACATCGATTATGATTAACTTTAGCCCATATCATGTTTAATAATGGAGAAAGCCAGTGATGGCGCTGATTCCAGCACTTTCACTGACTCTCTTAAAAAATTTTTATAGATATCCTTTTTCTTTTAATGAAACATATTTTTCAGCACCAATTATGATGTGATCAAGGATCTCACAGCCCATAATTTTTCCAGCTTCAGAAAGACGCTTCGTAACGTCAATGTCTTCACGGCTTGGATCAGGTGAACCGGAAGGATGGTTTTGTGAAATTATTGCACTTGCACAGCTGCGACGAATCAAATGCTTAAATGTCTCACGAGGATGAACGATCGATGCATTTAATGAGCCAATGAAGACTGTTTCACGGAATTGTACTTCATTCTTTGTATTGAGGCCTAAAACAACGAAATGCTCCTGAGTAAGATACGCCATATCCTTCAAATAATTATATGCATCTTCAGGAGACCGGATTGTAAAACGATTTTCAACCGGAGTCGGATTCATCCGTGCAAGCTTCAATGCAGCAATGATCTGTTTCGCTTTTACTTTGCCGATACCGTTAATTTGAAGAAGTTCTTCCTCTGTAACTTCAAGTAGTTCCTGAATGGACGGAAAGCGGCTGAATATCTCACTGACTACATAGCCATCTTCCTTTTCACGGATTGAAGTAGCAAGTAATAGTTTAAAAGTCATTTTATCGAATGTATTCATAATTAATTCCTCCATTTATAGCTGAATTTGAAATAAAAAAGGAGAGACGATGAACGTCCCTCCGATTGAGTAAATGCTTGTGCTACGATATACTGTTGAAAAGAATTTCTGATGGAGATGAGTTCATTGGCGGATGAGCTCATCTTTTTTGTACATAAAAAAACTCATCGAATTTAACGAAATTCCATGAGCACTTCATTCTTCTGTATTTTGCATATTCAATTTCTTCTTCTCATTAAATACATCTTTCAAATGCAGTAAGTCTTGAATGAAATCAGATGCTTGTTTCTTGCTTAGTTTTGTGCTGTGATCAACCTGGTACTTCATTTTCATCATTTCTTTTGCGACTTCATGGCGTATTTGAAGATCAGTAGCGATTTGATGGATCTTGAGTAGCTGACGTTTGGTAATAGTTTCATCACCTCCTTTAATACTAGATTGTGTTTGGAAGTCTTCGATATCTTGAGTGAAAATACCACTAGAACGGGTTGCTGATAATACAGCATCAATTAACGCTCGCTTTTTAGCCATCTTCAATACGGTGTTAACAATTGTGTAGGAATCTTGTTGTTGGAATGCTGATTCTTTGCTGTTACATGAACCAAGACCTTCAGCTTCAATGACTCCGTTGTCCTTTCGGGTTAACGTCATCTTTACTTCATAGGCAAAGATACCAGTATCCCATTTTTCGATGCGATTAACGACTTCTACTATCTTAGAAAATCCGAATACATCACATAATTTTTCAGCACCAGACTTTAATAATGTCGGCTTTGAGAAGCCATCTACCAGACCATAGTCAATGCCTTTCACCATTACCTCTTCTACAAATGTTTTCAGATCCTCAATACGACGTTTTGATTCTGATGAGGATACAACGATGTTAGGTAAAGTAGATACATTTGACCTGTTACTAATAGCGAATGGCACGATGTTATTTAATGATGAATGTTTATATGTCTTCATATGATTTTCACCTCCTTTCAATGGACTAGGATCTTTTTTGAAATGCGTTTGCTAGTTTTACTAAACCTTCCGATGCTTTATGGACAAGTAATTTAACTACAATGTGATTAAGATGATTTCCTTTGCTAAAAGTTTTATTAGAGAATAATATTGCCTTCTCTAAAATGCTGTGTGCTGAGTGATTAAATTTATCAAGATTGTGAATTACATTTAACAATATTTCTTCACCTTTAGATTCAACCGTAGTGGCAGCATCCTTCAATACATTTCCAATACGACAATTCATTGAATTATGAAAATTAAGTTCATCCCCATGAAGAGATTCAATTTCTTTTATTGCTGTTTGAATCCTGTTTCTAATCACAAGCAAATGAGATAGCTTCACAAAGTCATTACGTTCAATTGCATCGGTTAATTCTTCTGAAATAGCTGCTTGTTTGTTTAATAGGGTTCGGTGAATTTCTATAATCTCAAGAAAGGAAACACTTTTCTCTGTAAATGATCCTAATTTGTGTTGATGCACTTGCCATACATTTTCTTTCATATTTGATTTCCTCCTAATTAATGTTTTGAAAGGGGCCTCCTATTGTTTATTAAAGTGGTGATAGCCCTTTAAGGTTAGTTTTAATAGTAACCCATCAGACGTGCTTCTCTTAGTGAGAATCAAGTCATCATCCTCAAGTTTCAGTAGATCTACCTTTTGGATGCCATACTTTAATAGAAATCTAGTGGGAACCCATTTGTTCAGTTCTTTTGCATTAACTAGAATTTTTATTAATGACTGATTCATCCTTTTATTCTCCTTTCTTTTATGCGCTCCTCTCACCACGCAAGTCTTCTCTGTAAAACAAAAAAACCGTTATCTATCCAAAATTGGATAAACAACGGTTTATATAAAAGGGGTGGGGCATGAAACGGGTGGGTGCCCCTTTGAATAAATGAATGGTGGTAGTTAGGAAAAATTGATTCAATTTTTTATGTTTTAAGGTATTTCAAAAAAGACGACGTTTATAAATTTTCTTGAATGCTGTAAAATTAAGTCAACACATTTTTTTTACTTGGCGAAAAATATAAATCTTTAAATGTATCTAGGTGGATTATAGGACATTTAAATTTAGATAAAGAGGTTTAAAAGGTTTGTGGTAAACATGCTAAGGTTTTGTTAAAAGGTGTTAAGGGGTGAAATAATGACTAATCAGAATCCAGAACAAAGGGCTAGAGATAAAATCGATTCAATGTTAAGTCAAGCCGGATGGGTTGTGCAATCCAAGAATAGGGTAAACTTGTCTGTAGCATTAGGTGTTGCAGTTCGTGAATATCAAACAGATATTGGCCCGGCTGATTATGTTTTGTTTGTAGAAAGGAAACCTGTCGGTGTTATTGAAGCGAAAAAAGAAGAAGAAGGTCAAAGATTAACGGTTGCAGAAGATCAGTCTTCTGGATACGCACAAGCTAAACTAAAATACAATCTAAATAAAAAGCCTTTACCTTTTGTGTATGAAAGTACTGGAGTATTAACTAGGTTCACAGATTATAGAGATCCAAAACCTCGTTCAAGGTCTTTGTTTCACTTTCATCAACCTTCGACACTACTTGAATGGTTTAATCAAAATACAACACTTCGAAATCGTCTAAGGAATCTTCCTTATTTAGATAGAGAAGGGTTGCGCCCTGCACAAATTAGGGCAATTGAAAACCTTGAGACATCTTTTAAAAATAATAGACCCAAGGCTTTAATTCAGATGGCTACGGGTGCGGGTAAAACATTCACAGCATGTACCTTTGTTTACCGGCTGTTAAAACATGCAAATGCCAAGCGGATTCTATTTGTTGTTGATACAAAAAATCTTGGGGAACAGGCAGAACAAGAATTTTTAAAATACCAACCGACGGATGATAACAGAAAATTTACCGAATTATATAATGTACAGCGATTAAATTCTAGTTATATTGCTTCTGATAGTCAGGTTTGCATTTCAACGATTCAAAGGCTCTACTCTATTTTAAAAGGAGAAGAGTTAGATGAATCAGCAGAAAAAGAAAATCCTAACGAGAAAAGCTGGCAATGGCAAAGAAAAGAGCCTATGCCAGTAGAGTATTCAGCAAAAAACCCTATTGAGCAATTTGATTTTATAATAATTGACGAATGTCATCGATCTATCTACAACTTATGGAAACAAGTACTTGATTATTATGATGCTTTTTTAATTGGCCTTACTGCAACGCCGGATAAAAGAACATTTGGTTTCTTTAATGAAAATGTAGTAAGCGAATATACTTATGAAGAAGCTGTGGCAGATGGTGTAAATGTTCCCCAAGATGTGTTTATCATTGAGACGGAAATTACTAAAGCTGGTGCAAAAATTAAGGCAAAAGAATATGTTGACAAAAGAGAAAAGCTAACCCGTAAAAAGAGATGGGAAAGACTGGATGAAGACTATGAATATTCTGCTACTAAGCTCGATAAGGATGTTGTAAATCCCAGTCAAATTAGGCATATAATAAAAGCTTATAAAGAGGCACTACCAACGATTTTTTCCGATCGTTTTGATGAAAATGGAGAATTTGAGGTTCCAAAAACTTTAGTTTTTGCTAAAACAGACAGCCATGCGGATGATATCATCCAAATAATTCGAGAAGAATTCAATGAAAGCAACGACTTCTGCAAAAAAATTACTTATAAAATTGATGAGGATCCTAAATCGGTTTTAAACCGCTTTAGAAACTCATGGGCACCAAGGATCGCTGTAACAGTAGATATGATTGCAACCGGCACCGATGTAAAACCATTAGAAGTTCTACTCTTTATGAGAGATGTAAAAAGTATAAATTATTTTGAACAAATGAAAGGCCGTGGAACAAGAACTATTGGATTAGATGATTTAAAACGTGTAACCCGTACTGCAAAACACGCTAAAACTCATTTCGTCATTGTTGATGCGATTGGCGCTACTAAGTCTAAAAAAACAGATAGCCGGCCACTAGAACGAAAACCAGGGACACCACTAAAAGACCTCCTAGGTGCAATAGCTATGGGTGTGCAAGATGAAGATTTGTTTACGTCCTTAGCGAACCGATTGACTAGGTTGGAAAAACAACTTACAGATGATGAAAAGAATAAATTTAAAGAACTTAGCGGCGGCAAAAAAATAAATACAGTTGTAAAAAATCTACTCAATGCCTATAACCCGGATATAATTGAACAAAAAACACAAGCAATTATAAATGAAATTCCTGAAAGTGATCGTTCACCAGCTAAAGAGGAAGAGTGTAAAAAACAGGTACAACAAGAATTGGCAACGAATGCAGCACGAACTTTTACAGGAGAACTAAATGATTATATAGAAAACGTTCGAAAGGTTCATGAGCAGATCATCGATATGGTGAATCAAGATAAGGTTTTGCGGGCGGAATGGGACAATTTCACCAAAGAAAAGGCCGAGGAATTGGTAAAAGACTTTAGGGAGTATATTGAAGCTAACAAAGATGAAATTGTTGCATTGAGTATTTTTTACGACCAGCCTTATCGGAGGAGAGAACTAACTTTTAAAATGATAAAGGAATTAATGGAAAAACTGAAGGTAGAAAAACCATTGCTTGCTCCACATTATGTGTGGGATGCTTACTCGGAACTTGAAGAGGTAAAAAGCACAAGCCCTAAAAATGAATTGGTAGCATTGGTGTCATTGATTAGAAGAGTTACCGGCATTGACCAGCAACTAACTCCATATAACAAAATAGTGGATAAGAATTTTCAGGAATGGGTGTTTGGTAAACAGGCAGGCTCACTAAAGTTTAACGAAGAACAGATGAACTGGTTAAGAATGATTAAAGATCATATAGCTTCAAGCTTCCATGTTGAAATTGATGATTTAGACTATACACCTTTTGACGCGCAAGGTGGTAGAGGTAAAATGTATCAATTATTTGGAGACAGAATGGACGAAATTATTAACGAATTGAATGAGGTATTAGTAGCATGACAAGAGAAGGTTGGATAGAAGTAGAGTTGGGGAAAGTGCTAAGACTTAAGAATGGCTATGCTTTTAAAAGTTCTATGTACCAAAATGAAGGTGTACCGATTATAAGAATTTCAGATATAAATCAAGGTACTGTAACGGCTGATTGCGCTATAAGAATAAAAGAATTAAAAGAATATGATAGCTACCAAGTAGAATTTGGTGATATTCTAATTGCCATGTCCGGAGCAACAACTGGTAAGTTTGGAATTTACCGTGAAAGACAAAAATCATACCAAAATCAACGAGTAGGCAATCTTAAGTTGTATTCAAATAGATGGATTATAAAGAAATATATTTATTATTTGCTTTTCTCTATAAGACAAAGGATATTGGAAGATGCTTATGGTGGGGCACAACCTAATATTTCAGCAAAGAATATTGAAGCGATTAAATTTTTCCTTGCTCCACTTCCAGAACAACGAGCCATTGTATCTAAAATTGAGCAGCTTTTTAGTGAGTTGGATAATGGCATTGTTAATCTTAAAAATGCTAAAGAGAATCTGGAAATTTATCGTCAAGCTGTATTGAAAAAAGCTTTTGAGGGGGAATTAACAAATATAAAAGATATTGAATGGGTTACACTTGGAGAAGTTTGCGATGGTGTTGAATATGGAACATCAAGCAAATCGGAAAAAGAGGGTACGGTTCCCGTGTTAAGAATGGGGAATATTCAAAATGGAGAAATCGACTGGGAGGATTTAAAATTCACTTCAAATAAAGAGGAAATAATAAAATATCGCCTGAATAAGGGTGATGTTTTGTTTAATCGAACAAACAGCCCAGAACATGTAGGAAAAACAGCCATTTTTAGAGGAGAGAGAGAAGCAATTTTCGCAGGTTATTTAATTCGAATTAAATATAATAAAGAGGTTGTAAATGGATATTACCTAAACTATTTTCTTAATTGTCATATTGCAAAAATTTACGGAAACAAGGTAAAAAGTTTTGGTGTTAATCAATCAAATATAAATGGAACTAAATTAAAAAAATATCCATTTCCAAAAACCTCAATGGAAAATCAAGCAGAAATTGTTTATCAAATTGAAAGCCGCCTCTCTGTCTGTGATAATATTCTGGCTAATATAGAAGAGGGACTAGAAAAGGCTGAAGCTCTTCGTCAAAGTATTCTTAAAAGGGCTTTTGAAGGTAAGCTTCTGAGTGAAGATGAATTAAAATCTTGTCGAAAGGAACCAGATTGGGAACCTGCAGAAAAGCTTTTAGAAAGAATAAAAAAAGAAAATAGAGGTTTAAAAATATGAGTAATGAAGCAAGCATAGTATCAAAAGTATGGAGTTTTGCAAATGTGCTGCGGGATGACGGTGTAAGTTATGGCGACTATTTAGAACAGCTTACCTATTTACTTTTCCTCAAAATGGTTGATGAATTTGCTAGCCCTCCGTATAACCGCAAAATTAATGTCCCCAAAGGTTATGATTGGGAAAGTTTGAAAAGTAAAAGAGGTGCGGAATTAGATACACATTACTCTAAAACCTTGAAAGAGCTTTCAAATACCAAAGGAATATTAGGGCAAATTTTCACTAAATCCCAAAATAAGATTCAAGATCCGGCAAAGCTTTATAAAGTTATTGATATGGTAGATAAAGAAAAATGGAGTATGATGGGAGCTGACCTTAAAGGGAAGATTTATGAAGGGCTTTTGGAAAAAAATGCAGAAGATACTAAAAGCGGAGCAGGGCAGTATTTTACACCAAGGGCTTTAATTAAGGCAATGGTAGCTTGTGTCCAACCAGAACCCATGAAGACAATTATAGATCCTGCCTGTGGTACCGGTGGGTTCTTCCTAGCAGCTTATGATCATATTAAGGATAACCAAAATCTGAATAGAGAAGAGAAGGAATTTTTAAAGAGTAAAACCTTTTATGGAAACGAAATCGTTGCTAATACACGAAGACTTTGCTTAATGAACATGTTCCTCCACAATATTGGCGAAATTGATGGAGAAACCTTTATCTCATCTGCGGATGCTTTAGTGGCTGATGAAGGAAA
Organism: Cytobacillus sp. Hz8; assembly: GCF_042263505.1. Classification (NCBI taxonomy): domain Bacteria; kingdom Bacillati; phylum Bacillota; class Bacilli; order Caryophanales; family Bacillaceae; genus Cytobacillus; species Cytobacillus sp. Hz8. The sequence continues at coordinate 300,062 of NZ_JBHKFI010000003.1, read as the reverse complement.
AAGATTTGATTATGTGCTTGCAAATCCGCCATTTGGAAAAAAATCCAGTATGACCATTACTAACGAAGAGGGCGAGCAGGAAAAAGAGGATTTGGTTTATAATCGCCAAGACTTTTGGGTTACAACTTCAAATAAACAGTTAAACTTTTTGCAACATATCAGAACGCTTTTAAAAGAAAATGGTGAAGCAGCCGTTGTTCTTCCTGACAATGTCCTTTTTGAAGGCGGTGCAGGTGAAACCGTTAGAAAACAATTACTTCAAACAACTGAACTGCATACCATATTACGTTTACCTACTGGGATATTCTACAAACCAGGTGTAAAAGCAAATGTTCTTTTCTTTGATAACAGGCCAGGTTCTAAGGATGCTTGGACAAAAGAGATTTGGTTTTATGATTATAGAACTAATATCCATCATACTTTAAAGAAAAAACCTATGACATTCGATGATTTACAAGATTTTATTCGATGCTATAACCCATCTAACCGTCATGACCGCACAGAAACTTGGTCGGAAAGTAACCCAGAAGGAAGATGGCGCAAGTTTACTTATGAGGAAATTTTATCAAGAGATAAAACAAATCTTGATATCTTCTGGCTTAAAGATAAGAGTTTGGCAGACTTGGATAATCTACCTGATCCTGACCTTTTAGCAAACCAGATTATTGAAGATATTGAGGCAGGATTAGAAAGCTTCAAGGAGATAATGGCAACGTTAAATGGTGACTCAGTAGATAATGATTAAAGCATTAATACAATAGGATTATCAACTCGTATCTGTTTAAAGGTTTGATCAATAGAGAGTAAAAACAATTAAAGATACAAACAACAACCTTGCCCTAGCATCATGATAAAGAAAATGATGCTAGGGCAATTTTTGTTAAAGGATAAATAAAATGACAACCAGATTGTTAGCAAAGCAATATTGATGTAATAAGATATTCAGTAATGCTATGTCTTAATGTAGATTGTTTAAACTAATTAAATTCAAGTAATTAAATTTATAAATTGGATGTGAAATAATTGAGTGCTTTAACTTCTGATATACATAGATCCTATCGCGATAGATTAAGAATTTTATTAATTATTTACTTTTTCTCTCAGAATATTAATGAAGAGGAAAAGGAGAAATCATATTATCAGAAAGAGTTTAAGAGTGAAGTTCGAATCCAAAAAATTGACTTTTTAATTAGATATCCAGATTATTTGGCATATGAATTATTAGACTTACTGCAATATCCGAAATTTGAGGATTATAAAGAGGATATAAAAGCTAATGTTAAAGCAATATTTGGAAATAAAGAGCCTGATATTAGGCGCGAAGATATGTTGAGGTTTTTTTATGGTGCTTATGAAGATATAGATCACATAATTGCTTTTTTAGTATCAATTGGATTTATTGAATATTCTAGTAAAAGAAATTTAGCAGGTAGAGTTTTCGAGAAAGTATATTATCTTACTGAATATGGAGTAAGTAAGATTGAAAGAGAAATTTTAATTGGACTAGAAAAGGCCAAATGGTATGAAAGTAGATGTAATCTAATAAAAAAGTATTTTGGTGACCTGTCCGGGACAGAATTAAAGGTTCGTCAATATGAGCATGAGGAATATAGGGCAACTCCACTCAATCAGTATATAAAAGGAATTCAGGAAGATGTTAGAAGCAAGTACCAGGATATCTTTGGGGAGGAAATTTGATGTTTAACTATGATAAGTTTATTGATCATTTATATAATTCTTATGAAAGCAATCTTTCAAAGGAAGAAATAAATACTCTCTTGGAACTAGATGATTATGAAAAAGATAGTCCTGCTTCAATTGGTAAAAGATTAATAATCCATAGACTAAAAGTCATTGGAGAGAAAAATAGCGGGGAAAAAATTAACTATGATAAGAAATTCTATAGTGGTGTTAATATTTTGTTCGCAGCGAATGGTAAAGGAAAGTCTTCCATTTTTAAAATTATTAAGTTTGCTCTTACCGGAGATAAAGGATCAATTAAAAAAGATGTATTAAGTTGGTTAAGAGAGATAATATGCGAATTTAGTATAGGAAATACATTATATACGATTTATATAAATTTTGAGGGTAAAAGGATCTTTAGTGGATTATATAGAATTTCAACCGATGATTATTTAGAACAAAAAGGAAAGATCGGTTATGTAGAAAATGTATTAATTGATTTTGAAACTAACACAGAAACAGGATTTAAAGAGAAAATGCAGAAGTTTTTCTTTGATCATTTTTCATATTATAATTTAAAGTGGACTAGTGGAACAAAAGGAACAATTGATTTAATTGAGAATCAAACGAGTTGGAAAACTTATTATAAATCCATTTACTTAGAATCTAAAGACTATAATGTTTTATTTTTAAACCAAGACTTTGGTGGACAAAACAAAAAGATTCTAGAAATGATATTAGGGCTTAAACTGACTTATCCAATAAATTCTCTAAGTCAAAAACTCGATTACTTGAATAATATGTATCAAAAACAGGAGTTAATTAAATCTCATGAAACTGAGTTGACTAAAGAACGAAATTTATTATATGAAGTTGAGCGAATCAATGAAAAAATATCTATAATCCACAAAAACAAAAAGGAATCTTTTCAAAAAAGTATAAGTATTAATAGGTACAGCAAAATAGCACAACAAATCAAAGTTTTAGAAGATGAAATACAAGATTTAGAATCTCAAAAAGAAGAACTGGAAAAACAATTGCTTCAAATTTCTAAAAGTATACAAAGGTTAGAAGAAGAAATAAACTTTGGACATTACTTTAGTAACTTAGAAATAAAAATGTGCCCTAGGTGTGAACATGAAGTTTCACCTGAAAAAAAGTTAAATGAACAAGATCAGCATAAGTGTATGTTGTGTAATGATGAATTAGTTGAATCTGATGATGCAGACATTGAATTGATACAAACAAAATTAGATGAATTAAAGGGAAATGAAGAAAAATTAAAGTCATGGTTGGAACAAATAAAGGTAATGGGTACAGAAAAGAAAACCTTAAAGGAACAGTGTTTCACGAAAATAAGAGGGATTGAAGAAAATATAGTTGCTTTTCAATTTTATGAAAGTGACTTAGATGAACTATCTAATCTAGTTGAAAGGAAACTAGAATTAGAGTATGAATTAAAAAAAGATAACGGAAATAATAATATAGAAGAATTGAATAAAATTGAAGAAAAGATAAATATTTTAAGTTTTGCTATTCGCGATTTAAATAGTATTAGATTTGATATGAGCAAAGATATTATAGATAGTTTTGGGAAATTAATACTAAACCAATTACATAAATTTGGATTAGCCACCGTTACTGACGTAGTTGTGAATGATAAATTAGAGATAAAATTTTTACAAAACGGTTTATACAATAATTTTTCTGAACTTAATGAAGGAGAGCAACTTAGAGCAAAAATAGCCTTCTTTGTCAGTCTGATTTTATTAGATATACAATATGGTGTTGGACGACATTCAAGATTATTAATCATAGATTCGCCGGGGAAAGAAGAAGTAATAAGTAAAGATTTAATAGGGTTGTCACAAATTTTCAGGGAATTAGAAGAAGAATACGAAGGAGACTTACAAATAATAATTGGTACAGCTTTAGAAGAAATAAAAGAAGCAAGTGAAAGTTATAAGGTAGATTCTAAGAAAGAAAATGAATCTGTTTTTTAAGTTAGGTTTAAGGTGGATTATTTAATGGAGATGACTTATGAAGAATACTCTAATAAAACTTTGCATGAGAAAATTATTTATATAGAAGATTGGATTTCAAGTGAACATGAAATTCAAGATATATCAGAAAGTAAAATCAAAAAATTTTTAAGGCCTGTATTAGAAAATGAGAGTAACTCTTTTATAAGAATAATGATTATTGAAATTTTGTCCTTTTTAACTGTAATAAATCAAATAAGAAAGACATCAATGATTGATATGTTACTAGATATCGAGAAGAACGATGATCCTTTTGTTATTGTAACTTCATTAAAATACTTATCTCTTTTTTATGATGATGAAGAAGTATTGGAGAAATTAGAAATTAGCAAGGATAGTATTAATCCAGATGTTTCTTCAGAAGCATATTATAGATTAGGGTTGATAAAAATATTGGATACAAGCTTTTGTACCAATGAGATAGATTTTTATAATAAATTAAGTGAAGGTGGTACGTTATTTAAATATTCAGCTTCTATAGTTGAGAATCGAACTGATGCTGAGTATTTTTATCATATCACTAATTATTTAAAGTCTATTTTATCAGGTGATGAACAAAATTATAAGTTGTCATTAAAAAAACTGTTGAATGTTTCTTTTATAAGGAAGGCTTTTACTTATAATGAAAAATACTTAGCATTAGAATACAAAATTAATGAAATCCTACTTAATATGTATGAACTTCATAAGCGAACAACTAGCCATGAAAATTGGTTAGACTACTATAAAGAATTTAGTAAATTAGCATATTACCATTCTGAATTATTGAGTGTTCGTATGTCAGAAAATCAATACCAAAACAGACTAATATCTAGCTTTAAGAAAAATGTAAATGACCAGATATTAAGAAACTTATATATAAAAAGTTTTAATCAATATGAATTAAAAATCAATATTATAATGTCAACTTATGATGATCCTGATTTGATTCAATTTCTCTCTTTTGTAAAAGATGTGATTAAGGAACAAGATTCAAAAAAAAAAGAAAATGATGATGATTTAATAAGAATTTCTTTAAAAATTAAGGAGATAGTTCCTGAATCTAATCCAATGGATTTATTACAAACATTAAAATCTAGAAAGGATATAGATAGTGTTGAAAATATACTTTCTCTAGTGGCACAATATGTAGAAAATAAACATAATCATAATATTGAATTTGTCACAGGCTTCCCTACAGGAGCAGAAATGTATAATTCATTGTTGAAATCAATAAAACAAGAACTCCCAACATATAGTCAGGAGAAACTACACATTTTCATGAAAATAATGGAGCAAATTATTAGGTATTTGATTTTAACTATTAGATCAAAAAGATTGGAAGAATATAATTTTCTATATACTGAGAATTATGGAGGAAAAGGAAGAAGTGCATCAGAAAGAGATCTTCAAGATAGTCTTTACAAGCATTTTCAATACAGTAATATAGCTTATGGAGCAGAAGAAGAAATAAGTAATTTCTCAGATGGTGGAAGAATAGATATCGTATACAAAGTAAATAATTTTACTTTCCCCATAGAATTAAAGAAAACAAAGCAAAAAATTTCTAATGATTCTGTACGAGAAAAGTATCTTGAACAGTTACATTCCTATGTATATTCATATGACCAACTTGGTATTTTTGTATTATTAGATTTGAACAAAAAAGAACAGCCAGTAAATGATGTTAGGGATTTAATTTATCTAGATAAATTAGAACCACTTTATGATATTAAAAATAAATTTCCTGACTTTATTGTTGTTGTTATTATTCCAGGAAATAAACCCCTGCCAAGTGACAAGTCGGTATACAGATAGATTAATTATTGATAATCATGTATATACTGCTTATGAAAACTAAAATTTTTAAATAGAGGCAATCCAAAGAAAAAGGTTAAAGTAGTAGATAAAATTCATTCTTAAAGTAGGATGTTCAATGATTAGATTACATAAAAGTCAATGGACATAAAGGTGTGTATACATTATTTTAATCATAAGAGTAACGAAATTAAAATTACTATTCCTGTATAAAAGTTTGGGGTTATTAAATTCCATTTGTTAATATAAAAATTTAGAAGCAGGTGATTTAATGGGAAAAGGCTCTAATAACTCAAGAGAGAACATCGATGTTTATGTTGATGAGTTTTATGGTTTTGAATATGAGGAATATGAGTTAGAAGATCAAGAGAATAGCAATGAACACCCTTTTGATGCAGATAAAATTAGAATTGATCAACAAATGCTGTCATTGAAATATTTAACAGAATTGATGAAGGATGGCCAAATTATTTTAAATCCTGGATTTCAAAGAAATAAAGTTTGGACTGAAAGGAAAAGAAAGTCTCTGCTTATTGAATCTTTGATGCTAAGAATCCCTATTCCAGCATTTTATTTTTATGAAAATGAAGATTCAAAATTTATTGTAATTGATGGACTACAGCGATTATCTACAATTAATGATTTTATTAATGGGGAATTTAAACTATTTGGATTAGAATATTTGGAAAAACAATGCGGTGGTAAATCTTTTAATGAATTAGATATAAAATATCAACAAAGAATTTATAGGACTCAACTAGCTGTAAATATACTTGATGCTAGATCACCTTCAAATGTTGTATTTGATATTTTTAGAAGAGTAAATACTGGTGGTGTAAGTCTTAAACCACAAGAAATTAGAAACGCTATATCTAAAAATAGTACAAGAAAGGTATTAAAAGCATTGTATAACAGTGATGAGTTTCAGAATGCAACAAGAAGGCGTATTAAAGATGATAGAATGGATGGGCAAGAATTTGTATTGCGATTTTTTGCATTTTATCGAGCCTATGATTATGAAAGTAATAGTTTAAATTATAGTTCAGGAAATATTGCAGTTTTCCTTGATAATGCTCTTCTTAAATTTAATGAAGCAACAAGTTATGAACTAGAGATTTTTAAAAAGGATTTTAAGAGAGCAATGAAAACTGCAAACTTATTATTTGATAAATACACTTTTAGAAAATGCTATATTGATGATTCAAATAATCTATACAGTAATATGGATATTATAAACAAAGCTTTATATACGTCATGGGCAGTGCTTTTAACAAATCCAAAGTTTATCAATTATGATTTTTCAAAGCTTGGAGATAAAGTTTTAAAGAATTTAGCATATGAATTAACTTATGATAATTTTTATAATTCGTGTTTAACACAGGGGACAAATAGTACAAGAGCGGTTCAATATAGTTTTTATAAAGCAAACGACATACTTTCGGAGGTTTTAGGAAGTGATATCTAAAATAAATATTCAGAACTATAAATGTTGGATAAATGAAAATGTTGATTTTAGTCCTCTTACAATTTTAGCTGGTGGAAATGCGGTAGGTAAATCAAGTATTGTTCAAAGCCTCCTCCTTATAAAAAAGGCTTTTGATAATATTCAAATTGGTGAAATTATAACAAGTGATATTAATAGTATTAATTTAGGACTCCCAAAAGAGATCATTTCTAAGGATAAAACCTCAGAGGAAATCATACTAACAACTACCTTTGATGATGGTGATAGTAATGAATTAAGATTATCAATTGGTGATGAAATTACAAATCCATTATCATTGATAATTGAGAATCAAGATGATTTAAGTGAAAAATCTTATCCTTCTTTTAATAACTTCCAGTATTTAAATGCAGAGAGGGTTGGCCCTAGGATAAGTTCAGACATAAGTAGCAATGCAATTTTAGATGTAGGTAATAAAGGTGAATATACCAGCCACATCATCAATAAGGCTGAATTATTAAAGTATGAAATAAATCCAAAAATGCGTTCAAGTAGACTTGTTAAGTTTTCTGCAAACTGCGAAGGTTGGTTAGATATAATAATTCCTGGAACACAACTTAATATATCATTATATGAAGAAGTAAATAAAGTAACCATAAGATATAAAAATACAAGAACATCATCTGATGCATATGTACCAACTGCAACAGGGTTTGGTTTAACATATGTGTTACCTATTATTGTTGCAGGATTGTTGCTTTCTGCACACGAAAATTCTTTATTTATAGTTGAAAATCCAGAAGCCCATCTTCACCCATACGGTCAATCAAAAATAGGACAATTTTTAGCACTACTTTCTTCGTGTGGGGTGCAGGTAATTGTCGAGACTCATAGTGAACATGTAATAAATGGTGCACGACTACAACTAACAAAAATGAATCAAACTGAAAAAATGTTAGTTAATTTTTTTAATATTATAGATGATAAAATTAACATCGAAAAAATTCCAGTTAATTCTCAGGGCGAATTAGATAATTGGCCAAAAGGATTCTTTGATCAAAGCAAATCTGATCTTAGAGAACTATTGAGGGTTAGGTTATGACGAAGTTAACATTTTACATATCTGAATTATTAGATGATAATTCGACACTTTCAGACTTTGAAAACAAGATTGCGGATTTTTGTGATCTGTTAGAGTATATAGTTAATAATAATGACGTGATCAATGTACCTGAACACTTTTTTGAAAGTAAAATTGTTGGAAAGATTACTATTGCTGAATATCTGTTTGAACCACAGTATGCCAGTGACTATAGAGAGCTTTTATTTGAGTACATAAGACAATACAAGAGAGTAAATATTTTGTATCCGGATTTATATGTTTTACTTGATGAAAAAAATAATCAAAGTTATAAAGCAATAGTTGGGATGCTTGAGAATAAGTATATAAACGAAGATAGTTTATATGTTAATGATAAGACTATGATTCTCTCACCCTATCGATTTTATTTAGGGCAATTACAGTCACTAGAAGAATTTAAAATAGAGTTTAGTCACTGTTTTCCTAATTTAATTTTCCATGAAAGAGTTAAACAAACGCTAAATGCTTTTAATGATATTATTAATCATTCAAAAGAATTGATTAGGCATTTATCAATTCTGAATGATTTTGCAAAGGAATTATATGTTGAAATTGGTGGAGCTTCTGACGAGATATATGCACGGTTAAAAAGTGAATTTAATATTATTTCATCAGGAAGAGGTGCAAATGAAGGTTTAGACAAGTTCAAATGTGATTTCTATAATAAAAATAAAGAATTGGAAAGCGTTAGATGTAACCCGCATACTAAACTTTATTATGCTCATTCTGATTATAGAATTTATTTTAATTGGGGAAGAGACAGTATTGGAAATGGGGAAATTTTAATTGGACATATAGGGACGCACTGGAATGATTAGTTATTATTAAATACAATTAAATTATAAAGGTAAATCCCCAAATTGATAATGGGGATTTTTTATGTTTTAGACTCATTTTACCCTATCAACCGGTACGGTGAACCGTATCATAAGTAAGTGAGGTTTTTTGATTATACTAAAAAAGCGGAGGAATTGTGTATCATTTGCAGAGTTGATTAATGTTTGTAACAAAACGAATGTCCTTTGTATAGGAAATAAGCCGAATAATATAAAGTTTTGACATATTTTCGGCTTATAAAAAATGATTCAATTAAGAGTTAATACTCCGTTTGTTGCAAAAATCTATTCGTTTCTTTTTTGTTTTTCTCCATTTAATACCAGTTGAAAGGTAATGTCGGCCTTTAATGAATCGGACACAGCGCAATATTTTTCCTTTCCAAGGTCAATTGCTCTCCAAATTCGTTTGCTGTCAATGTCACCATCAATGATAAAAGTTATGTTTATTGAGGTGAAACCTTTTGGTTCTTTTTCTTTTCTCGTTCCGTCTGTTATGATCTCGAGTTTTTGGATGGAAGCCAGGTAGTGGCGCATTATCATAGTGACGTCAATGCCAATACATCCTGCAACGGAAGCTAAAAGCATTTCAGTAGGGGTCATTCCATTGCCTTCTCCGCCATATGCCTCCGTTGCATCCATGTTTATCTTAAATCCAGAATCCCCGACAGCTGTAAAGGCACGCTGTCCATTCCACTTTGTACGTACGATCATAATTCATCCTACCTTTACTATGATTATTGTAATTTTAGGAATTTTTTTGCCCGCTCTGTTTTTGGATTCGCAAAAAATTCCTCTGGCTTTCCTTCTTCGACAATGATTCCATCAGCCATAAAAATAATCCTGTCTGCCACTTCCCTAGCAAACTGCATTTCATGTGTAACGATAACCATGGTCATTCCTTCATTGGCAAGCTCTCTCATGACATTTAGCACTTCATCTACTAACTCAGGATCTAATGCAGAGGTAGGCTCATCGAAAAGAATAATATTTGGTTCAAGGGCTAATGTGCGTGCAATAGCAACTCTTTGTTGCTGCCCGCCGGATAATCTGGAAGGATACTCATTTCTTTTATCGAATAAACCAACTCTTGAGAGCAGGGCTTCCCCTTTTTGAATCGACTTTTCCTTATCCCACTTTTTCACAATCATTAATGCTTCAATCACATTTTGCAGGACTGTCTTATGTGGATATAAATTAAATTGTTGGAAAACCATTCCTGTTTGCAGACGAATTTTACGATATTCATTAATCCGTTCCCTTTTACTTTGCTTTGCATCAATAACAATTCCATTTAGTTCAAAATTGCCTTCCGTCAGTTCCTCGAGCCCATTCAGGCAGCGGAGAAGAGTGCTTTTTCCGGAGCCGCTTGGACCAAGAATGGCAACTACTTCCCCGTCGTTCACCTGTAAGTTGATTCCTTTTAGAACCTCTAGCTGATGAAAGCTTTTTGATAACTTGTTTGTTTTTATCATGATTAAACTCCAAACCTAAACATAGATAGATAATCGTTTTTCAATTTTTTCAAGTATGAAGGAAAATACTGTGCTCATAATCCAATACATCAATGCAATTGATAAATAAAATGGCATATAGACATAGTACTGAGCAATTAATAATTGGGCTGAACGTAAAAGTTCAGTCACGGTAATAACAGATACTAGCGAAGTTTCCTTTAACATTCCAATAAATGTGTTTCCCATCGGCGGAATAGCAATCCTTATTGCCTGCGGGAGAATGATTCGCCTTATTGTTTGAAAGGGGGTCATTCCAGAAGCATACGCAGCCTCGGTTTGTCCTTTCGGGATCGATTGAAGCGCACCCCGCATCGCTTCTGAAATATAAGCTCCAATGTTGATACTTAAAGCAATATAGGCCGCTGCGAAGGGATTAAGTTCGATATTATAATCAGCAAGTCCATAATAGACAATAATAATTTGGACTAGCGTAGGTGTTCCTCTAATAATCGATACATAGATACGGGCGATCCCACTGATAAAGCGATTTCCTTTCAAGCGGGCAATGGCAATTATTATCCCAATCATGGTGCCGAAAAACATGGACACAATTGTGATAAGGAGCGTATAGTATGATCCTTTTAATAAAAATTGTATATTTTCTAATACGAGATTCATCTAAGTATATATTCCTTTCTTTGTTAGCGGGTTAATCTTGAGGTTTTTCACCAAACCATTTAACAAAGATTTTATTATAAGTTCCGTCTTTCTTCATATCACTTAAAATAGAGTTTATTTTTTTCACAAATTCCGGATTTCCTTTACGGACAGCCACTCCGGCTTTATCGGATTTAATTGGTTCACCGACCGCTTTGATTTTAAAACCATTCTGGTCAACAACCGGTTTATTTGCATACATATTGTTAATAGTAGCGTCAATTCTGCCTGCATCCAAATCCTTAAGCGATGTGATAACATCATCGTATGTTTTGATATTAAAATTGCCAACCTTCGGAAGTAATACAGTTCGTAGATAAGTTTCGTCGTTTGTTCCTAAACCAACCCCGATGTTTTTCCCTTTAAAATCGTTTACTGACTTGATAGTATTATTATCTTGGCGGACAATAGCCTTTACATCATTAGTAATGTAAGGATCGGAGAAGTCCATTTGCTTTTGCCGATCAGGGGTGATGGTCATTTGACTGATGACAGCATCAAATTTCTTTGCTTGTAAGCCGGCAATCATTCCGGAAAATTCTTGAGAAATGAACTCAACTTTTACGCCTAAACGTTTGGCAATTTCTTTTGCAATATCTACATCGAATCCATCCATTTGCTTATTCTTGTTTAGGAAGTTATATGGTTGGTATGTACCCATTACCCCAACTTTAAGAACGCCTTTGTCTTTGACTTGTTGTAATAAGTCACCTTTAGCAGTATTATTATTGCTGTTTGAACTGCAGGCACTTAAAAATAAGGAAAATGTTAGCATTAGAATTAATACGAGTAAAGATTGTTTTTTTCTATTCATATTCCTATCTCCTTTCTTCATTTGAAGTTTATTTTTATTTTATACAGCTAACCTGCTCTTGCTTTTATTTCTATATTCCGAGCAAACCAAAAAACTCAAAACTGACTAGATCATGCGCAATTGCACCGGCCGACTTTAATGCCATAGTTGAATGGTCTGGACTGAATAACCATCTTTCCAAAGTTCCAAGGATGACACTGATTAAAAATGCTGATTCTAAAGAGGGATCTTTTTCAGGCAATATTCCCAGCTCAATAGCGCGTTTAATGTTGTTTCGAAAGGATTGCTCTACTTTAACCCAAGTTTCTTTGATGACGGTGTTGACGGAGGCTTCTGTTTCTACTCCGTTAAGTAAAAGTTTAATTAAATTTTTATTTTCCTCAGCGAATTGAAATAAATCTTTAAATAATTTTTCTGATGATTTTACGGCATCTTGAACCGTTCCGGTTGTTTGGCGGTAACCTTGTGCAACAACCTTTAAAATATGCTGTTGACCATTTTGGATAATTTCTAAAGCAATCGCTTCTTTACTTGGAAAGTACCAGTAAAAAGTACCTTGGGCGACCCCGGCTTCACGAACAATATCGGAAATTTTGGTTTTGTGATAACCATTTGTTGAAAATAACTTAAGCGAAATCTTCAATATCTGTTCTCTTCTATCGAAAGTATGATTGGTCTTCGAATTGAACACCTCCAATTCTTGATTGATTAGTCAGTCAATACAATCCTAATAAATTGAGCAGCTTTAGTCAACAAATTCGATAGATTTAGTGGGAATTAATATTTTATATTGATAAAAGTAATATCAAATGAGGGGATTATTATCAATTAGATGGAATTTTTTTATATTAATAACTCAACTTTCGCACACTGAAATAGGCAGATAAACCTTGATGTAATTAGGTAGGCCCGCAATCCAGTGTTGTAGTTGACTTTGTACCAACTTTTGAATTTTGTTGTTACTCTCTTTCAAGACATCTTGAAGAAGCCCAAATAGCTGACCTAGCGCCACGGCCCAATCAAGATCACTGATTTCATCACATAATTCATAGAATAGACCACCTAAAGTCCTTTGGTCTGTGCAGCATCGGTTTTGCCAAGAGAGTACAATGTACCTGGTAAAAACAATGGTGGTATGACAAATCAAGGAGTCATACGAACGGCCTTGAAACTCCTTTTGTATCTTTAATAATGACTTTGTTGTTTTAAAAAAAACTTCAATGTCCCAACGAATGCCGTAGATTCGAATGATTTCTTGTTCACTTAATGTGCAATCTGTACTTAAGATAGCTAACCACTCGCTCTTTTTATTGCGATTACGGACAAATACCATCTTGACGGGAACTCCATTAGCTTGTGTCGTTTGGATAGAGCGAAGAATTCCTTTTTTCCCTTGAACAGGCGAAGCTAATTGATAGAGTTCCTTTAAACTAACCTTTTTATCTTTCATGTGATACCGTTGCTTTAAGTTTTTCACCATGCCAATGACATCTAGACCTTGAGCTTTGATCTCTTTAATAAGTGGTTGATGAGTAAACCAAGTGGTATGAGGCCTCGATTCCCGTATTCATCGCACGTTGAATCATTGTTGGAATTTGTTCAGGTGCAGATTGTAAAGCTTCTACACGTCGCTTATAACCTGAACTACGTTTGTCAATTTGATGGAATATTCCATTTATGACACTGTTTTTTGAGCTTAATAAAGAAAAGTCAACGGGCATAAACGTTGTACCATCGGACCAACCCAATGTGAGCATACGAAATCCCTTGTAAAAGTGCATTTTCTGAGAAGCATGGTCGAAACACCGGGCAAGTAATTCAACCGATTTACTTCGGTTTTTGTCATAGGAAGAATCGTCAATAATCAGTACTTTGATCCGTTCATGATTTGTAAGATTACTTACTTTTTCAATCGAGTGAGCGCTTAATAAAAGGAGAAATCTTCTCCATGAATAAGTAGAACGATTTAAGAAACGGTAGACTGCATCTTTAGCTGGAAGGTCAGTAGATTTCTTACCTTCGAGTGTACGAAACCAGTTTTTGTTTTCAAAGATCAAACTGAAAATAAGCTGAAATAAATAAGCGCAAGTAAAGCCGAAAGACTTGGTAATACCAGCTTTTCTAAGATGTTTCAATATCTTTAATTCTTTAAAAGTAGATTTTACTTCATTTGGTAGTTGCTTAGTTTGGTCATGATTCGTTATCATATAGAGGACACCTCTTCTGTATGGTTATGTGATTCTAGACAAATCAACTATACCAAACGAATGGGTGTTTTTTCATGTGTTTTTTTCTTGTCAATGACAGTATTTAAACGGCATCAGTAACTATTACTGGTTGAATTTATCGCACATTTGTCGATGCGAAAGTTGAGTAATGACAATTATGAGTTTTGCTATACTAAATATGGATCTGGTCATCGGAAAATTAAAGATGCATTAGATAACGGATATATTTTACATCCTGCATTCCTAGAAATAAGTAAGGTTTATAAATCTAAAAACCTTTTTCCTGCATTTGATCGTCGCTTGCCATCAACAGATCGAAAAGATTTTAAATCTATTTTGACAGATCTAGGTTTAAATGAATTTTCTACAAAAATGGATCTTCTTCGAGAAACACGAGGACGCTTATCGAATGATACTTATTCTTTTGAACAACCACTTCGAATTAAAGAGGATGGAAAACTTCATTCTAGTTTTTTTGTTCATGGAATGCGACACCGTAATCTGCCTGTTGATTGGTCAAATTGGTTATCAATTAATGATACATTAAGATTAATTCAAGAGTCGTCTAACATTCATGATCAGCATGCTGTAGCAATATATACTCAAGGCGGAAAACATCTAGGCTACGTTCCAGGTTTTTATAGTAAAGCTATTTTTTCTTTATTAGAGAACAATGTTTCTCCAATTTTAAAAGTTATTTACAAAAATGAAAAATCAACTCCTCATTGGTGGCTGAAAGTAGATTTTGAATGTGAAGTACCCATCAACGAAGCGAAAGAAACAACTGAGGTCCTCACACTTGTACACTAAAATAATTTGAAAAACCAGTAAACTTATATCAAGTTACTGTTTTTTCTTGTTTAGGAAATTATAAATTTCTCGACTTGTGGATAAACTGTTCGATAAAATGTTCGTATAAAGTGGGGAGGGGGAAAGTATGCACACAAATAAAGCTAAACCGCCTAGAAAAAAAACCTCAAAAATAAAACAGCAAAAATACCCCGAAAATGAGGGAAACCCAAAGATTGAAACCCCATAGGCCGTAACCGCGATTTCATTCTTCTCAGGCAATCAAAAATTTTGCGATTAGCACAAAAAAGAGCTAGGGCACAACTAGTAATTTCCACTAGTTGTGCCCTTTTTTCGCGCAAAACTTCCGATTGTCCCCTATAAGAACCGTCCCCCTGCTCCTGCCCACTACAAAAATATCGAATATTTCCAGTTATTTATAGACCGATAGAACTAAGTCTTTATTATTATAATTCTCATCAAACATCATTTGAACATTGATGCTTTTTTACTATTCTAGAAAGAAGGGCGATTTAAATACATGGGGTTAAAACCTTTTATTACCAATATCCTACTAATTTTCCAGCTGTCCTTGACTAATAAATAAGTACTATTTCATTCTTTCTTTTATTATTCAATGCGGGGAATATTGGTTTAATCCCATACCTTTTACACATTGACCGTATATTTCCATTTATCTATGATAGAAATCGAATCAGTTTAGAAAATTGTGAATTTATGTTTAATTATGTGTATTTGCGCGGTATCTATTGATTCAAAAGAATCAATAGGAATTAGGTAGTAGCAGCACTAATTGAAAGCGAAAAAACTATTTTACAAAGGAGAGTCATTATCGTGAAAAAGTTTGGAATTTTTACTCTACTCATTACTGTAATCATGGCATTAGCTGCTTGTTCTTCAACGAGCGAAAAAACAGGTGCCAGCAGCAGCAGTAAAATCATTGATGTATCTATTGATAACGCTTCATACATACTAGCCGGCAAGAACGAGGGTGTTTCAGAGGATAAAGAAACAAAGAAAGGCTTATTAGCTGTTCATTTAAAAGTTAAGAATAAAACAGATTCAGAGGTTTCTATTTCGCCATATGATGACATTAAGATTTACGATGGGGAAAAACAATTATCCCCTGAAGACAACCTCAGCCTATCTGACCTTGGTATAGACTATTCCGAAACTGGCTCTATTGGGGCGGAAAAAGTAAAAGACATAACTGTTATTGTAAATGTAGAAAAAGACAAAAAATATGAACTTGGTATCACACCATATTCAGACAGTACGGATAAAGCAGAAGAAGTAAAACTGGCATTAGATACAAAAAAATACGCAGCTAGTTTTGATACATTAAACGACCCTGCAAAAGCTTTAACAGCTTATATCGAAACCATTTATATGGATAAGGAGAACGCTGATTACGAAAAATACGTTTCTGCTGACAAAGCCGCTCTCCAAGAAGAGGCTAAAAAGGCTTTTAAGGAAAAAATACAAGATGCATTCACGGATCTCAAAATATCCGATAAAGAAATGGACAAGCAATATATAAATTATAAATCATCCCTATCCCAAAAAGGTAAGATCGATGCAGAGACAGTTGGCAATGCAGAGGGGAAAGCAGTTGTATTAGTACAATACTCAAATATTCCATTAGATGATCTATTTGATCTTGTTGATGACTACAATGAAAAATACTATCAAAAAACAGGCAGCTACGATGGCGGCGAAGAATACGCTCTTTCGAAATTTGACGTTATTCTCGATTCAATCGAAGCCAAAGACAGCAAGGATAAGTTGGAAATTTTAATGGTTAAAAAGGACGGGAAATGGACCGTTGATTTATCGGATGATTATGTTGAAGAACAAATAGTAGATGCATTTGCAGCCGGTTATGGATATTAAGGAGAAGTGAATAATGTCAGGAAAAAGATGGGGAATGATAGTTTTTTTTTCTATAGTGGCAATCATGATTGTCGGGACGTTTATTGCTTTTCAGCAGCTGAACAAGCCGGATAAAATTGTTGAAACATTTGAAGAAGCGGTAGAGCAAAACAAACCAAATTTGCTTAAGGATATTATTTTACCGGATAACAAGGAAGCTGTTGTTAACACAGGTACGCTAGCTTCACTTGTTACCTATTTAAGAACAAATGATCAAAGCTACCAGGTTATCAAGGATGGCCTGAAGGGACAAATGGAGGCGAAAGAATATTCTCCAACTAATGAACAAATAAGTTTAACAGCTGACGGGAAAAGATGGGGAATTATCACAAATTATAAACTGAAAGTAAAAACAGCCTCCATTAAAGTGATTGGAGATAGTGAGGACGATCGAGTCCAGCTTAGCATCAAAACATCAAAGAAACAGTTCAAAACAAGTGATGATAAGGTATATGGTCCTATTCTGCCAGGTATCCATGATGTCAACGTAAGCGTTACTAATTCACTTGGCACGCTAACTGAAAATAAAAAAGTGGATGTTTGGGGAAATGAACAAGTCACCTTTGTCGTTGATACAGAAAGACTCGCTAAGGATGATAAAGGAATCATTGCTGACATTGTTGCAACTGTTGAGGTATTAAACAAGGAGCTTTCAGTCTTTGAAACATCTGCATACAACACAGATGTTTTCACGAATGTAAATGATACATTCACGGGTGGAGAGATTACTCAAGCAGTAATAGACGAGGAATTCTCAAATTATGCAGAGTATATAGATGAAATACAATCCCAGTATTTAGGAGCAGTCGTAAATTTGGATCAATTAAGCATCAATTATTTTAACGGTCATTGGTCAGCAGATGTTACAGCCCTAGTTTCCTATAATCGAAAAATAAAACTTATAGATATTCCCACCTTCGAAGATCTATCCTATAAATCAATACGGAACTATGCCTTAGCCTATAATGATAAAGAGAAAAAGTGGCTGATCGAAGGAATAACGGACACTGAAGCTGACGGCTCAGAACTTGAAAGCTGGAAGGAAAAGAAAACATTAACAGTCAAAAATCCACCACTACTAAAATGGAGCCGCAAGAATAGCGGTGACCCAAAAACTAGCTTGTAAAGGACTTAGGGGCAGGTTCCGATGTTTCTAGAGGGACACGGGGACATTAGCATATGACCCACCTACTAGACATACACGATTAGATTATTTAGGTATCACTATGTCGTATAGATTAATCCGAGGAAAAAGTATTGAAGAAGTGGTAAACTTTTTTAAACCTAAAAATCAAGTTGATACAGATTTAGATGAGAGTGTGCCTAGTGCTAATAATTGCAAGTTAATTCCAACACCTACAGTAAGAGAAAAATGCACTGTCCATAAGTCTACCTTTACAGCTTCAAACCCATTAGATTATGGGGATACTTATTATCTGGTAGTAAGATGTGAAAGTAAATGGGCTACAGAAGAAGTCGGTCCTCAAAAATATGCATTAGTTGTAACACTTGAACATACTAAAGAAGAAGTGGATTTATATACAGAAATTTCTCAGAGAGTACAAGAGAGTATTTCATTAAGAGAAAGAGTAAGAGTTAAAAAGGTAAAGGTTAAAATATAGTTGAAGGTATTAAATACTGACAAATTACTGAAGATTCTAATCAAGTTATATAAAATGTATAAAATCAAAAGGAGAGGTCTATTCCTTTCCATTTATCATTTTACCCTATCCAATGTTACGGTGAACCTTATCATAAGTAAATGAGGTTTTTTGGGGAATATAAAAATGCAAGCCAATTTTTTGATTAAAAAATTCTGCTTGCATTTTTATTTCGTTAGTCTTCTCTATATCCTAAATCATTTAGGGATAAATCTTTATATAATTCTCCAATGCGATAAGAAGTGATTCTTTCCTTACCACTTGCACCTTCTATAATACCTTTGTCTAGCCAAGTTGTTGCCCATTTAGTAATAGTAATTGGCTTTACATGAAATATCTCTGCTATTTCCTTAGGTTTTGTGGATCTATTACGTTCAATAAGAAATCTTAACAGTGTTTTTTCTTTTGGCTCTAATGAAAGTATTCTAGGATCTGAAGGAGTAGTTGCAAATTTAATAGAAAGATTTGCAACTTTTTCGTATGCTAATGCCATGATTCTTAGGAAATATTCAATCCAAGGAGCTAAATCTTTTGGATTTTTACGTCCGTCATAATAAAATACCGGCAGTCCCATTTGTAAATGTTTATAATATCCTTGTAAGTCTTCCACATAGTATTCTTCCATAGAATGAAATCCTTTAACATCATAATTCTCTATTGATAGAATGTAAGATGCTAGAGCACGTGCTGTTCGACCATTACCATCTTCAAATGGGTGAATTGTAAGTAGCTGATAAGTGGCAATAGCTGCCTTAATAGGAACAGGGATTTCTTTTTCTGTGGTAATCCATTTCACCAACGCTTTCATTAATGGTGGGACATCTGAATATTCGGGAGGAATATATTCTGGTTGTCTAGATTGATTATCATATACAGCAAATAATACACCAGGTGGAGTTGCACCTCGATAGTTGCTTTTTGTAGACTTTCTACCAGCACCATGTTTCACAATAATAGAATGAAGTTGTTTAATAAAATCTTCAGTAATAGGAGTTTGATTTTGTTTTTCATGTGATAAAAAAGAAAGGGCTTCCCAATAATTTCTTACCTCTTCTTCAACAGGAATTCGGAAATCTTCTTGTTTTTGTTTAACTACACGAGCAACTTGTTCTAAATCGAGTGTATTTCCCTCTATTCGCGTAGAATAATGTGTTGCCTTTAATTTAGCCTGTTCTTTTAGATCACTTTCGATATGTGCAGGTACAGGCATTAATTCAACAATTGCTCGAGAACGTTCTATAGACATTAAGTCTTTAACAATTGAGTGAGAATAACTAAATTTAGGTTGGTACAAATTTTTCACCATCCCTATAAATTAAATAATAATTAAATTATACGCTATTTATACGTTATTGATACGCTATTTATACGTTATTTATGAGGTTTAAAGAGTGACGTTACTTAGATTACCTAGTTACATCACTTTATTATAATAGTTCTCAACAATAATGAAATTATCCAGTTTGAAATTTATTGTTCTTTCAATTAAAAATTGTTCATCACGGGTTAACCCTAAAAATGAAGAAAAATTAAGAGTAACTGATATGATACTTATAGTATTTATTATATTTGAAAAAATTTTAATGTTTTGTTAAATTAGTTTTAATGTACCTTTAGAATGATAGAATTCATATATGTAGAAAAATCACTTCTTTTTTCTACATGGACATAATTTTTAAGAATATGCTTTCCTTAGGGAAATTAGCTCCTGAATATAATTTGTATTATGAAGCAGTAGGTTTAACTTTAGGAAGCAGTTTGGAAGACATAGAATTTTTAAAGTTTATTACTAAAGAGGAAGAAAATAACGGTAAGTTTTCAGTTTCGGAAATCTGCATTTTAAAATACGTTAAATCTAATAGGCTCGTTTCGTAACCTTTGTTGCTTTTGGAGCTTTATAAGGGTCATTACTAAGTTTCTAGGCAATTTTCGCAAATGTTCTTACGAAAATATGCTACGAGCCATATAGTTATACGGGTTGATAAACTTATACGAAATACAACAATCTATGCGAAAATAGCCTTCTATTAACAATTAGAACCGAAGTGAATGAAAGGAGGTAAAATCAATGCTGTTTTTCCGAAGGTTCTTTCTTACCGCGGCTAAGTATCGGTATTGGACGGTATTGTTATTTACGACTGTTTATATTTTTATAAATGCCGAGGTTATGAGACTCCTAGAGCCGAAAACATTTGATAATACTTTCCATGCTGTTTGGTGGATTCTAACTACGATGACCACAGTCGGTTACGGTGATGTATATCCAACTACACAACTAGGGAGAATTTGGGCGATGGTCATCGTCTATACAGTGGGTATTGGACTTTTTGGGACAGTCATTGGGATGATTGTTGATGCCGTGGCACGATACAAACGGATGAAGGAGGAAGGCAGAATGACGTTTAAAGGAGAAAATCATTATGTCGTGATTGGCTGGACTGTAAAAAGTAAAAACACGATCAAAGAACTGTTTATCGGAGACGAAAGAATAGAAATCGTGTTAATAGATGAATTAGCGACGTCCCCCTATGAACATGAGCGGTTTTTATATATCCAGGGGAGTCCGACCGATGAAGAAATATTGAAAAGAGCAAAAATTGAAAGATCAAGAGCGGTTTTACTATTTGCCCCCGATGGGATTGACAATCCCGATTTAGCGGATGGAAAAACACTTTTAACCGCTTCCTCCATCGAGCGTTATGATGAAGGAACGGAAAAAAATATTTATACCATTGCAGAAATTCTAAATGAAAAGCATGTCGGCAATTTCAAACATGTCAAAATTGATGAATTTATTCTTTCCCATGAATCGGTGTCCAACTTAATGGCAAAGTCAGCGCAGACCAAAGGTGCCAGCCATTTGTTTACTCAGTTATTAAGCCGTAAGGAGGGGGACGAGGGTAGTGATTTATGGGAAGTTGAAATAAGGTCCGAATGGAAGACTTACGGAGACGCTTACGAATACCTCAAGCAAAAGGGAGCCCAGCTCATTGCCGACCGGAGTGACTTAAATATTTTGAAAAAATGGAATGAACCCATCCCAAAAGAGGCACGTTTATTGGTGATTTGTGACAAGAATACATATCAAACCTTATAAAAAAATTGCCCCCTTTATTGTTAGATTGTGTCCAACAATGAAGGGGGCAGTTCATTGAGATGCGTTTTTTTTAATAAGTTAAACATCCAGCAATGACTATACCAATGGAAACCGACAGCAACATGAGGAAAAGGCCCACTGCTTGGTTATCCTCTTCAATACTTTGACTGACATTAAATCGTGGTGTCAGCCATTCAGCTAGGTAAAACACTACAATCTGGGCTACAATTCCGATGGCCCCCCATAAGGCCATATCCGACAGAGAAATCGAATTAGCTGCCGTGGAATACAAGACAATCGCAAGTCCAAGAAGTCTACCACCTAGGACATAACTCGCTGCCTTATTTCCTTTTGCCATTAAGGGAAATTCCTTAACCTTTGTGGTTATTTCCATAAGAAATAGTCCTACAAATAAAAGACCAAGTGAAACGACTAAATATAATAAGAAATTCGTCATTTACATTCCTCCTTTTTTTGAATTCCTACTGGTAAAAAGTAAGATTCATTTCCTGTAATTTTCTCGCCAGCGCGAATGCCGATACAACTTGCTTTACCAGCAATAAGAAAAGCCCCGAATACTAATGAAAGCTCCTCGTTTCCCTTTTCTGTTTCCAACGTAGCTGTAGGGAGAGGCACATATTGTTGAAAGACCGGAACTTCCTCTTTATAGGTTTGAAAGGAATTTTGAGCAGTAACATGGGTGAATTGATCCCAAATCGTTACGGTGTCTCCTTCTCTACCGAAAGCTGGTTTTTGAACATAAGAGCTCTGCCCGGAAAATTCCTCTGCTTCAAGGTAGGTGGGAAGCATATATTTCTTAATCCATTCCTGCTCTTCTTTTGTAAAATAAACCCCCTGTTCTGCAAGCCCCCATATTAAGCATTGGATTGTCTTTGGCTGTAGTAAAAAGGCAGAGACAGGATTCAATATCGACAGTTTCCCTGTTTGTACCAACTGTAATAAATCAATTCCAACCGATTCTCCTGTTAAGGGATCCCGATCATAAATCAGGTGTTCAAGAGGATAGGTTTGACGGTACAATACATCAATCGGAAAATCCTCATCATCAACAAGAATGCCGTCTATCATTCGAAGTGCGGATAATGGTACAGTTCGATTGTTAACCTGGCATAACTTGCTTAAATATTGGATGGTATTCCAGTCCTCAATATGATCAGAGTGGGCTGTGAACACAACGTTAGGTTCCCGTTTTCCTTTCGATGATTCAATTACTGCACGTGTGATTCCGGAAGAGAGTAGTCGTTCCCCGCTTTCATTTGGATCCAGGTAACCAAACTCCTTGCAAACCTGGCCGTTAATCTGAAAACATTCCACAATAAAAGTTGGTGTATCACTGTTGAACTCCAGCAACTTGAAACCATCTTCTGTTAACACAAAATCAAACCGACCGATTACCGTTTCAGGATAGAGAGTTTTCAACCTCAGAAATGGAAGACTCTCCGATGGATACCCCAATTCAAGCAGTTGTACATCTGAAAGACTTCGTAACAGATGGGCTGCTTTGAAGAAAACAGTGCCCATTCGTTCTGTGGCTTCATGTATAAGCTTGACGCTTTGTTCGGTTATAGAAAAAACGTGATAAAGGCTGTATTCGCTGTTGTATAAATCAGACCAAAAGCTTGGAAATTGTGAATAAAACCTTTTCCACTTTGATGAATAATGTGACATATTTAACCTCCAAATCCACCCTTAGAGCCACTTCCAAATCCACTTTTAAAGCTTGATGAGGATTTGTATGACTTATAAGCTGAGGATTTCAAGAGTGATGATTTATTGCGATAATAATTTCCTCCATAAAAAAAATGACCATAATGAGACGAGTGGGTTTCATCACATTGCCAGACCCCTTGATCATCGTCCCAGTCCCAGTCTCGACAGTTGCTGTCGTCTGGTTTGGGTGGGCGATCATTTGAACAGCCAGAAAGGGTGCCGGCTAGGAGGGAAGTGATGACACCAGTCACTAACCATTGGGTTTTCTTCAATGTTTCACGCTCCTTATTTATTTGATAATTTAATTATAAAAGTAAATCTAAGGAAAACAATGGTAAAATGAAAAGAAAAGAAAGAGGGATGAAATTTGAGGCTGGAATATCGAATGGATGAGGAATTTCAAAAGTTCCCTGCCCTTTGGAGTTATCAAAACTTAACGGTAAGTGAGGCCGTAGCTAGAATGTCTTGTGAATACTTCGTGAAAGAGGGAGAAACGTATCTGGTAACAGCCACAGCCATCGATCCTGATGGAACCACTGTCCTCTATGTAAAAAAGGAAAATCCCTACACAGATGTAACGGAGATAAATTATTCACATATAGGTTTTGAAGTAAGAGAACTTCAAAGAAACGGGTCTGTTCTAGTTGAGCAAAAGGAAGTTTGGAATCATGAAGAAGTATTGTCTGTTCTTCACTCCGACATTATTTACATTCAAAGAGAGGGAAGATGGTTAGAATTTACGCTTGATTCCAGGGAGATAGACGAGGACCGAAAATGTTATATTTATTACGGGAGCTTTACAGGAGAAACTCGATAAGACATACGATGTGATATTTTCTCTGTTCTAATTTGGTTTAGGTTTAGTACGGGGGGAATTTTAAAATTTTTTGTGAGTTTAGAATTTGTTTTCATTTTCAGTATCTTCTAGGCAAAATGTAAATCCTACGTTATATCCATAAGAAAATTCTTGAAGCTTTTGTATTTCATCGAGGTTAGCTAATCTAATCTTGTTTATTTTGAATACTGAACCAGGGTACGAAATAATAGATACATTGTTAAAAGCAATTTCTAAATCAGGATAATCATAAAATTAAAGCTACCTGCCAATGTAATTTTCTCACTGGTGTCCCTCATTTACATGTGTTACGGTGAACCTTATCATAAGTAAATGAGGTTTTCTAAAAAGAGTCAGTGGGAATTAATAAAGATTAAATAAAATATATTTTATAAGTTACATATTATTTACAGCTAAAAACCCCATTCGTTTCGAGTGAGGTTTTTAGCATTTTTAGTGATTTAAATGTATTTTTTCAAAATTTTATGTCGTTAATTCAGCATTTTTCCGGAACTATTTCTGATATACATGCTTGATATCTTCAGCCATGCGCGGCTTTAACTGGTATGTGCCTTTAAAAATAGAGGCCACTCCGGTAATGTTAACGACATTGTTTTCCTTATATTGTGCGGTGAAGCGATCATTATCAACACCTGAACGGTTATCCACACGGATACGTGTCGATGTATGACCGTGGACGGCATCAAATTCAAAGGTGCCATAGTTATCTGTTTGGGTAATATTTTTAACTCTTACATGCTTGAGGGTAACCAATTGTCCTTGGTTTGTTGAATCAACAGTATCTGCTACTTGTGGTGCTGGAAGCGCGTCTTGACCCTCATCTTCAGATTTTACAATATTTGAAAGTTCAATCTCATCATTATAAGTAGATTTGACCGCACTCAATTTCACCTTTTCCCCAAGCTTATAGCCTGCCTTGTTATCTCCTTGATATACATAAATTCCTCCTGTTGCATCTTGGAGATAGAAGCCTCCGCCTCCCCATGTGCCAGGATTAGATGTTACGACGCCTTCAACTGTTACAATTTCACCTTCCGCTGCTTGGCGGGCATCTGAAATGGAAATTTGTTCTGGTACTTGTATTTCGTATCCTGGAAGTGGTTCTACTGAAACATTTGCAATTGTCACTGCTTCTGTTGTACTATTCGTTCCGTTGATTTTTAACCGGAGATTAGCATCGCCTGTATAAGACGGATCTAACTTAATCGTAAGATCCTGATGGGCATGTCCTGTAGCATCCGCTGTTACATTAAATTTAGCACTGTATCCGGCACTGGTTGCCCAGACCCCATTATTTTGAAAGGTTGCCAACTGTTTGCCGCCTGGAGCATAGATGCCAACCTGTAAATTCGCAACGGTTTGACCAGGCTGCAAATCAGCAATATTTAAGCGAATTTGAAATTCCTGTTGGTTTGGAAGTGTTGCTTGGTGTTGAAAGGTATAATTAGGCTGAGATTGAACAGCTTTTGTGGAACCATAAGAACCTGCAGCAAAAGTTGATGAATCATACCACGTATAACCGCTAGTTGGGCTTGACCATGGTTCACTTTGAGGTTCTGTAGAATTTTGGGGAACCTCAAAATCGTGTAAAACTGTTTTCTCACTAAGCTGTAAGCCGGTTACTTGATCGAAGCTTGTATAATCTTCCTGTTTGGCCAACCAATTTATCGTATTGATCAGGTAAGTGCTATCTTGCCCTTCCGTTGAAAATCCGTCATAAGTCGTTTTTGACTTTCCAGTATCTTCACGAAGGTATTTGGGTGTCGCATCTTCCACAGGTGAAGAATCTCCTAAAAAGGCTGCTTTTCCTTTTCCAACCTTTGCGATCGCGGCAAATGCCCCTTCTGCAATACCGCCATTATCATACACACCCTGGTCTACTGCAGATTGCCAAGAAGGAGAGTTTTCCGGCATATAAATTAAGCCTTTGGCTTTTGTTGGATCAAGAATAGCAAGCGTTGAACCTGCGTGCATTTCAACAGTTGTAACGCCTTGTGTAATACCGAATGATTGGTCCGGTGTCACAACGGTTTCTCCGGAAGTAATATCGCCTAAGGCATTTGTGCGGAAACGGACACCAAAGTTTTCACCAAGCCAGTCAGAGCTGACTACCCCTTGCATAGCAGGTGAATTTGCTTCTTCTGTACTCATACCTTTAGTAGGATTATCCCAGGCACCGCGACGATATCCATTAAAAATCTCGCCTGAATCCCAACGGTTTAAGTTACGATCTGAATTATAGTGGTCACCGATAAAAAAGATGTTTCCTCCACCTTTAACATAATCCAACATCGCTTGTTGTTCAGAGGCTTTAAAAGGAATATTGGATTCACCTAGTACAAACACATTGTAATCTTTTAAATTATCCAAAGTAATCGGTGTTGTTTGTCTTAATTCCTTTACATCATAGCCCTGCCCAGCGATGGCGTTGGCAAAATCAGAAAAGCCACCATCAATTACCCAGTCAGCAGCACCGGCAGTTTCGCCATGAGTATTATCAAACAGTACTTTCCCCTTAAATGTTCCTTGGTGAGGAATAGAAGGGGCAGGATCAGCTGCTGTTTCAGCATTTGCTTTCTGTGCAAATGGCACCAGTATTGGAATGGCAATCAACAAGGTCATAAGCAGTTTAATAAATAGTTTGCTAGATTTCACAGTGTTTTCCTCCTTTTTAGTAATCGTTTAAAAAAGTTGCTGTTTTAGCATACCAATTACATATAAGGAGCGAAAAGGTTTTTATTAAAAATTTTACGAAATTTACAAATAATTAAAATAGTAAAACAAGGTTAGCGATTGGAGTTTACTGCAATCGCTAACCTTGTTTTTGATATGTTACCAGGTCACTTTCCAATTATGATTACAGCTTGCTTCTACTGCTTTTCTTTTAAGAAAATAATCGGCAAGCAGCTCTGTCATATCTGTTTGAATTTCCTTGATAACCGGTTTTTCTTTAAACATATCGAAGTCGCCTCCACCGCCAGCCCGGTAGTTATTCATTACGACTTCATATTGTTCCGAGAGACTAAGTGGCAAACCGTTGCGTGTCAATTTTTCTACCCGGGATCCAACCGGTTTTGCAATGTTTAATTGGTATTCAATTCCCTCCCACATATCATAGTTGTAATGTTGGGGCTTCGGCTCAGCAAACGTGGGATTTACCTGGATTCCCTTCTGTTCATCCATGATGAAATAGGTCGCGCACTTTTCTAATGCATCTTTTATATCCTGTCCGGAAATGCGGATCACCTTTAATGTATTTGGATAAATATAATTGGACACAATATCCCGCATCGTGACATTTTCAAAAAAACCTGGTGATTCATTGTGAAAGAGGGCAGTGTTGGAGATGTCAACTCCGGCTGCATCCATCTGAACTTTATTGATAAATTCAATTAATGGGTGGTCCGCCAGTCTGACAGCAAAGGTATCTTCAATTGACATATCTCCGATAATTTTTCCGATGGGCTGATCCAGCCACTCCTGCGTTTGTTTTTCATATTCTTTAGCTAACTCCAAAAGATCACTTTGAGCTGTAGTGATATCGTTCACTTCCACAAGCTCAGAAGACTTACTTATTAAATTCCACTTTCCATTATGAAGTTGAAATTGAAGGTTCACTTTTCCCAAAACTTGTCCATTAAATCCAGGCTGAACGATCGTTATTCCATTTAAATGAGAGGCAATTCTCCGATGCTGATGACCGGTTAGGAGCACATCAATTCCTTCGATTTCATTGCATATTTGGTAGCCTTGATTTTCACTAGTTAATGATTCAGTTGGCTCTCCTGATGCTATATCTCTTTCAAATCCTCCATGGTAGGAAACCACTAATAAATCAAATTCTTCATTTTCTCTTATGTATTTGACCCATTTTTTCGCAGTTTCAAAGACATCTTCAAACTTTAAGCCCCTGATATGGCTCGGGTTCTCCCAATTTGGAATATAATGCGTGGTTAAACCTAACACGGCAATTCGCAACCCATTGTCAAATTCCTTTATAAAATATGGCGTTCCGAATGCAGGCTTGTTCTTTTCTTCCTCGATAATATTCGCAGAAAGCCAGGGGAATGCAGATTCATCCACTGATTTGTATAGCAAACTCAGTCCATAATTGAATTCATGATTTCCAATTACCGCAGCATCATAATGCAAACGATTTAAAATGCTGATTATTGGATTTTTTTTCTCGTAAAGATATTTTGCAAAATGATAGGTTAATGGAGTTCCTTGAATCACGTCCCCATTATCAATAAGCAGTGTATAATCGGCTTGTTTTTTTTCTATGTTTATGAGGGTTGCTATCTTTGCTATTCCCGAATTCGTTTCAGTATTATTCCCATAGTTTATTGGAAAAATATTTCCATGTAAATCACTTGTTTCAAGAATGATTAATTCACATTGATCTTTTCGATTTTTCATTTTGTAACCTGCCTTTATCATTAGATAATTTCGAATTAATTATAGAGATTTATAAATTAAAAATCTTTAAAAAATACAAAATTAGAAATGTTTTACGAATAATTTACAACATTTTAATATTCATATGTTAATCTTTCACTTGCAACAAAAATTTATTCGTGATGGAGGTTACAAATGTTTAAGTTTAAAAAAATCGCAGCAATGGGAATGTCACTAACACTAGCTGCGGGTATTCTAGGTGCATGTTCATCTAAGGAAAGTTCGAACAACGCGTCAAATGACAATGGGTATATTCCCAAAACGTTAACTGTACAATTCGTTCCATCACAAAATGCAGGTACATTAGAAGCAAAAGCCAAACCATTAGAAAAGCTTCTAGGCGATAAACTGGGTATACCTGTAAAAGTAAGTGTTTCAACGGACTACAACACGATTATCGAAGCGATGGCATCAAAGAAAGTAGACGTTGGGTTTTTACCGCCAACTGCATACGTAATGGCTCATGATAAAGGTGCTGCAAATGTACTGCTTCAAGCACAACGCTATGGGGTTGATGATCAAACCGGCCAGCCTACAAAAGATTTGGTAGATTGGTATAAATCCGAGTTCATTGTGAAAAAAGATTCCAAAATAAATAGTATTAAAGATTTAAAAGGGAAAAAGATAGCATTCCAAGATGTTACTTCTTCTGCGGGATATGTATGGCCGGCTGCTTCTCTAATGGATGCCGGTATTGATCCTACAAAAGATGTGCAAGGAGTTACGGTGAAGGGTCACGATCAAGCCGTGATCGCTCTTCTGAATGGAGATGTAGATGCCGCAGTTATTTTCCAGGATGCGCGAAATATTGTCACAAAGGATTATCCAAAGGTATTTGATGATACAAAAATCATTGAATTCACACAAAAAATTCCAAATGATACGATTTCTGTACGTTCCGACATGGACAAGGATTGGGTAAAGAAAATTCAGGATGCTTTTGTTGAAATCGGCCAGGATCCAAATGGGAAAAAAATAATTGAAGATATTTACTCACATGAAGGTTATACACCATCAAGCGATAAAGTTTTTGATATCGTTCGGGATTATTCCAAAAAAGTAAAAACAGAGTAGGGAGTAAATATCAACAACAAGCCAGTAGTGAAAAAGATACTGGCTTGGCTTTTTTTTTGCTTACCCTTAGAAGAGTTTATTTCTAAAGAAAGTTGGTATAGAAGTGATTGAATTTAAAAACGTCTCCAAGACATATCCTAATGGGTTTCAAGCATTAAAAAATATTAACCTAAAAATAGAAAAAGGCGAGTTCGTAGTCATTGTCGGGTTATCTGGTGCAGGTAAATCGACGCTGCTGCGCTCGATCAATAGATTAAATGAAATTACAGAGGGTGAGATCTTAATAGATGGAAAGTCTATTACCAATGCTAAAGGTTCATCCTTAAGGAGGATTCGCCGCGATATCGGGATGATTTTCCAAAGCTTCAATCTGGTCAAAAGAAGCACTGTTCTTCGCAATGTTTTGTCGGGCCGCGTTGGCTATCATTCAACATTACGGACCATTCTGGGATTATTTCCAAAAGAGGATGAAAACCTTGCATTTGATGCTCTTGATCGCGTAAATATTTTAGATAAAGCCTACACAAGGGCTGATCAATTGTCTGGCGGGCAGCAGCAGCGAGTCTCGATTGTTCGTGCATTGGCGCAAGAAGCCAAGATTATTTTAGCTGATGAGCCTGTTGCTTCTCTTGATCCATTAACAACCAAACAGGTAATGGATGATTTAAAAAGAATTAATCAGGAATTGGGGATCACAACGATTGTTAATCTCCATCATGTTGACTTAGCAAGAGAATATGCAACAAGAATTATTGGTATGCGTGCCGGAGAAATTGTTTACGATGGAATAGCAACGGAAGCTAAAGAAGATACATTTTCCGAAATTTATGGAAGTGAAGGCAAAGAGAGTGAGTTAATAGGAGAGAGAGCTATATGAATCCAGAACTAAAACAAGTCATTCCCAAACCCCCTAGCAAGATGAAAGGATATGTGTCCGCCTTACTTGTCATTTTGCTGATTTGGGGAAGTTCTGTAAAAACAGGCTCCTCACCAGGCGAGTTGATTGAAGGTTTCCCTAATATGATGGATCTTTTAAAACAAATGTTTCCGCCTAAATGGGGGTATTTTAGTAATATAATGGATGCCATGCTTGAAACAATCCGAATGGCAGTCATAGGTACTACTTTTGGAGCCATCATTTCCATACCTGTTGCGCTATTTTCTGCCAGCAACCTTGTACAAACTACTTGGATTTCTTATCCGGTAAGGTTCATTCTTAACTTAATACGGACAATACCTGATTTACTGTTGGCGTCCATTTTTGTGGCTATTTTTGGGCTTGGGTCTTTACCTGGTATTCTTGCCTTAACTGTTTTCTCGGTTGGATTAATAGCAAAATTAACCTATGAAGCTATTGAATCCATCGATTCCGGGCCGCTCGAAGCGATGGTTGCCGTTGGAGCCAATAAAATCCAATTAATTGTTTTTGGAGTCATTCCTCAAGTTTTGGCTTATTTTATCTCCTATATTCTTTTTACTTTTGAAATTAATGTGCGAGCTGCAGCGGTCTTAGGGCTTGTGGGTGCCGGAGGAATCGGTTTGTTTTATAATAAGACACTTGGATTTCTTGAATACGATAAAGTTTGTACAATCATCATCTTTACGTTAATTGTCGTATTATTAATAGACTATATTAGTACAAAATTACGGGAGAAATTATTATGAGCGAAACTCTAAGAAGAATCCCAAAGCCGAAGAGAAATAAATTTGGTCTCTTGTTTATTTATATTGCCATAATCCTGATCTACATTTGGGCTTTTGTCGGCATGGGTGTACCTGAAGTAAAACCAACCGCCGGTCAGATCTCAAAATCCATTTTTAAGGGGATCTTTCATCCGGATTGGGGCTATATTTCTCAGCCGGGCGGAGAAGATTTGCTCCATGGCTTACTCGATACGTTAGCGATTGCGGTATTGGGGACTTTTATCTCAGCTCTCCTCTGTATTCCATTTGCCTTTTGGGCAGCGCTTAATATGAGCAAAGGCATCGTCATTTCAGGATCAGGTAAATTTGTTCTTAGTTTTATTCGGACGTTTCCAGAGCTCGTGATGGCGATAATGTTTATCAAAGCAGTTGGACCTGGCTCTTTTGCCGGGGCCTTGTCATTAGGCTTGCACTCCATCGGAATGCTAGGGAAATTGTTCTCTGAGGAAGTTGAAAATATGGACCTGGGTCCTACGGAGGCTTTAATGGCATCAGGGGCCAATCGCTTTCAAACCCTCTGGTTTGCAGTTATACCCCAGGTGATCCCTGGATTTATATCCTATACCCTATACCGATTTGAAATAAATGTCCGTTCGGCTACCATTCTTGGAGTGATAGGTGCTGGAGGAATTGGTACTCCCCTTATTTTCGCTTTAACTTCAAGAGATTGGAATCGAGTTGGTGTTATCCTTTTAGGAATTATTGTCATGGTTACATTAATTGACCTTATATCTGGTCACTTGAGAAAGGAAATTATTTAACTTGTCAGTTTAAACAAAAAAGAACTCATTTAGGTCCGTTACGGTAAACCGTATCATAAGTAAATGAGGTTTGCTTAAAAATGAAGATATAGGTGATTTTTGGAGAAGTCGAAAGGGTGGTCGTTTGTTAAATGAAAAACACTAAATAAGTAACAGTATGCTGTGATGTTGAGTGATACCCGTAAAAATATAATAGAAAACTGCCCAACAATAGTCATCAGGGCAGTTTTTTTAGTCAGAAAGAAGTATTCAGTCAGGAAAAGGAGTTTATATACCTTACCAATTACCTTTAAATTTTCGTTGTTCCAGAGTTTTTCCGGGTGAACAGGATACCGAGAATAATGGCTAAAAACGTTAGAGCAATGGTTAACAGTAATGTTTTCAAGTAGTATTCATTCCCAGTTTCAGCCATTAACTGAACGCTGTAATCAGCTAGTTTCCACGGTGAGATGTTCCAGTATTTACCGATCAACGATTCAATCATAATGGCAACTGGCAGAGTAATAATGGTGAAGGTCGTTGCAAGTGCTGTCTTAAACATTGCGCTAAACATAAGGGCAATAGCTGTTGCAAATAAAATCCATACACAATAAGACATGACCATTTGAATAAATGCTATAGCATTTACTGAACCATATAAAATCGATGTATAATACATACTGCCTGCATAGCCTAAAATAGCACTGAGCATTCCCAACATACTTGCAACAGTCCATTTACTCATAAACAAGGCAATAAAGGAAATGGGCCTCACATATATAAGGGTTGCTGTGCCGTTTTGCCGTTCGCGATTAATCATCCCAGCAGCCGTGATGACGAGCACAATAAGGCCTATAGATTGGAATTGTCCAGTGGAAGCCTTCAGAATATCTATTGGTGCATAATCTGGCAATGTAACAGAGAACCCTTCTGGTAAATTACCGACAGAGTTTAAAATGTCTTCCATATAATAATTCGTTAACGGATCTGAAATACCTAGGAAAATAAATAGTAATGGCATCCACAAAAATTTAAAACTTCGCCAGCTTTCACGAAATTCTTTTTGAAGTAGTACAGTGAAAGTTTTCATTGTCCAACCACCTTCATAAAAATTTCTTCAAGTGTCATTGTTACTCGTTCCACTTTTAATATAGAAAATGGCAAAACAACGAGCTGGGACATTAATTGCTGCATCGTAGGAAAGTTACCTTTTATTTCGATAAAGACATAATAGTCTTCC
Organism: Cytobacillus sp. Hz8; assembly: GCF_042263505.1. Taxonomy (NCBI): domain Bacteria; kingdom Bacillati; phylum Bacillota; class Bacilli; order Caryophanales; family Bacillaceae; genus Cytobacillus; species Cytobacillus sp. Hz8. The sequence goes on along the minus strand of NZ_JBHKFI010000003.1, from coordinate 266,603 downwards.
ACTACGGTTGGTAATGGTGATTGGGAAGCAAAGTGCAATGCCTCGTCCTTACTTGAAAATTGAACCTTATAGCGGAATGAATCGAATTTTGCACGTATGTTCTTTAAAGAACCTTGCTCTACTAATCTTCCTTTTTTTAAAAAGAGCAGCTGGTCTGTCATTTCCTCGGCGTCATTTAAAATGTGTGTAGAATACAAAATTGTTGATTGCTGTTGCAATTGTTTTAATAAATTTATCATTTCCCGTCTTCCGACTGGATCAAGAGCGGATACGGGTTCGTCTAATACAAGAAGATTTGGTTTGTGGACGATGGCTTGAGCAATGCCAAGCCGTTGTTTCATCCCACCTGAAAAGGTTGCAGTTTTTTTAAGCATATCGTTCTTCAATCCAACAAAATCTAATACACTTTCTGCTTGTTTTTTTGCATCCCTATTTGGTACACCGTTTAGCTTTGCAGTCATTTCGGTAAATTCTAATGCAGTTAACCAAGGATAAAAATTGGGGTATTGAGGTAAAAATCCAATTTCCTTCCGAATATCTTGTACATTTTGCATGCTAACAGATCCATTTGTAGGTTTTAGTAAACCGGTTAGCATGGATAAAGTGGTCGTTTTTCCAGCACCATTGGGCCCAATTAATGCTGTGGAAGTACCTGCTTCAAGTGTGAATGACAAATCTGATACTACCTTTTCTGTACCAAAAACCTTCGTTAGATGCTGCACTGTAATCATGAGGTTTTTCTCCCAAAAATAAAGTAAAGAATCGGTCCAATGATACTGACGAATATGATCACAATAGCCCAAACCCATTTTGGACCGTTTGTTGCATGAATACGTGCTAAATCGATTAGTGCAACAATAAGCAAAATAGCTTCAATAGCAATTAATGGGGCGACTAACGCCCAATTGATAGCTGCCATTATAAATTCACCTCTACTTTTAAATGATCGGCCAAATTACGAATCATCTCTTTATAGCTTGATTGTTCTTTTAAAGCATCAAATGCAGGATTTTGTACAATCGAATGAACTAAATCCCTTTTGATCGATTGTTCATCCCGAGGTGCTTCACTGCTTAGTTGTGATGTGTTTTCAATCCATTGTGACAATAAATAGAAGTAGGAATTTCCCTTTAGCTTAATAGAAAACTGAATTTTTTTACAAAGTTTTACGTAATTCTGGAGCATTTCTATTGCCTGGTCAAATTGACCTTTCATAGTATAAACGGTTGCTGCCCTATAATAAAAAATAAGTACAGCATTAAAATTTAGATTCTCTAAATCAAACAGTCGTATGAGTTCTTGAATTTTATAAATCGTTTCATCTAAATAATCTATATTTTCCAATTCGAGCATTAAAACTTCCGTTGCATTTGATATGAGCTGCATTAAATTTTGATAATAGCTGATTTGAATAATTTCTTTTGCTTTTTCTGAATTGCCGAGCATGGTATGTGCTGTAGAAATAAGATGATCTGCGCCGAGTTGTATTTGGACATCCTTTCCTAGTAATGCTAATACCTCTTCTGGCTTCCCTAGTTGTAAATATACGAGGGCTTCCAACATCGTTGCTTCATTTACTAATGAGAAATCTCCGCTTAAAGTTTTTACTCTTGAACAAAGCTGCAAGATACGTTCCAGAGTGGATTGTTGGTCAGTAGACTTTGGAAAGTAATTTAAATACAGTTGTGCCATTTTAAGAACAAATGGAAAACAAGAATAATATTCATTTAAAAGCTCCTCTATTGATTTTTCCACTTGATCAAATGTCTTTTCAGAGAATTGCTGTGCCAGTTGTGAATATATTCGGCTGATTTGTTCCTTTGTCAATTGAGGTTTGTATCCTAATAATGTATCGATGGAAATGTTGAAGTATGTTGCCAATTTTGGCAATAACGTAATATCAGGATAGCTTTGCCCCTTTTCCCATTTGGAAACGGCTGCCCTCGATACCCCTACATATTCGGCAATTTGTTCTTGAGTGGCCTTTAGTTCTTTTCGACGATTCGCAAACATGGTTGAAAATTGAAAGTGTTCCATCTCAGGTCATCTCCTCTTACTCTAACTATAATGTAAAAATAGCTGATTTAGTAGCGAATATAAGTTACATTTTGGTACTTTTGTCAACTACAAGTTGACTTTCGTAAAAGGAGCTAAAAATGCGATCTAAATTTAATATTGTTAACCTCACTTAGATTCATCACGGTGAACCGTACCATAAGTAAATGAGGTTATTTTATGTCAATTAATCTACCGTTTTATAGTGGCTTAATTTAGAAAAATATAAAGTTTGTGTTTCCTAACCAGAAAAGTCTGCACAATACTTGCCGTCTTGTAAAAGAGAAAATTGAAGAAGAAATGGGGGTGAAATGAAGTGTTTACTGAACTCAATTTTTATCAGTTTCATTCCCACTTATTACATTTTTCGTACTTGGTCCTGTACTTGTACTTTTAGCAGTTGGAGTAATTTGGCGAAATTTTAGCTTTCCTATTCTTTGCTCGTAACAAAATATACATATTTAAAACTAACCCGATTTTATGTAAATAAATAGGCATTTTACGCCTAGCGCTTGATATTACTGCTTTCTTATTTTAAATTCCGATTAAAAACTCGTTGTTTAGTGCATATGCACAATATTATTTGTCGAATTATCAATTGTTAGAGGAGCATTATCAAACTAAAATGAAGGTGTAGTTAAATGAAAGGGCTTTTATGAAAGCGTTTAAAATGCGGTCACCAGTAGATAGAAAACGAAGAGTCTGCAAAGACCTGAAATGAATTATTGTGCAAACTCTTAATAAATCAATTAGATTTACAAATTAAATGAATTTCCAATTCAAGAAAGATAAAAGCACCTTTCATAGAAAAATGATTCATATAACAACTAGGAGGAAGTAATATGACAACAGCCATAGATATTAGCTGGATTGGCGCGTTAAGTGGTCTTGCGCTGGCAATTATTTTGATATTGTTTAAGTTGGCGCCAACTTATTCATTAATTTTGGGGGCAATTGTTGGCGCTTTCATTGGAGGAGCGAACTTTGCTGATGCAATTTCAATCCTAATTACAGGAACAGAAAGTGTACAGGGGACAGTTATTCGTATTATCGCTGCAGGTATTTTTGCTGGTGTCATGATGGAATCTGGTGCAGCGGAAAGTATTGCGAAAGCGATTGTAGATAAACTTGGCGGGACAAAGACAATGCTGTCACTTGCACTTGCTACTATGATCATCACGGCAGTAGGGGTATTCATTCCAGTTGCGGTATTGATTGTTGCACCAATTGCATTATCTGTAGGTAACAAAATGGGATATTCAAAAGTGGCGTTGCTGGTTGCATTGTCAGGTGGCGGTAAAGCAGGTAACATAATATCTCCTAACCCGAATACCATTGCAGCAGCGGGCGGTTTCAATCTTGACGTTAACCAAGTCATGATTGGTGGACTTGTTCCTGCAATTCTTGGAGTAGTTGTTACGGTTATTATTGCATCTATAATTAAGTTTAAAGGTTCAAAAGTAACAGATGCTGAAGCTGCCGAATTAGAGCAGGCCAGCTCCACAAATCTTCCTGCCTTATCAAAAGCTTTGGTAACTCCTGCTATCGCGATTGTTTTATTGATGATTAGTCCAATCGGTTCGATGATAGGTATTGATGCGCTTGCGAAATTTAAAATAGATTCATTGTTTATCCTGCCGTTTGCAGGTGTAGTGGGTGCCTTGGCACTTGGTAAGAAAAAGCAACTGTTGGATTATTGTACAGCTGGGCTAAATCGAATGACGCCAACCATTCTGATCATTATTGGTGCAGGTGCGATAGGTGGTTTAATTACTGTATCAGACCTGCCTGAACAAGTTGTTGCTTTAGTTGAGACTTCTGGACTTTCTGGAACGTTCCTTGCTCCAATTGCAGGTATATTAATGGCAGCAGCAACTGCTTCCACATCAACAGGTGTTATTTTAGCAACTGGTTCTTTCTCTGATGCGATTTTAAATACAGGGGTTGCACCTTTGGCAGCTGCAGTTATGACTCATGCTGGAGCTACGGTGATCGACCATCTGCCACACGGAACTTACTTCCATGTTACACGTAATGCAATGAACATGAGCATGAAAGACAGAATGAAGGTTGTCGCATTTGAAAGTATAGTAGGTATAACAATGACGATTGTAGCGGTAGTACTATACGGATTTATTTTATAAAAGATAGGAGTATATAGAATGGGGAAAACATTTTTGTTGGCACCTGATTCATTTAAAGAAAGCATGACGGCAAAGGAAGTTTGCGAAGCAATGGAAATCGGCATAAAAAGAGCTATTACGGATGCTATATGCATTCATGTACCAATGGCAGATGGCGGTGAGGGTACCGTCCAGTCACTGGTAGATGCAACTGGGGGCACATTGATAAAGAAAGAAGTTACCGGTCCACTTGGCACACCAGTAATGGCACAATATGGAATTCTCGGAGATGGCAAGACAGGTGTTATTGAAATGGCATCAGCCAGTGGAATTCATTATATTACGAAAGAAACAAAAAATCCTTTAATTACAACTACCTTTGGAACTGGAGAATTAATTAGAGCTTGTATTGAACAAGGTATTACGGATATTATCCTAGGAATCGGTGGAAGTGCTACGAATGATGGTGGTACTGGAATGGCAGCAGCACTAGGATATAAATTCTTGGATAAAAGCGGAAAAGAGTTGCCGTTAGGGGGCGGTTATTTAGGGGATCTCGATACGATTGATACATTTAATGTGCTTCCTGAATTAAAAAATATTAAAATTTTGGTTGCATCAGACGTAACGAATCCATTGTGCGGAGAACGAGGTGCATCAGCTGTTTTTGGTCCTCAAAAGGGTGCGACTCCTGAAATGGTTCAAATTTTAGATTGTAATTTAAGGCACTATGCTAAAATCGTAAAAGAGCAGATTGGAATCGACATAATAGATGTACCTGGTGCTGGTGCTGCTGGCGGTCTTGGCGGAGGATTGCTTGCATTTACTAATTCCAAAATGAAAAAAGGAATTGAAATTGTTATCGAGTATACAAATTTAAAAGAAAAGCTGCAAAATGTGGATTATTGCTTTACAGGCGAAGGCGGCATCGATTTCCAAACAAAATTTGGAAAGGCCCCTTACGGAGTTGCCCAGGCAGCCAAAAGTGTTAACAGTGGCATTAAAGTAATTGCACTAGCAGGCTATGTTGGGCAGGATGTTGAAACTTTATATGATGAAGGTTTTGACGCCATTTTTGGCATAGTTCCGGGAGCGGCAGATATTGATACTTTGCTCGTAAAAGGCAAGGAAAATGTTAGCCGCACATCCGAAAGCATCGCTCGTTTATTAAAATAAAATGAAAAACAACACATCAGATATTGGTGTGTTGTTTTTCATTTCATCCGATTAATAAGTATAAAGATTAGTTCCACGAGTTCCAATATATTCTTTGGATCTTTGCCGGTAATTTTACAAATCCTGTTTAATCTGTAATTCAATGTATTTCTGTGGATAATGAGCCGGTTGGCAGTTTCATTGGTGTTCAAGTTACAGCTTAGATAAACCTGCAAAGTTTTTATCAATTCATCATTTTTATCAAGTAAATTGACTTGCATTTCTGCTTTTAAATTTTTCCTTTGGAATTCGGCCATATCAGCGATGAATTCACATCTCGAATAGGAAATGACTTTTTCATTTAAAAAAACACCCTTCAATACTCGCATAGCTGATTTGGCCTGCAAGATTCCCTCAGAAATTTTATCATTCATTTTGCTAATGGAAATGAAAGCATCTGGAAATTGTTTTTCAATCTGCTGTTGCAGTAATTCAATCTTATTAGCTTCCTGAACTATAATACAATACGAATGATTGGATGTTTTAAAGGAAGGAAAATTATTAAGGATTTCCTTATCAATCTTATAAGGAAATTCCACATACACGATTTGGGAAGGTTTATTTATCCTGATACCATAGTTTAATGCCTTGTCAGTAATTTCTTTCGTAAATATTGTTTCTGGATCTGTAATTAAGTTAAAAAACTCCTGTTTTAAGTTCTTTTCCAGATTCTCCTTTTTCAGTGAAATGCTTTGTTCGATTAATAAAATAACTGCAGACTTAACAAGGTTAGCGAATGGTCTTGTTTCCTTAACCTCGCCGCTGATACCTACCACTCCGATAATGGTATCATTCAATTCGATTGGCAAGTTAATACCCTTTTTTACGAACTCTTCATCCTTTTTAATTTCTATTATTTTCTTTTGTTTTATGGCAGCCACCGCCCCTTGGTGCACTGTACCAATCCTTTCTTTATTTCCACTCCCGATAATAACGCCTGTTTTATCCATTATATTAATATTAAAAGGAATATCTTTCATCATTTTATTAACAATGTTTTGAGCCAGATTTTGTGTCAATTCATACATAGCTATTGCTCCTTGATTATCACTTGTATAAATTATATTATCACTATATAACTCCGAAAAATAAATATATAAACGAAAACAATACGAGAAGATATTAAAAAAATGGTAGAAGGTAAAACGCTTGAGGCATGTCTGGTTCAATTACTAAAAGACCCAGTGAAGTTTTGACGAAGAGAGGAACACCTTTTCTCTTTTTTGGGTTTCTCATCTCTTCCATCCCCTTAAAGCTTCTCTTCCAAAAAATAATAAAAATGTTAGCCATCTTCAGTATAACTATGGATAGATTATAAAAGGATAAAATCAGGGAAATACCTCATTTAGATGTACTAAGGTGAACCTTACCATAAATAGAGTATTTTTTTGGCTCATTTTTACTTATCGTTATTAAAAGTCCTGCAATACCTGAGGTAACCATTATCAAAAATGAAGTAGAAGAATGGTAGGTGAATAAGATGCTGGATGAAATTAAAGGCCGTTTAGTTGTTTCCTGCCAGGCATTGGACGATGAGCCCCTTCACAGTTCTTATATCATGGGGAAAATGGCTCTGGCGGCAAAAGAAGGCGGTGCCACCGGAATTCGGGCAAATACAAAAGAGGATATTATTGCCATTAAAGAGGAGGTTTCACTTCCTGTCATCGGTATTGTGAAAAGGGATTACGAAGACAGTGAAATCTATATCACGGCAACAAAAAGAGAAATGGATGAATTAATTGAAAGCGGCTGTGAAATGATTGCCTTGGATGCTACCATGAGAAAACGTCCGGGAAATCTTTCACTTGTGGAGCTTGTTTCCTATGCTCGGGGAAAAAAACCAACCGTGGAGCTTATGGCGGATATTGCATCCATTGAGGATGCCATAAATGCTGAAAAGATAGGGTTTGATTGTGTGGGAACGACCCTTTTAGGGTATACAAAAGAATCAAGTGACCGTAAACTATATGATAATGACTTTGCCTTTTTAAAAGATGTTTTAAAAGAAGTGTCGATTCCAGTCATTGCTGAGGGCAATATCATCACCCCTGAAATGCTAAAAAGAGTCCTTGAAATAGGGGCACATGCGGCAGTCGTTGGAGGCGCGATTACACGTCCGCAGCAAATTACGGCTCGGTTTGCGGCACAAATTTCAGAATAAAAGAAGTTTGATCGTGTGAAACATATAGTGATGATAAGAAAAACTCCACTTAGATAGTGCGATGAACCGTATCATAATATATTGATAATACTAATGTTGACAGTCTCTTATACATCAAAATGGCAGTATGTTCTAAGGAATGCTTTGTGTTGGAACCGCTAAGCATTTCTTAGAACATTTATTTTAGGCTACTGGTCATAATGTAGCCAGAGATTGCAGTATTACACTGTTTTAAATTAAATTCACATCGTATTGTTTCAGCAAAGTCATTATTGCATCTTTGGGTGTAGTTTCAGTAATAATACCATGGAAATCTGCTATATTTGAAAAATTAAAAATTCCATATAGATTGAATCTCTCATTTGGCGCCATTAGGTACAATTCTTTGGATATACTCATAATTGCCTTTTTAGTACCTGAATCCTCGGAGACGCCAGTACTAACACTTCCGTCACTAAGATCTATTCCACTACAACCTAAAAATGTTTTATTGCAGCGATAAAGCTTAATTTGTTCATTGGCAACTGAACCTATATTTCCACCTACAAAAGGATTAAAATCTCCTCCAATAAAAATTACTTGCATCTTTAAATCTAAGTGAAGAAGTGATGATATTTCAACCATATTTGTTATAAGAGTAATATTTTTGGGATTTTGTATAAGCAGTTTTGTAAGGAAATAGGAAATACTTGATGAATCTAAAAAGATTGTATCCTTATCTTTAATTAGCTCATATGCTTTTTTAGCTATAGTTCCTTTTAAATCTGAAATATTTTCAACTCTTTTAAAGAAACTCTCTGCATTTGTAATCGTACGATTTATATTAATTGCCCCGCCATAAGTACGCTGTAATAAGTTGTTTCTCTCTAAAACGCGAAGATCTTTTCTGATCATACTTTCACTTACTTTAAATTGTTTACTTAAATCTTTTACTAATACTTTTCCGTCCTTTTTTAACCGCTCTAATATATGCTTGTGCCTTTCTTCAATAAACATAGGTTCCTCCAATTGATTCTCATTTAATTCCATTTTAGCAACAATAAGATAAAAATCAATTAAATTGTTGATTGAATAGGAGTAAATGATATAAAATGTGATTAAATGAGATAAAACGAAACAAAATAGGAATGTTTAAAAGTGGAGGACTGTTGGAATTATGAAAAAGGCAATATTTTTCGATATTGATGGAACTTTATTAGACTGTTTAAATGGAATCATAGATATTACACCAAGAGTAAAAAAGGCTATACGTGCATTGCAAGCGAATGGTGATTCTGTTTTTATTGCATCAGGCAGACCATATGCTTTTTTAAATGAGGCTATCCTTAATTTTGGATTTGATGGTCTTGTCCTTACTAATGGATCATATGTAAAAGTCAAAGAAAAATGCATATATAAGGAGCCCATGAAGAAAGATTTTGTCAAAGAGTTGGTATATAATTTTGATCAGCACAATATTCAGTATATTTTGCAGGGGGAAATTTATTCATATATAAAAAATGAATATAAAAAATTACATTCATTTTATGATTCATATCATATACCTAAAACATATTTAGAAGGTAATTTTAATCATGAGGAAATAGACATATATAAAATTGAAATGTTATGTTGTGATACAAAAGGATTAGAGTATTGTTCATCTTTAGGAAATGGTGAATACAATTATATGCATGATGTAGAGAAACGTCATTTTGAAATATATTCAAAAACAAACTCAAAAGCTACAGGAATATTAAAAGTGCTGGATTATTTGAATATTCCCTTAGAAAATAGTTATGCTTTTGGTGATGGAAAAAACGATATTGAGATGTTATCTACAGTAGGTTGTGGAATAGCAATGGGAAATGCGGATGATTATGTAAAAAATTATGCAAAAAAAATTACAGATACGGTGAAAAATGATGGAGTAGCTTTAGAAATAGAAAAGTTTATTTTATAATATAGATTCCTGGATATATCTGGTAAAACAGGTGTATCCAAATACTAATCTTTATAGAATTTATAATGGTAAAACAAATAAGAACCTATATGAAATTGCTCACCGAATGGTTAGAACTAGACGAAAGTAAAAATGAAAAAACTGCTCTTAAAATGGGTGCGGTGAAACGTACCACAAATAGTGGTAAAGTTGAGAATAGAAGTAACTTTAGATAAAGACGTATGAAAGCGGCCATTTAGTTTTTTGCTAAAAATAATGCGGGTATGTTTAATACTCCAGTTAGAACATTATTTTAAAAGAAAAAGGAGCTTTATCGGTTTGATAAAGCTCCAAATTTAATTTGGCCGAATTTAATTATGGGAGATAGGCTCAGAAGACAACAACATAGTTAGTCAAGGAAAAAAAGGCAAGTCTGATTTTTTAAATCGGTCTTGCCTTTATTACTGTATTTTTCGCTAACACTTCAAGAGATACAGTCTTCATCTTTTTAATCATTGTCATATTGAGAAATAAATGGTTTTGCTAGCTGGAAAGGGTGTATTTTATCTCCTAAATTAAAAAAGTCACAGAAGTTCATGATAAGAGGCTTCCGTTTTTCAGGATCAATATAATTTTTTTTCCTTCCAGTAAAATAGATTCGTCAATATGGGTTTTTATTATCTCTACTTCTATCACCTTGATCACACGAGGTTCATCAAATGAATGAAAGGATGTTCTTAACAATTGATTGCTTGATAAATATCTTCAATATTAAGTATGAACTATATTAGACATAGACAAATAAAATCCTTTATCCGAGTTAAAGTTCATATTAATTATCTAGTTACTTTTAATTTCAAATTTCATAATTTTATTAGCCCAATTGATTGCTTCGTTATAGTATCGAAGGAATTCGATTCCATCAACTTCTAATTCATTACATCTCTCACTAACATTTTGCCAATCGCCTATTTCAATATAAATACATAAATCTAGAGCATCTCTCATAGGATTAGTAACCCCTTTTAAGGCATCACAAATATTTTCATGAAGAGGTAAATCACTTAAAATCTTCTCAATTGGAATGCCCAGCAATGTATCGATTAAGGAAAACATACCTGTCATAAAATAGGAAGGGGCTTCTAATTTTTTATTTTTTTGAAAAGCAAAGTACTCACACATTTTTGCTCTTGTGAAGCTCAGGCTAATTAATTCATTCGATAGACCAATTTTTGCTTTTGATTGTTCTCTAAAAGCTAGTATATAGATCCATTTTTTTATTTCTATAAGTCCTAGAAGTACGATAGCTTGTCGAATGGAGTTAATTTTATGTTTTGGACGGAATGCCTGTGAATTAACTAACTTAAGAAGTTTGTACGATAATGATAAATTTTGTTCTATTAATTGGGTAATAAGATCGATATTTGGCTCGTCTTGTGATAAATGAGTTAGAATTTCAAAATAAGAATGAAAATAACTAGGTATATCATGTGTAGCCAATATGATGGGTTTTGAAAAAAAATAACCTTGGAAATAGTCGTAGCCTCTATTTTTCGCAGCAATAAATTCATACTCAGTTTCTATTTTTTCAGCGAGTAATTTAATATTTGATTTTAAACCTAGTTCTTCTATAGGTCGCCTCATTTCTTCTGTAGTTTGCATAAAATCAACCTTAATAATATCGGCAAATTGTATTATTTGATAGGAAAATGGATTGTTTTTATTCAAGATAAAATCATCAAGAGCAATTCGATATCCTAATTCCTTTAGTTCTTTACATATATCTAAAATCTCCTGATTGAACTCAACTGTCTCTAAAATTTCTACAACAATCTCATGTGGTCTGAAATAAGTTGGAAGTTTTAATTGAAGCAATTTCTCAGTAAAATTAATAAAACATGGCTTACTATTCATAAGTTCATCAATACCAATATTTAAAAAACTATTAATAATGACTTCTGTTGTGGCCTCATCGCCATTGATTTCGGGAAATGTATTTACTCGATTGCTCCGATACAGTAATTCATAAGCAAAAAGTTCTTGATTCTTTGTGAAAATCGGTTGTTTTGCCACAAAAACCTCCATTTTTATAACCTCCGATTAAATCTAGGTAAAAAAATATATAGTAAAATAGTTCTAATAAAAATTCAAGTTTGCAAGTATGCACTAATTGGTGCAAATCTTGTTTCATTTGGAACAATAAGTATACATCAGTGGTACTAGACGGTGGGTGAAAGTTATTAATCATATTAGACATATTCAACATTAAAGTTAATATTAGGAATAAATATATGATAATTATATCATTCTGCTAATGAGACTTTTGTCATGTGGAATAGATCCATTTACCTACATCCTAACAAATGAGGATTTCAATCAAATTCTAGTAAGCTTTTCAAAAAATCAACTAATATAATCAAAAAGTTACGATACAAACTCGACGAAAGTTGAGGACACAAAGCCATGTGCCTAAAGCAAATATTGCTATGGTTGACAGGTTATCGAATAGCTAAGTTTCTTAAAGGGCTATTCATATTTTTAGTGTCATAATTTATATCTTTGAACTTAGAGAATTGTCTAGCTCCAGCGCCTAGTGTCCTTCGCTCTCCGCCTTACGATAAATCAACATCGAATCGTCTTCGGCTCTTCGTGTTTCCTTATCTCAGATGGAGAACTCCAGGCCAACGCCGCTTAGCAAGGAGTTGGCGCTTTTCTTTAATGACTTGGAAATATTTAACGATATGATACTTTTACTCTTGATTATCCGATATCTTGAGGAGAAATAAAAAACATGAATCGGAGGGGAGATATATGTCGGATCAATTTGTGGATGATTCTATTTTAGAGATTTATATTTTTGAATCTTCGCAGATGCTAGAACAACTTGAAGAAGTGATTTTGAAGTGCGAAGAGGCAGGCGTATATTCAACAGAAATGATAAATGATATTTTTCGTATCATGCATACGATTAAGGGTTCATCCAGTATGATGTCGTTTAACAATATTGCATCACTAGCTCATGTACTTGAGGACTTATTTTCTCTTCTTCGTGAGGAAAAGATGAGAATCGAGGATCATACTCAGCTTACGGACCTCATGCTTGATGGAGTGGATTTTATAAAGGTTGAGATAGAGAAAGTAAAGCACTGTGACCCTGTAGACGGAGATTCTACACAGATAATAGAACAAGCAAATAATTTTTTGAAAAGTTTGAAATTAAGAAGTGCTTATCATGATCAATTAAGCGAACAGGATTCTACTCATGTCACTAATATTGATAAAGAACAAACTAGTAATTCTTCTGCATTAAAAGAGTATGTTGCTACAGTTCGCTTAGAGGATTGTGGGGGAATGGAAGATGTACGTGCATTCCAAATCATTCACCAATTAAAGGAAGAAATTCACGAACTGACATTTACACCAGAAGATTTGGAGACAAATTTTGATACTGTCGATTTGATTCGCCAAAATGGACTTCATCTTTTTATTCATACAGACAAGATATATGAGGAAATGGAAGAGTTGTTTAGTCAAGTTTCCTATGTACAGTCTCTTGAATTAAAGGAAATAGATAAAACTATAATGAGCCCTGTATCAGAGATGTCAGTAGGCGAATCCCCCCAAAAAAATAGTTCAATTAAGGGAAATGGTAGGAATGCAGCCTATCAGTCGAGTTTTTTAAGCGTTAATGTTTTGAAACTGGATGAACTTATGGATTTAGTAGGAGAGCTCGTCATTGCAGAATCGATGGTGACTCAAAATCCTGATCTAGTCGGTCTTGAACTAGAACAATTTACGAAAGCAGCAAGGCATTTAAAGAAGATTACAGATGAAATCCAAGATAAAGTAATGTCAATACGAATGGTACCATTAACGAATACTTTCCAAAAAATGAATCGCATCGTAAGAGATATGAGTAAAAAGCTTCAAAAGGAAGTGCAGTTAGAACTCATTGGTGAAGATACTGAGGTGGATAAAAATATTATTGAACACATCTCAGATCCGCTCATGCACATTGTTCGCAACTCGCTTGACCATGGGATTGAAAGTTGTAAAGAAAGAATGGAAAAAGGAAAACCGAAGTTAGGAACACTGACACTTAAGGCAAAAAATGCTGGAAATGAAGTGTTAATTTTTGTGAGAGATGATGGTCGGGGACTAAATAAAGAAAAACTCATCAATAGAGCAAAAGAGAATCATTTGCTTCATAAAAATGAAAGCGAAATGAGCGATCGGGAAATCTATAATCTTATCTTCTTACCGGGATTCTCTACAAAGGATCAAATCACTGAATTCAGTGGCCGTGGTGTTGGAATGGATGTCGTCACAAAAAACATTGGGACGGTAGGCGGTACTGTGACAATAGATAGCGAGATTGACAAAGGAACCACAATCATCATACGAATTCCCCTTACACTTGCTATTATTGACGGCATGAATATAAGAGTAGGAAAGTCACGTTATACTTTGCCAACAACAGCCATTAAAGAATCGTTCCGTCCAGCAAAAGGGGATATCATCACTGACCCTGAGGGAAATGAGATGATTATGGTTAGAGGACAATGCTATCCTATTCTTCGATTACATGAGTGCTACGGTATTCGAGGAGATGTAACGAACCTAGACGAAGGTGTTTTGATTATGGCAGAACAAGAAGGCAAGTATGTATGCCTTTTTGCAGATGAACTTCTTGGTCAACAGCAGGTCGTTGTTAAATCATTGCCAGATTATATAAAAAAAATAAGTCAGGTGAAAGGCATTACAGGATGCACCTTACTTGGTGATGGTAGCATTAGCCTTATCCTTGATATTTCAGGACTCATAAAGTGAAACTTCCATCAGTGGGGGTTTTCGACGCACAGGACGTCGCGCTTTTAGAGTCTGTCATCCATCCCCCACTGATGGTTAGACACGCAGAGCCTGATTGATTTTTCTAAGGGCTGAAGCCCAAAGAAAAATCTTATTTCACTTATCGCGCTCATAACGCCACGTCCTGTGGCTTCGCCTGACTAGGACCTCCTGTCCGTCGTCGGACCTTTACGGACAGTTGATCTCCCACTTATCTTCTTCGTATTCTCATAATCTTGAAGCGGGAGTCTTACTGTCCGTTAAGAGTGGGATAAAAGGTACTACTAGATAATTAACGAAGGGTGAGAAGAACATGTCAAATGTTTTACAACATGAAGAATATGAGGAAGACAATCAAGTAGATAAGTTTTTGACCTTTGTCTTGGAAAATGAATTTTATGGTATCGATATCAAACACGTTACCGAAATTATTGGAATCCAGCAAATTACCGAAGTTCCAGAGGTACCAGATTATATTCGTGGAATCATCAATCTAAGAGGGAAAATCATTCCAGTTATGGATGTTCGATTACGATTTAAAAAGGATTTTAGAGAATATAATGATCGAACTTGTATTATCGTTATCGATGTGAAGGAATTATCAATCGGCCTCATAGTTGACAGTGTTTCAGAGGTTTTGACGATTGCACCGGAGGAAATTGTGTTACCGCCAGAAATAAATCAGGGTTCAAATAAGTATGTAATGGGAATTGGGAAGGTTGGAAGTGAAGTCAAACTGTTATTAAATTGTGACAAGCTACTACACGATGAAGTTTCAGAACAATTGCTTCATATTTAAACAAACAGGAGGATTCAGTCATGAATTGGTTTTATAATATGAAAATTGGTCGAAAGTTGCTTATAGCGTTCTTAATTGTAGCACTGATAGCTGCTGTAATAGGTACGGTTGGAATTATTAATATGAGAAATATTGATAAGGATTATACAGATATATATGTAAATTACGGGATTTCTACAGGTGATATAGGGAAAGCAGCCATTGAGTTTCAAGATATCCGTGCAACAGTAAGGGATATGGTATTATCAAAGGATGCAAAGGAAGTAGAGGCATATAAAAAGAAAATTGAAGAGAATCAAATGAAGATGGAGCAAGATCTAAAAGCATTTGAAACTAGTGTTCCTGCAAAAACTCGTGACAGCTATAATTCTTTAATAAACGCTCTTGATCAATATAATGGTACATTAGATAAAGTTATTAGTCTTGCAAGTGCAAATAAGATGGAAGAAGCCTACAGGGTTCTGATATCAGAAGGCACTTCTTCCTACAAGGAAGCAAGCAAAGATATTGATCAATTATTTAAGACAAAACGAGAAAATGGAGATAAGAAATCTGCTAATCTATCTGCGGAAACAAACAAAACGATAACAACTGTCATTGTTGTAGTCATTATGGCTGTTTTAGTTGCCATTTTACTTGGATTTTTCATTTCTCGGATGATTAGTAAGCCAATAGAACAAATTGTTCAAGCAGCTGAACAAATTGCAGCTGGAGATCTTGATGTGGAAATTAATATAAAAATGAAAGACGAAATCGGAGCTTTAGCAAATGCATTCCGTAAGATGTGTGACAACCTAAATCAAGTCATGCACGAAGTAAATACAGCAGCTGCACAGGTGGCATCCGGTTCAAGTCAAGTGTCAGAATCTAGTATTTCCCTATCACAGGGCGCTACTGAACAAGCAAGTTCGATTGAAGAATTGACGGCATCGGTAGAAGAAATCTCTTCACAAACAAGATTAAATGCAGACAATGCTAACGAGGCAAATAGATTAGCTATGATGGCAAAAATGCATGCAGTAGAAGGAAATTCTCAAATGAATGAAATGTTAAGAGCCATGGATGATATTAATGTGGCTTCTGAAAGTATTTCAAAGATTATTAAAGTTATTGATGAAATTGCTTTTCAAACGAATATCTTAGCACTTAATGCCGCAGTTGAAGCAGCAAGGGCCGGACAACATGGCAAGGGATTTGCGGTTGTTGCTGAAGAGGTACGCAACTTGGCAGCAAGATCGGCCAATGCTGCAAAGGAAACGACCGATATGATCGAAGGGTCAATTAGAAAAGTAGAAGGCGGAATGGAAATTGCAAATGAAACGGCAGCAGCTTTAGAAAAGATTGTTGAAGGTGTTGCAAAAGTTGCTGATCTTGTGAATGGTATTTCCACTGCTTCGAACGAACAGGCAGCAGGAATCAGTCAAATCAATCAAGGTATACTTCAAGTATCTCAAGTTGTACAGGCTAATTCTGCTACATCAGAAGAAGGTGCTTCTGCAAGTGAAGAATTGTCAAGTCAAGCAGAATTACTGAGAGCTAAGGTTAGCCAATTTAAGCTGAGAAATACTAGCAATGCGGGTTCGTTTGACAGAATGAATGGATTGAATCCAGATGTAATGAATTTGATCAACCAAATGTCGAATCATTCAAAACACCAAGTTGAAAACTCTTATGCGGAAGAAGCTGCATCAAGTCAAAGAAGAATTGTGTTAAGCGACAACGAATTCGGGAAATATTAATAGAATAAAGTGAAACTTCCATCAGTGGGGGGTTTAGACGCACAGGACGTGTTAGTGCAGACGTTGCGATTGACATCGCGCTTTTAGTCTGTCATTCATCCCCCACTTATGGTTAGATGAACTTATCGGACCTTTACGGACAGTTGATCACCCACTTATCTTCTTCGTATTCTCAGAATCTTAAAGTGGGAGTTTGACTGTCCGTTAAGAGTGGGATAAAAAAGGAGAGGGTCTAAAGACTCTCTCTTCCTATGTATAGGTGGTGAAGAAATGATTAGTATTACAGATAAAGAATTTAAACAGCTTGCCGAATTTATAAAGCAAAACTATGGTATCCATTTAAAAGAAAAAAAGAGAGTGATTGTAGAAGGCCGGTTATTTCAGGTATTACAAAAACTGAATTTTACCAATTATACGGATTATTTTCACTACATTTTGGCAGATCAAACGGAAAAGGCAGCTTCAGAATTAGTGGAGAAAATTACGACAAATCATACCTTTTTTATGAGAGAAGTGGAGCATTTTCGATTTTTTCAAGAACAAGTACTTCCTTTTTTAGAACGAACAGTACAAAGCCGTGACTTGAGAATCTGGAGTGCGGGCTGCTCTACCGGTGAAGAACCATATACTCTCGCTATGATTTTAGATGAATATTTTGGTTGGCAAAAGTACAGTTGGGATACAAAAGTGCTTGCAACCGATCTTTCTCAAAAAGTTTTATCCGCTGCTACGAAAGGTATATATCCAAATGAAGCACTTGCTTCTCTTTCTATTAAATGGAAACAAACCTATTTTAAGAATAATGGTGACGGGACTTCAGAGGTAGCTACAAAAATCAAAAATGAAGTCATCTATAGACGATTTAATCTCATGGAGTCGAACTTTCCATTTAAAAAGAAATTTCATGTCATCTTTTGTCGTAACGTCATGATCTATTTTGATCAGAAGACAAAAACAGATCTCGTTAATAAATTTTACAATTTTATGGAGCCGGGTGGTTATCTATTTATCGGGCAATCAGAGACAATAGACCGCGAATCTGTCAACTTTCGCTATGTAATGCCTGCTGTTTATAGAAAAGAGGTAATCATCTAGCAAACGAAAGGAAGATAGTCATATGCACGCACAAAAAAAAATTAGTGTGCTGGTTGTTGATGATTCACTTGTTTTTAGAGAAGTGATTTCACGTGGAATTGAGACAGACCCAAATATTCGAGTAGTTGCAAAAGCAGGAGATCCTTTTGAAGCACGGGATTACATTTTAAAGTATCAACCAGATTTAATGGTTTGTGATATTCAGATGCCAAAGATGAATGGAATTGAATTTATTAGAAGGCTTCTCCCCCAGTATTCGTTGCCAGTTCTTATTGTAAGTACAGCTAATAATGCTGTATTTGATGCGTTAAATGCAGGAGCAGTGGATTTTGTTGGAAAGCCAAATGCAAACTCGCCCGAGGATGTAAAGAATTTTATTATGGATCTAATTCAAAAAATAAAGATGGCTGTCCGTGTTAACGTAAGAAAAGATCATTCTTGTGAAGCACGAGTGATAAAAGAAGTACAATCGGCACCTATGGAAAGAAAAATTATTGCAGTAGGTGCATCTACTGGTGGTACGGAAGCAATATTTCAATTATTGCAGTCTCTTCCTACAAACATCCCGGGAATGGTTGTTGTCCAGCATATTCCTCCGGTCTTCTCAGGAATGCTTGCTCAGCGCCTTGAACAAACTACACCATTCCGTGTTAAGGAAGCACAAACTGGAGATTTTGTAGAGCAAGGGAAGGTATTGATAGCATCAGGAGACAAACACATGAGGGTAAAGAAAGTAGGTTCGAAATTTAAGGTTGAATGTTTTGAAGGAGAAAAGGTAAGTGGGCATTGTCCATCCGTAGATGTATTATTTCATTCGGTAGCAAAGGAAATCGGACAACATGCAGTTGGCGTTATCTTAACAGGGATGGGGTATGATGGGGCAAAGGGGTTACTTTCAATGCGGAGAATGGGTGCTCGAACCATCGGACAGGATGAAGCTTCCTCTGTTGTATATGGGATGCCTAAGGCAGCTTATAATATTGGTGCTGTGGAAAAGCAGGCATCTCTTTCGCGTATCCCACAATTACTCTACTCAATGGCTACAGAAAAAATATAAGCGCTAAAGATAAAAGGTTGGTGAAATAGATAGTGAAACTAAGTTTTACGAGTAAGAAACTTCCATTGTTTAAATGGATTTGGTATTCATTTTTAAGAACTGCACTCATTCCGTTAATTGTAGTAGAACTCGTATTTATTGGCATCTATTTTTTTACTAACAAATGGTCCCAACAAGAAACTATTCAACTACTAAAAGAAGAAACTCAAGACGAAGTACAACAAACTGCCAAAAGAGAGGCTGTTGTAATCGATAATCAAATTTCTAGTATTACGAACGCCACAGAATTATACAGACAACAAACGAAACAATCACTTAATTCAAAGGTTTCTGCACTCCCTGAAGATATCGCTAGATTAAAATATTCTAAAGAAGGGTCCTATTATTCAACAAAAGATTTACAAGACGGAGGACCAGCCATCTTTTATAGTGGAGCGGTACCTGTAAGAGAGAAAGAGAGAGAAAAGGTACATAGGTTTCTAACAACAGGGCCCATTATGAAAAATATTTATAAGTCACAACCCCTAGCTGGAGCCATCTACTTCAATACATTTGATTCATTAAACGTCATCTATCCTTATTTCGATGTATTAGAACAATATGCACCACATATGAATATACCGACTTATAACTTTTACTATGAAGCAGATCTCAAACATAATCCTGAAAAAAAGGTAAAGTGGACAGATGCGTATCTTGACCCAGCTGGTAAAGGATGGATGGCTTCAGCTATTGCCCCAGTTTATAACGGGGATTTTTTAGAAGGTGTTGTCGGAATTGATGTTACCATTGACACGATTACGAAAGAAGTACTTAATCTTGAAATTCCATGGGGAGGATATGGTGTTTTAGTAGGGAAAGATGGTACGATTCTTGCTTTACCAAAGAAGGGTGAAGAAACATTTGGATTAAATGAATTAACAGATCATACTTATGAGGAAGCCATATTTCAAGATACTTTTAAACCGGATCAGTTTAATATTTATAAAAGAAAAGCTTTTAATGTCATTACAGAGAGGATTAAACAGAAAAAAAATGGTTTGAATACCATCAAGTTAGACAATAATAACCATTTTATTTCTTGGTCCACTGTAAAGGATACAGGGTGGAAATTATTAGTGATTGTTCCGCAGGAAAATGTATATGGAAAGATTAATAAGATGAGTGATAAGTTATTTCAAATCGGATCATTTATGATTGGTGGATTGATATTATTTTATATTCTTTTCTTCCTAATCCTATACAGACAATCCCGTAAAATGAGTCTGAACATTGCAGAACCATTAATATCTTTAAATGCTGTTGTGAAAAACATCGGTGGGGGAATATACTACCAAAATAAACTTCAATTTAGAGTAATCGAGTTGCAGGAAACAGCAGATAATCTGATAGATATGGGAAAAGAGTTAGGGAGTACGAATAATAACTTAAATAAGACTCAAATGGAACTTGAGAAAAGTGAGTCTGATTTACGGGCTTTAGTACATTCGATTGATGATATTATTATAGAGTTAGATAAAACCGGTGTATGTTTAAATGTTTGGACAAATGATGAATGGATTCTTGCTCACCCTATTAATCATATTATCGGTAAAAAAGTTGGAGACATTCTTGATAAGAAGTTTGAAGAAATCCTTACACCTCTAGTTAAAAAAGTTTTTCATTCAGGGAAAAAAGAGAGTGTGGAGTATGAAGTTTCAACGGAACATGGAAATAGTTGGTTTCAAGGTAGGTTTTCACCTATATTTGATGGGGAAGGAAATATAAAAACCCTCTCATTTACTGCACGTAATATTACAAACCAAAAAAACATGGAGCAGACTCTCATCCAAGCAAAGGAAGAAGCTGAGAGAGCTAGTACAGCCAAATCTGAGTTTTTATCTAGTATGAGTCACGAGCTTCGTACTCCAATGAATGCCATATTAGGATTTGCTCAATTACTTGAAATGGACCCTTCAGAACCATTGACAGAATCTCAGCAAGAAAGTGTAGATGAAATTTTAAAAGCTGGGAATCACTTATTGATCCTAATCAATGAAGTATTAGATTTAGCGAAAATTGAGTCTGGTAGACTTTCAATTTCTATTGAACCTGTAGAAGTATATTCTGTTATGGATGAGGTGGTAAGTATTATTTCTCCATTAGCAGACAGACGTAGCATAACCTTGATTAATAGATTTGAAGAAGGTATTCATGTTTATGTAGATGCAGATCGAATTCGATTAAAACAAGTATTACTAAATTTAATGTCTAACGCAGTAAAATATAATAAAGATCAGGGGAAGATCACTTTTGAGTGTATAAAGTTAGAAGATCGTATGCAGTTTGTCATTACTGATACTGGAACAGGAATAGAGGCAACAGATCTGAATCTAATTTTCGAACCCTTCTATCGACTAAACGACCAACATTACATTGTAGAAGGAACTGGGATTGGTTTAACAGTTTCTAAAAAGCTGATTGAACAAATGAATGGTACGATTCACGTTGAAAGTCAAATGGGAGTTGGTAGCAAGTTCTGGTTCGACCTACCTATTACTGACGGTAGTGATTTATTTATGAATGAAGTTACGGTAGTCAAAGACCCAATAGATGAAGTGAACTTTGTTAATAAATACAAAATATTATATATAGAAGATAATCCTGCTAATTTACAACTTGTAGAGAAGATATTAATATCGAGATTTGAAAATATTGAACTCTTATCAGCACCAACTGGGGAACTAGGTATTGATTTGGCTAGTGTTCATAAACCAGATTTAATCTTATTAGATATTAATTTACCGGGTATTAATGGATTTGAGGTGTTTTCACGCCTTCATGGATTAAATGATACAAAGCATATTCCTGTAATTGCTATAAGTGCAAATGCAATGAAAAGAGATGTTGAAAAAGGATTAGCAGTTGGTTTTGAAGCCTATTTAACAAAGCCAATTAACGTAAATGAATTTGTTAAACAAATTCAAAAAACATTAGATGTTAGTTAGAAATAATAGGTATTAGTGTATAATTCTCTAAATTGTCATAGAAAGGTTCTTCTTTCAATAGGAGAACCTTTTTTTTCTTTAATAATCAAAGTTAAATGCTATATAATAAAGTCAAGAAGTCATTAGGAAAGAGGAGATGCTATGACTCAAAAATACCGTGTTATTATTGCGGATGATTTACCTGAAGCAAGGAAGCTCTTAAAACGTTTTATTGAACTTATCCAACCATTGTTTACAGTAATAGATGAAGCAGAAAACGGTGAGGCTTTAATAGAAAAAGTAATGGTTCATAAACCTGATCTCATTTTAACTGATATAGATATGCCAAAATTAAAAGGGATTGACGCAATAAGAGAATGTCAAAAATTAATGCCTGATATTAAATATATTTTTACCACAGCTCATGATTCATTTGCACTTGACGCATTTGAATTAAGTGCAGTGGATTATATATTAAAACCAATAAAAAAAGAGCGATTATATCTTGCCTTAGAAAAAGCAAAGAAGGTATTACAACAAAGTAAGTCAGTTTTAGGTAAAGAAGATAAAAAAAGAATTACAATAAAGTTTAATCGTTCGCTTTATTATATTTTTATGGAAGATATCTTATTTATTGAGAAAAGTGGCAGGAAAACAATTATTCATACCAACAAACAAGAATATCCATCTTTAGAAACATTAGAGGAATTGAAAGAGTCTTTACCAAGTGGGATTGTTCAATCTCACCGCTCCTTCCTCATTAATTTAGAACATGTATCCCATATAACAACAGTTGGTAAAAGTTATATGGTGTATTTTTATGGTTATGATAAACCAGCACAAATTTCAAAGCAAAACATAAACCATATTCAAGAATTAATGGAAACATATTTAAAAAAATAATGCAGATAGGAAGTAAATCCTATCTGTTTTTTATTTTTGATGAAACATTCTGTTATGACTTGAAAGGTCATAAAAATAGACTAAAAGGGCAGATTGGGTGTCTAGAACATGATCAAAAAGGTTTGAATGATTCTAGAATAAATTGACATTTAACTAAAAAATCGATATTTTATAGTCCTAAATAACTATTTATTATTAGTTGTATAGGTATATATTACCGGTTTAAGTGAATTATAATTATATTTTTTTAACGATGAAGAGGAGCAAATAACTATGAAAAAGATATTAATAGTAGATGATTCACTTATGATGAGACATAAGTTAAGAGAAATTGTCGAAAAAGAAGGATATAAAGTTGTTGCTGAAGCAAGTGATGGTGAAGAGGCAATTCAAAAATATAAAATGACAAATCCTGATCTCGTAATAATGGATATAACTATGCCAGAAATGAATGGGATTCAAGCGTTACTGGAATTAAAAAAGATAGATGAGAATGTTAAAGTAATTATGGTATCGGCAATGGGACAGAAGCCAATGGTGATAGATGCGATAAAATATGGCGCTAAAGATTTTCTTGTAAAACCATTTGAAACAGAAAAGTTTATTAGTTCCATAAACAAAGTGATTGCATAGGTAATCTAAATTTTTTTATAAACAAAGTAAGCTCGTATTCAAACAATCCATACAAATGGTGCTTTATAAGCGATTGGATAGCGGAAAACTTCAATGGCCAAAAGATGAAAATAAGTACGAAATCTATCGCAACAAGAGCTTCGCTGGCTTCTTATTATGAATTCTGAATAAGGAGCCACCGGAATTGACGGCGGGTTATTTTTAAAGGTCTCGTAATATCATTCGCTGCCATTGAAATTTTCCCCGTTCTAGTCGGCGATAAAAGAGCCAAAATCCATTTTAATCCTAGTAAAGGATTTTCAAATTATTCTTTTTGTATCATTTAATTTGGGTCAATCCGCTAACTTTAAATTCAGTTATACGAAGTTCCTACTCCTTTTGAACCTCCATTTTTTCCATAAAAAAACCTCCTCTTGTTTTTCCTTGAGAAGATTATGACAGGATTAGGAGAAGTAACTAGGTGGGAAGAGTTTGACGCTTACCCTAAATTTGTATGATATTTTATTTGGGGATTCAACTTCAAAGTCATATCTATACAATTCTCGAATCGACAAATGGTTATAAATCATATCCGATATTAGAAGCTAAATTTAAAACACCCTAAGTTTAAAAAAACTTAGGGTATTTTAATAACTTTCCATTTTATTGAAATGGTATTGGATTTTGCCCGGTTGTAATATATATTTGGTTTCCTTTAAAAACCTCCAAACAACCCAAAAAATGACACGAACAATTGGTATAAATAGGTTGATTAAATATGGTTTTGTTAATAAAGAGGACCTGTATGGAAATACAATAGGTAGATAGTTTTAGTTTTTTTGCATGGACAACTATCCATTTTAGCCTATTTCTAGGGGGGAATATTGACGCCTAAGAAGGGGAGTAGTAGGATAAAAACATTGTGGTAAATAAATACAAAAGAGGAGGTTATATCCATGTGGGAGAAAAAATTATTATGCTTTGTAATTCCGTTGATGTTATTAGGGGGATGCGGAACAGATACAGTAGTAGGAAAAACACATAAACAGGTTCAATCTTCTGAAACAAAAAAGGAAAAGCTGACTAAGGAGAATTATGCTCCAAGATTAACATCTTTAGCAGTTGATTTTACAAAAGAAATATTAGAGATACAAACAATTGCAGCATCAGATAAAAGTAATGCTGAAAAAATGAAAGAGGTTAATAAAAAGATAGATGACATTCTAAAGATGGCGGAGAAGTTTAAAAATATAGAAGCACCTAAAGAGTATGAAACGGTTCAAAAAGGAATCGAAAAAGCCGTGGACTACTATAGTAAAGGCTTTAAATATCAAAAGGAAGCAATTAAGGATCAGAGTAATAAAGAGAAATTAACTAAATCACTCGAACAGATTCAATTGGGAGATGAAGCTTGGAGGGAATCGTATAATCAATTACAGGAAATTCAACTGGATTTAATACAGGAGCCGGTAACAAAGTCAAAGGAAAGCAAGCCAGATATTCAAAACATATCAAAGGATGGCAAAGAGTTGGTCGGTACTTGGGTGGAAAAAACAAAAAATAGAATCGAACAATCACTCATCTTTCATCCAGATGGTATTTTTGAGAATTATGTTGAAGATACATATCCTACGAAAGACAATTATGTTAAAGGACACTGGAAGTATGATTCGAAAACAAATAAGTTAAAACTTACGGGCGAAAAAATGTACAGAGACGGTGAACTTGAACAAGATTTTATGGAAGTACGGACGTTTGTCGTTAAGTCTTTCCAAGGGGATAAATTAGAACTTGAAGAGCCTGAAGCGGGACAATCGGGAATACTAGAGAGGCGCTAAAGTGATATGGCTTAATGCTAGCTTCTAAATTAAATAATTTGATACAAAAGTAGATTAAAAGGAAATTATAGGGTTTAGGTGTATTAACCTAGTCCTATATTCATTTGGAATACTTTTTTACATTTGATAGGATACATCCGAAATTCTGTTCATGATAATTTGGCCATCACGGTTGGTCCTTTGCATGGAAGGAATATAAGAAACTACATCTAGCATATCCTTCTCGTGAACTATATTTTCCATACAGACGATGAAATTTAAGGTAAAAGAACAGAAATTTATCGGCGTTAGGAGACGACTTCAATGAAAATGGAGGCTAAGGTGCCAATAATATCTGTTTCACTTGCATATAGGGGAAACCAATCCGATTGGATGATGTACTTTTAGATCAGGTTGTTCAACTCCAATCTTTGATACAGAAAAAGTTAAGGAAGTTGGACTAATCATTGTCCGAAAAAATGGCAAGCCAAGTAGAATGTATGGAGTTGGTGAACTTACCCAGTTTAAAATGAAAACGCTATAAAAAATTTGTGATTATTTTCTTAACGTAGTATCTCTTGCCAAGTTACCACAGAATTGGGTAAGCAGAAATTTTATTGTTTTATATTCCAATATTGTAGAAATTGTAAAAAATGGATACGAAGAAGAACTAAACTTTATTATCGCCCATGAACTAGCCCATATAAAAAGAAATTATATTACAAAACAATTATTGATTCTCCCAGCTCGATGGGTACCTTTTCTTGGAAATGCATATTCTCGTGCGTGTGAATATACATGTGATCGAATTGCTACTGCATATATTAATAGTCCAAAAGGTGCAGCCAATGCTCTTGCTATTTTAGCTGTTGGGAAGACGCTTTTTGTTAGTTTGGATATTGTAGAATACATATAAAACGCAAGAACGAAATCAGGCTTTTTTATTTGGCTTACTAAGGTACTGTTTATACATCCACCATTACCAAAGAGAATTGAAGAAATTCAATATTTTAATAATGTTGTAGAGGCGTTTAAAGTATCATAAGTGGGGATATAAGAAAGTCTTTTCAGGTGTAAATTATTAAATAAGTAAACCCTTGATAAGCGATGTCAAGGGTTTATTTTTGTCGGGAATACTTGGAATATAAAATAAAAATAGGTATAGGTTGTGAATGACAAAAATGAGGAACCCTTATTTAGATACTTTCCAGTGACCGAATCATAAATAGGGGCAGTTTTTTGTAAAAACTTCCTAATATATTTCCAAAAAAGATAAAGATGCTAAAAAGGCCGCATAAGAAGTCAGCTGAATTAATGTGTTAAATAATATCTGGTGATCCATGCTGATAGGGCTTTTTTCTATTAATATCTAAGGTGGCCAAGTAAAATTAAAATTGTCTAAAAATAGCACGAAACCTATACATTTCGAAGGTATCGATATGGGCTAAAGTTAATATTGTATAGGGGGCATGTACCTTTCAAATTTACATACAAGCTTTATATTCACTCATAATATTGTTGATGATGGTTTTAACTGGTAGAATTTCTTTAATTTCATGTACTCTTGATCCAGCAAAAACAAGACCATTCTCGCAATCTCCATTCATTGATGTTAACAAAGAATCTAGCGTACAGAAACGATAAGAACAGTTTTTGAGGCAATCTATACATTTTTTTATCTTTACCTTTTTATCATCAGAAATAAGTTGAGTAAACTGGTTGATAATTGCACGACCCTGGAGACCGACAGTTGTTTTTACCAAAATAGTATCTTCCTGCTGAGCATGTACATATTTTTCTTTAAATGATAACGGTGCATCACACTCTTCACTAGCAACGAACCTAGTTCCCATTTGTACCCCGGATGCCCCTGCACGTAAAGCTCTCGCAACATCTCCCCCAGTCATAATTCCTCCAGCTGCAATAACCGGAATGTTAACAGCTTCAATTACTTCTGGCAAAATATCAAACAAAGGTCTTTCCGTACCAAGGTGTCCACCCGCCTCATGACCTTCTACAACAACTGCGGAAGCACCAAGACGTTCTGATAACCTAGCCAGCTTTGCGGAAGATACAATCGAAATGACGGGTATGCCAGATTCTTTGCCCCAAGCATACATATCTCTTGAAATTCCAGCACCTGATATGATGAAATCAACCTTTTCATCAATCGCAGCTTTCATTTTTTCAGCGAAATCATTCATAGCAAAAAGAACGTTTACCCCAATGTAGCCGGAACCCTTTATACTGTCCTTCGCCTTTCTTATATGGAATCTCATTTCATCGACGGTAATCCCGGTTCCTGATATGATACCAATTCCCCCAGCATTTGCAACGGCAGAAGAGAGTCCACTTAAAGAAATTCCTACACCCATACCACCTTGCATGATTGGAACTTTCGGAACCATATGACCTATTTTCAATTGTGGAAAATTCAAATAAAGACCCCATTTCATTACGATTATTGAGTGAAGCTTGATATTTACTGATTGTAACAATAGGCTTTTTTTTAAAATAGTGATGTTTGTAATGGTTAATCCTAAAATTCAAAAAGAAATTTTTAATTGCCACAAAATATTCAAATTTATTATTTTCTAGGAGATACTTTTTCTTACCGAACCACAAATCATTCAACGCATACTACCCAGAAACCGGTCAGGTCGTATACGAAAAACACAGGCAGTTTTGCGGACGTCGGATGAAACTAGCTGAGGCATCTGAGTTTATTGCTTTCGCAGAAGAGAAGATCTTGAAGGAAAAGTTGTCCCCAGATGCTGTCTGTGGTCGAGTCAGCCATCTCCCAGATTGGCAGCACAAAGTCAAAGCCTGTACCCGAACGCTTTATCATTATATTGACCTAGGCATCCTGAAAGTGAGAAATACAGATCTTCCAAAAAAGCTTCGCTATAATACCAAGAAATCTGAGCACAGAGTGAATATCAAACATCTAGGTGAAAGTATTGACAACCGTCCGGAGAGCATTCAGAAGCGCCGTCAATTCGGCCATTGGAAGATTGATACCATTGTTGGCAAGAAGTCTCGAGAAGATGATGCTTTGTTAATCCTAGTTGAACGTAAGACACGCTTCACCCTTTCCATGAAAATTGACGGTGAGGATCCTGATTCTGTGAGCTATGCTTTGAAACAGTTGAAGCAAACATATGGCTGCGCATTTAAAAGTGTGTTTAAAACCATCACGGCAGATAACGGCAGTGAGTTCTCAGGACTTATGGAAGCTCTGAAAGATCGGAAGACAAAGGTCTATTACACGCATCCATACTCTTCCTGGGAGCGTGTAACAAACGAGCGCCACAATGGGATGATTCGACGTTTTATCCAAAAAACGCCAATCCATTTCGAACAATTCACGAACGTTTATTCAGCAGGTGATTCATACCATCGATCATTTGTCCAGAAAGATTCTGAACTACTGCACACCGGCTAAAAAAAAGGTTTATACACCGGATTAATAGGTGGCTAATTTATTCTTGCAATTTAAGGAAATTATTTAACACATTAAAAGTAAGCAAACTCCTTTGTATTTCAAAGAGCTTTTAATGATTCAGCAAATCTTAATTAGGCAGTAACATTTGAATAATTGATAATCGACACAATATCTTCAATGATTGTAGATATTTCATCTGGTGATTTTTCATGCCCCTCGTTTAGCCATTTAATCATTAACCGCATGAATCCCCCTGTACTAAATGTTAAGGCATAGGAAATGCTTTCCTTGCTAAACGACATGGTTGATCCCTTCACTTCATCAAAAGTAGGCGGCAAAAGTTCATCAACTTTTGAAAGACACATAGGAAGCAAATGGTGCCGATTTATAACAATTAAGAAATCCAAATGTTTTACCATTACGCTAAAAAGAGTTTTTGCAATACTCGGCAAGGAAAAATCATGATTCTTCTTGACATTTGTCTCATATTCTTTCCATATTCTTAAAAACACTCCTTCTATGATTTCGTCTTTTGACGCATAATTTCTGTAAAATGTACGCCGTGATAATCCAGCATTATCGGTTATTTCCTGTATCGTAATGTTTTCATAGACTTCTGTTTCCATCAGTTTTAAAAGTGCTTCTTCCATCCATGCTTTGGATTGATCTGACTTTTGATTTCCTTTATTTTTCAACGCCCATTCAATTCCCTCCGTTATCGTCACAAAGTGGCGAAAGTGTAGCTTTCCTTTTAAAAATATTGAATTCATTGCTACATTTATTATACTTGGTATTGAAAAACGACACAAGTGTGCCGATAAAGGAGGATTTACATGAATACCATAAATTTTATCGTCTGGTTCCAGCCAATTATTTTTATGATTCATGATTTTGAGGAAATCATAATGGCTGAGGTGTGGGGAAAACGATTTAAAACCGAAATTGATACAACATGGCCAGGAAGGAAGCCGTTTGGCATCAATTATATTCGGCATTGTCAAACCCCCACATTTTCTATAGGAGTTGGGGTGGAGTTTTTGATTTTTACTGTAATCTGTCTATTCTCTGTTGCCCTTCAAAATTATTTTATCTGGATGGGAGCATTTATAGGTATATCGTTGCACATGATTCTTATTCATGTGCCACTGTGCTTTAGAATTAAACATTATGTACCTGGTGTGATGACATCACTCATTTTCTTTGTACCAAGTGTCTGGCTTATATATCAGGCAATATTATTATTGCACTATGATGTAGCAAATGTACTATTGGCATGCTTGTTGGGGGCTGCATTGGTTGCTGTGGTAATACCTCTTTTACATAAATCAATGGGGTCTTGGTCAGAAATGCTTTACAGATACTCAAAGAAAAAGGCGTAAATGTTTTATTCTCTTGTTCAATTTCTTTTATATATGTTCCTCTGAGAAAATTATTTCCCTTTTGGGAAGAACAATGTATTATTAAAACTATTGATTTATCCCACTCTTAACGGACAGTAAGACTCCCACTTCAAGATTCTGAGAATACGAAGAAGATAAGTGGGAGATCAACTGTCCGTAAAGGTCCGATAAGTTCAACTAACCATCAGTGGGGGATGAATGGCAGACTAAAAGCGCGACGTCAATCGCAACGTTTGCACTAGCACGTCCTGTGCGTCGAAAACCCCCACTGATGGAAGTTTCACTTTATAGTATCCCATGACAAAATAAACTTTATGGAGGAAATAAATATATGAGTACCTTACCTAACTGTCCTAAGTGTCAATCAGAATATACCTATGAAGATGGGTCCTTTTTGGTTTGTCCAATGTGCGGGAATGAATGGACTTTAGAATCAGAAACGGAAACGAATGAGGAGACAAAGATCATCAAAGACGCAAACGGAAATGTCTTACATGATGGAGATATAGTAACTGTTATAAAGGATCTGAAAGTGAAAGGCAGTTCATCAGTCCTAAAGCAAGGGACCAGAGTAAAGAATATACGTTTGGTAGATGGAGACCATGACATTGACTGTAAAATTGATGGATTTGGAGCTATGAAATTAAAATCTGAATTTGTAAAAAAAATATAATTTGATTTTTGTTCGGTTATTTTATAGATGAGATTTTGCAAAATTATATTTTTAATAAAAGAAACAACAAAAGAAACCCGAATAATTCTGGATTTTGCTTTGGTTTTAAAAGCACTCAAAAGGATTGGTAATTTCTCCTTAGACTCTAAAATTTGCAATTCTTCAAAGGAAAATAGACTTTCTTGTAGATTATACAAAGTGACTTCTTCCTTATGGATTTTGTGGTTTCGTTACTTCAAAATTCTCCAATAAGGGGTGAAGTCCTTTTTTTATGCCTTTAAAAGCCTTGTGGCTCTTGGGGCTCTTGGGGTGAAAAATGTGCAAAATGCTCAATTATAAGGAAGCTGAAAAATACAGTTCATTATAAAAAAAACACTTTTTAAATTTTTTTAGAACTTGACATTGAAATTTTTCCTTTGAAAAGTAATTTAGATACTCTTCTTCTCTTAAAATGTACTCACCTTTATCATTAAATCTCATAAACCAATTACTGATTGGAGACTTTTCAAACAAGCAAGGTTCAAGTACAACAATTCTTCCTTCTGGTTTTAAGACCCGTTTGAATTCTTTTACATAGCAATAAACCATTTCTGGAGGGATATGGTGCAGTACAGCAATAATTAATATAAAATCAAAGCTATTGTTGTCAGCAGGAAGTTCATTTTCCTTAAAAGTTTCAAATCGGTATTGGTTATATAATCGTTTGGCAAATTCTATCCTGTTTGAATCTGGATCAATCCCAAAATAATGATTAGGTGTACATAGAGTGCAGTTTGCTCCAGTACCTGCTCCAAAATCTAAAACTTTTTTTTCTAAAAAATTAAAATGTTGGTGAATATGATTTTGAATATATAATTTTGTAAACCATTTGGGTCGAATCAATGAGTGATAAATTCTTGGTGATAATTGCAATCCGAAGCACCTGCACTTTAATAAATTTATGTTTTTCTTTTCTAAAAGAACAATTATAGATTAAGAAGGAAGAAGCTTTTTTATACCTTTTAAATTACATTCAAATAAAGTAAAAGTTGGTAATGAATTAACCTAGTTTGAGTAAACAATTATACTATAACCATTTTTAGTAAATTTTATATATGGTGGTTATCTTTCCTTTTCCTCCATTAATTCCCGCTAATATTTCTTTTCCGGTTTCCTTATAATAGGTTGGAAGGAGGAGATTTAAATGAAATTATTCTTTTTTATTCTTGTAATTTTAGGTATTTTGCTCCTTTTCTATAGGGCATACAAAAATACTCATAAAGTTTCTTTAAATAAAGTAAATTTATCTAATATAGATTCTGATCAGAAGCAAGGATCTTTTTTTAATATTTTACAAATATCAGATATGCATTTAGAAAAGATTTCTGTTTCTCCGGAAAACCTTTTTAACAAGCTAGCAGGAGAGAAAATTGATTTAATCGCTTTAACGGGGGACTTTCTAGATAAAAAACGCAGTATTCCAAAGTTAATTCCTTATTTAAAAGTTTTTAACAGGTTAAATCCGCGCTATGGCATTTATGCCGTATTTGGAAATCATGATTACAAATTAAATCAAAAGGACTTTGAATTATTAAAAAATACATTGGAACATCATGGCTGTAAAACCCTTCAAAATGAAAATGAGACCATTATTGTCGAAGATAAATTGGTTCATATTATTGGCATTGATGATTTACATTCAAAAAGAAGCAACCTGCAAACATCATACTCAGGTATAGAAGACGGATACCATTTAGTTTTAACTCATGACCCCAATATCGTTCTCAACATGAAGGATTGGTATTACGAT
Organism: Cytobacillus sp. Hz8; assembly: GCF_042263505.1. Classification (NCBI taxonomy): domain Bacteria; kingdom Bacillati; phylum Bacillota; class Bacilli; order Caryophanales; family Bacillaceae; genus Cytobacillus; species Cytobacillus sp. Hz8. Next base: position 233,985 of record NZ_JBHKFI010000003.1, on the reverse strand, counting down.
TATCTATTATCAGGCCATTTCCATGGCGGCCAAATATACTGGCCTAAACCATATCATCTTGCAAAATTGGGAAGGACGATGATGCAGATGAATATGATTAAAGGGCTTCATTATTATGAGGAAAAACCTTTTTATATAAGTGAAGGATTAGGACAAACATCTATTAATATCAGATTAGGAAGTCGTCCGGAAATAACACTTCACCAACTTTCTTTTAACAAATTTCGAGAAGGAGAGATCCAGACAGCTGTTTAACGTCAAAGTCTATTATAGTTAATGAATTTAAAAAGGCTGTTGAAACCACGTTTCAACAGCCTTTTCATGAGAGTCTTACGTAAGGAATTCTTTTACGAATCGATGGCGCATTACTTGAGAAAGATACTTTCGTTATAGACACTTCTTACATAAAGCAATTGTAGGTTAAATACTCTATTAGATATTCCAAAAGGAGTCGTTTAAGGGTTATGAAAAAAATCCATCCTTAATTCGCTTTAAGGATGGATTTTTTATAGCAAATTATTCCATATGTCAATTGGTTTCTTTTATACAAGGGGCTCAACTTAAATGCTTTCCATTTCTTCTTTATTTCTCCAAAACGAAAACTGCTTGAAAAATTCTTTTTTGCTATATACCGTATTGGCAGCTGTACAAGCAACAACATGACGGACAGTTTGTAATGGGCGGCTGGATTTTGAATTGTTCAGTTGGAGTTTCTCAACTGTAACGCCTTTTTTTATTAAAGCTTCGTCAAACTCCTTCTGTGCAGCCTTTTTTGCCTTAAACAGCATCATCTGAATTCTGCTGTACACGTTAATCGCGCCGTCTCCGGTCGTTTCAATCGGAAGAAAAATCGCTTCGGGGTGAAGCTCAGTAATTAATGATTGGACGCCATCTGAAACACCGGATGAAGGCATACATCCGAAAGGTTTAACAGAAATGGTCATGTTCACTTTACGTTTCACTACATTTAGAATGAGTTTGCCAACCTCCATATGCCCCTCTCCACCTCTAAGGTGGTTGTTATAGTGATTGTGAGCGGCCTTCGCAATTTCTTCCATATCAGGCAAGTGATAGCCACGAAGTCCCATAGCCTTGGCATACGTTTGGAACATCACTCGTACAGCACGATCCGCAAACTGCAACATCCTAAGATGCATCTGAGGGTTCTTTTCTGCCAGCCCTTTACCACCGGAGTCCGCTCGGCGTAAATTTATTCGTTTAAGGGTATCATAGCGTCCTTCCCAGATCAAATATAAAATCCATGCCGTCATAGATTGTACATCTACTTCAGCCCCTTCTTCCTCCAAAAATTGCTGAAGCCGATAGTTGCCATCTCCCTCCGTTGTCATCGCCCAAAACTCACCGATAATACTTACTTTTGGTTTGACGATTGTCCGGTCTACTTTCACCGCCTGCAGTTCTTTACGGCAACGATATATGGCACGGATAAGCGATTTCTGGTTACTGAAGGCATTATACAAATATTGTTTACAGCGATCCAGGGCAGCGTTGGTCGATCCCGCAACCACTTCATAAGGACGAATCCGATAACCAAGGGCGTTCAAAATGTCGCCAATCAAAACTGCCTTTAAAAAAGAAATGAAAAAGGAGCTGTCTAATTTAAGGGCAGATTCTTCCCCGGTAGCCTGCTTTAAGCCGCTCTGTTGTTGGAATACAAGAACTCGAAAACCATCAAATCCAGCATCACGCAATGCCTTCCGGTATTCCGTCACATAAGTACCAAAGCGGCAGGGACCACAGGAACCGCTTGTAATGAAAAGATAATTACGGACAATTTCTTCTTCCGACTTTCCTTCTATATCCCTTAGGTGGGTAAGATATTTAATCAAATTCCCCACAGTGAAATAGGTCGGGTTGCATTGTCCCCGATTTCCAAATTCCTTTCCGTAGCGCAAAGACTCCGTATCCGGGCATTCCATATGCTTGACGTTGTAACCCAATCCTTTCAGAGCTCCCTCGACCAAATAATCATGGGCCATCGTAAGTCCTCCGAAAAGAATGGTCGTAGAATCTTTGTCCTTAGCAAAGAATTGCCGCGGGACAGGGTCAAACCACTGGCTTTTTGTTTGGTTTAGGCCTAGGGCAGCTTCTTGTTCCTTCTTAAATCGTTTCATTTCTTCTTCGAATAGTTGAACAACATCAGTTTGATTCATATCCTTATCACTGGAATGGTCTTTTATCAATTTCACGTTTCTGTCAACTCCATTTATTATTATTCAGATATGGCTTTTTTCTCAGGTGAGCTAGATAACCGTTCGTGAATTGGGCCACGCATTAATTGATGACGTTTTTTCTCAATGAGGCGCTGTAATTCTTCCTTTTTATGTGCTAGGTCTTGAAGGCGCTCTTCATGAAGTCCCAAGCTATGGGCATACGTTTTGACACGAATTTTGATCGAACCGCTCGGCTTATTCGCATCAATATCATGGAGGGCGGAGTAGGGCGTACTCGCGGTTGAGATGATCGAGTCAATTAGCCCGTATGTTGGGGCATCATGTCCACATTTAAAGTTGGATAGGTCTAATACGGCCACATTTGGATGGCGGGCGGCAAATTTGGCAGCCCATACTTTCTGAACACTATTGGAACTAAAGTTTTCCGGCCATACATCCGTTACTTCCAACGCATATTTCACTCTTTCGCTTTCTAAATCATCTTTAAAGAAGCGACGTAGCCAAGCTTCATTTTTCGGAATGGCGCGCATGGAAAGAATCGGATAGCCAAGTACTTGAAATTCATCTAATACTCCATGGTTAAGACCCGGATCTGAATGATAAGGACGGCCAATCATTAAAATAGCCAGTTTGTTTTCCTCTTCCACCTGCTCCAAAATCATTCTGCCTTTCTCCTGCATTTCCGTGTCAAAAAGCTCCATTGCCTTCCAAGCCTCGTCTGCAGCAAAATCACTTTCGTCTTCCGTGATTCGCAAGAAATCCTTAAACGCATCAAACAATTGTTTTTTCAGCATATTCGTTTCTGTAAACGTCACCGCAGGATCAAAATAGGTGATTCCCCTAGTTTTGAAAAAGTCTGTTTCCTTTGTAAAAGCAGCTTTAATTACATTCGGGGCCCCAGCCACAATCGGACAGCTCGCGGAGTCCATCACATTGTTTAGATGAGTCGGAATATGAGTAATACATGGAAAAAAAATCGCGTGAAGCGGCTTATTTTCTCGATGGTGCTTAAATAGCAAATTATGCACATGTGCCTGTGCTACTTTTGATGGATAGCATGGATCGATGGATCCATACTTTCCTCCCTCTTGCCACATTTCCTCACTTGTATTGTCACTGAATACAATACCGCGTTCACTGACACCAAGCGTCTCAAAATATGTTCGCCAAAAAGGGGCAGTAGACCAAATGTTGAGTACTTTCGGAATTCCGATCCGAAGCTGCTTTCGCCATTCCAATGCTTCAGCTGAAGAACGTTGAAACGGTCGCATATACTTCGTTCTTCTTGTGCCAATCCAGCTTGTTTTTACCTTTACATCCTCAACCATACGCCCTTCTTCTGGTAAAGGAGTAAAATCATAAAAATGCTGAAACATGCGACGCGCTTCATATTCAACGAGATTTGGGTATTGTTTTTTTAACTGATTACGTTCTCGAGTTAACTGCATCATGGCTTCTTTGTCTTCTACCGTGCCTTTTTCACAGCTAAAACCGGAAATATAACGGGCAGTCTGACCATCAGGGGTAGAAGTATCGATAAACGTACGGCTGCAATTGTTAGGACAAAAGTTGCAGCGTGTAGTCTCATCGTTGCGGGACATGTATTGCATACCAATCGCAGCATCTAGCCCAAGAAACGTAGAATACCCTCTGCGCTTCACGACACGAAGGGTTTCCATCGCCGCTCCAATTGCACCTGCTTCGCCTGTATGCGGGTGGACATACACCTCTGCATCGGGAACCCGTTCTTTAATATAATCGACTTGCGCTTTGACAGCAGCCAGATTATGCTGAGTTCCGCCCTGCAGGACAAATTTTCGCCCCAGTTCAGCCATACGAGGAATTTGGACAACGTACTGCCATATATTTTTGGGCAATACCATGGCGAGCCCTGCTAACAGTTCTTCTTTCGCGTAACCTTCCTTCTGGAAGTTTACACGGTCCGAATCAAGAAATACGGCGCAGCCATAGGAAAATTTCGGACTCAGATCGGCCTTGAATGCTGTTTCGGCATATTCTTGGACAGGAATCCCGAATTGGTCAGCCATTGCCTGTAAGAGCATTCCGTTTCCGGCTGAACATTGATTGGACAACCGGAAATTACGGATATCCCCGTTTTTAAGAAAGAGGACTTTAATGTCCTGACCGCCAATATCACAAATCACATCAATATCACCGAAAAAGTGGACAGCACTCATCATATGGGCAACCGTTTCCACGATATTCACATCTGCTTTCAATGTTTTTTCCAAAACATCGGCCGCATATCCCGTGGCCCCGAAACCGATAATTTCCAGTTTGGCGCCTGCTGTTTGAACCTTATCGTAAATACATCCCAGAAGCTCTTTCGTATCTTGAATCGGATTTCCTTTAGACAGCTGATATTCTTTCAACAGAATCGTGCCATTCGTATCGACCAACACGGCCTTCGATGAAGTGGAACCCCCATCCAGACCAACCACAGCGCTAATCGTCTGACCCGGTTCAAACGAAGCCGGTACAAATTTAGGAATACTGTATTGACGGCGAAATTGTTCTAATTCTTCCACGCTTTTCACAAGAGGAGCGCCCGCTTTTTCGCCGAGCTTTGCTTTACGTCCGTGTGTAATAAATGTTTTTAAATCTTGCAGCCCTTTATAAACACCTACGCCCTGAGGTTCATACATGCCATAGATTACAGCGCCATAAGCCGCATAATACTGGGCATTTTCCGGGATGAAAATCAACTCATCAAGTGGGATGTCTTTCGGGTAATCGTATCCACGTTGTTCCCACGATTCAGGAATTCGTTTTCGCCAACATTGTTGCAGGAAAGGTAAGTATGTATTCGGTCCACCTAATAGCAGAACCTTATGACGTAATGTATTCCCCCTAGTCAGAACTGAGAGATTTTGCATCACAATGGCATCCGCTAGTGAGCACATAATTTCAGATGATGGAATACTGCTTTTCACTAGATTTACAATATCCGTTTCAGCAAATACGCCGCATTTGGCTGCAACATGATGAAGCTTTGAATCATCAAATTCCAGCTTACCTACTTCCTCTTCCGGCATTCCGACTTTAATCATGCATTTATCAATCGTGGCACCGGTACCAGAGGCACATTTGTCATTCATCGACGTAATCGCCTGCTTGTCTCCCGTTTCTCCGTTTTCTTTAAAAATAATAATTTTGGCATCTTGCCCACCCAGTTCAATCACACTGCCAACATCAGGGTGTAGTTGTTCCACTGACATCGTCACTGCATTTACTTCTTGAACGAATTTAGCTCCAATATGCTCAGCAATTGGTCCACCACCCGATCCAGTAATAAATACACGTATATCTTCCTTCTTCACATCGGAAAACTCATTTCCGATCCGAATTAAAAATTCCTGGACCATTTCAGCCTGTTTCGTATTGTGCCGTTGATAATCCGACCAAAGAATTTCTTTGCTTTTGGGGTTTACTACTGTAGCCTTGACGGTTGTTGAACCAACGTCAATTCCTATAAATAAGGAATTAAAGCTCTGGTTTCTATCTTCCACAAAGTCACTTCCTCACTATTAAATTAATTTTATTATATGCAATAAAGTAAACAACTTATTCGTAGTGAAAACTCCGATTCTTTCTTTTTACACCAGTTCTCTAATTTAATCTTAATAACATTATCATTCGCCATTCGTGAGAATATACTTTTGGGATTGTTAGAAAAATAACTATGTACCCGTCCTATTTGTCAAAATAAAACTTATTTCGTTATACGATTAACCTATAATTTTTTTAGTGAGGATTCCATTATGAATATTATTTCCTTATTACTATGGCTAGTTATTGTTTTGAATATTTTTTTTGCGATTATTGTTGCTTTTCGTGAAAGACGAGATGCTGGTTCCTCATGGGCTTGGTTACTGGTTCTATTTTTTATTCCTTTACTTGGGTTTGTCTTGTATATTCTTTTCGGACAAAACCTCAGACGGTCTCAACTTTTTCAATGGGAGGACCATAAAAAGATTGGAATCCAAAAAATGTTAAGAATTCAATTAAACCAGTTTGGTACCTGCCAATTTCATTTTCGTAATCAAGCTACAAGAAAAAATAGAAATTTAATATATATGCATTTAATTAATAATGACGCTGTCTTAACACAAGATAATTTGGTTGATATATTTACGGATGGTGGAGAGAAGTTTGACAGATTATTTAATGATATCGTTGGGGCAAAGGACCATATTCATTTACAGTACTATATTATTAAAAATGACCAACTCGGGAAGAAGCTCATAGAAGTTTTAACGAAGAAAGCTAAAGAAGGGGTTAAAGTACGGGTTTTATTTGATGGTCTGGGTTCGAGGGGATTAACCAAACAATTTTTCAAAGATCTTCGTAAGGCTGGTGGTGAAGTGGCAGTCTTTTTTCCTTTAAAATTCTACTTCGTCAATCTGCGGTTGAATTTTCGCAATCATCGTAAGTTAGTCATTATTGATGGAAAAATTGGTTATGTAGGTGGCTTTAACATCGGCACCGAATATCTTGGAATAAATCAAAAATTTGGGTATTGGCGAGATACGCATTTAAGGATACAGGGTACAGCTGTTCATGCGATTCAGACCCGTTTTATTCTTGATTGGAATCAGGCATCCCATCATCACGATATTACCTATATTCCAAATTATTTTCCAAACGATGTTTCTCGAGGAAATGTCGGAATGCAAATCGTTACAAGTGGACCTGAATCTAAATTAGAACATATTAAAAATGGATACATAAAAATGATCTTATCAGCAAAAAAATCTGTTCTCATCCAAACGCCATATTTTATTCCAGATACGTGTCTATTAGATGTCCTTCGAATTGCATGTTCATCTGGTATTGAGGTCAAAATAATGATTCCTAATAAACCAGATCACATGTTTGTTTATTGGGCAACCATGTCTTATATTGGTGAATTACTTAAGGCTGGGGCAAAAAGCTATATATACGATTCTGGTTTTATTCATGCTAAAACTGTTATTGTTGATGAAGAAATATCATCTGTTGGAACAGCGAATATTGATGTAAGAAGCTTCAAATTAGATTTTGAGATGAATGCCTTTATATATGATGAGAGAATTGCTCAAAGACTGACAACAAAATTTGAAGAGGATGTAAAAGTATCCAGAGAGCTCACGCTTGAACTGTATCAACAACGTCCACTATGGGTACAATTTAAAGAGTCTATATCCAGGTTATTATCCCCTTTGTTGTAAAACTAGAACCGTAACATATTGATCAAATACGATAAACAACTTAGAGCATTTAAAGATTTCCGAGAATAATACAAAGACTCAAAAAATATTTGAATATAATACCCCCATAATACATTTTAGTTTGTTCGTATTCTTTTAACATGAGGATACAACGAAAATGAGGGGAATTATATGAATACATTAACTAAGGGAGCTCTTGCTATGGTTTTAGCAGGCTCGGTTACGTTTTCTGTTACGAACGCCTTGTTAGGTGGTCAACCTTTTAAAAGATTGGCAGAAGAAAATCCTTTAACGATATCCAGAGATCTGAAAAAAATGGATATCGACAGTCAGGCAGAAAAATGGTTGCAGAACCAAAGACAAACAACAAATAAAAAAGACGATCAAACCAAGCTTTCACAGGATAACCATACTCTTCAATTGGCTTATAGAAACAAGAGTGATAGTGCGTCAGCAGCCACCCAACAAAATACGAAAAAAATCATCAAGAATACAACAACAAATGTTGCTTCTGCAAAAAAGGCAGCAACCATTACATCTGTTGGAAAAGCGAAAAATGAGACAAACACTAAAGCACCAATGACAAAGCCGACTTCATCAACAGAAACGAAAACAACCACACCCCCGTCCAGGACATCGGAAACGAATACGTCGGGTACAACCACGACGACAACTAACCATGGACAACAAGTTTCTCAGGCGGCAAAAGAAAACGCTGCGAATCGCGATAAAACCGAAAACAACGGTAAGAAAATGTAACTCTTTCAAAGAGGGTCACCAAAAGGAGGTGACCCTTTTTTGTTATATCAAAAAAAAGGCCTTCCCGACATGGGAAAGACCTAGGTGGAGATATTTCTTCAACTTTACATGGAGGTTTTCTGCGTGACATTTCCTTTTCTTTTTAGCTTATTCCAACCAACGGAGATTCCCTTTATTGCCGAGAAGATGGATTTTATAACTACATAAGTCATAAGCTGCTTGTACAGGATTCTTTGCAGAAACAATGAACCAAGTGGTTTAGGACTTTCTTTTTCTAATCGAAATGCATATAAAGAAGTGAAGAAATCCAGCAAGTAAAATAAAGTGAATCCAATAATAGCCTTTTCAGGGTGTGTGTTAAAAAGGGCGATGATGAACAAGATATCCGCAATTGGCGATATGGTTTGATAAAGATATTGGAAAATCCACATATTTGGCAGGGCAATAAATCCTAATGTGGAATGTTTTTTATTGAATAAAGCCCCGCGATGTTTCCATAAGCATTGTAATGTACCGTAGATCCATCGATAGCGCTGTTTTGCCAGACTTTTAATATCCTCCGGCGCCTCTGTATAGGCATAAGCCTTTTCTTCAAATTCAATCTTTTTCCCATTCCTTAAAAGAGTCAGCGTAATATCGGTATCCTCTGCCAGTGTGTCCTCTTTAAAATATCCTGCTTTTTCTACTTCCGCTTTTCTCCATGCACCGATTGCACCTGGTACAACCGTAATGCAATTGAGTGCAGCAAAAGCCCTTCTTTCAAGGTTAAAGCCCGTTACATATTCGATATGCTGCCAGTTTGTAAGGAGATTCCCCTTATTTCCGACCTTTACATTACCGGAAACTGCTGCAACTTTTTCATTTTTAAAATGACTAACAAGCAATGAGATGGCATTTTCAGCGATGAGCGTATCAGCGTCAAGCGCAACCACAATTTCCCCTTTAGCTTCTTGAAAACCAAGATTAACAGCGGAAGATTTTCCTCCATTGCTTTTTTTAATTAATCGGATGTGGGGATGGTCTGCATAAGTTTCTTGAACAACAGCTGCAGTATGATCCTTTGAACCATCGTCGATAATCAGTACTTCAAAAGCCGGGTAATCGCTGGATAAAATTGAATGAATGGTTTTGCCAATGACTTTTTCCTCATTGTAGGCAGCAATCACGACACTGACAAATGGTCTAAAATCAGGATCAATCTGAGCTGCTTTATAATTTTTTACCTGCTTTCTCGAAAGGAAAATAAAGATCGCCATTCGCAAGATTCCTAACACGATAGCTGAATAGAACAGGAAGCTTAAGCCCGAGTGCCAGCCTTGAAGGACTTTAAATACAGCCTTGTCATAGATCAAATAAGGGCTGTTTGGATCAGCAGGAGGGTTAATCTGACTATCGCTTTTCCTCATTAAATCGGAAATGGTGGTAAAAGTGTAGCCGCTCTTTTTAAGCTCTTTAATCAGGACAGGTAATGCTTTTACCGTATTGGAGCGGTCACCGCCAGCATCGTGCAGTAAAATCACATTTCCTTCGGGAAGCTGATTAAGAACCCGACTCACAATTTTATGACTGGAAAGTTTTTTCCAATCGTCCGTGTCAATGAATTCACCAACCATGGTATAACCCATCTCCTGTGCTCGCAATATCGGCACCAGTTCGCTCTTTGTGCTCGGTTCCGCATCGGCAACATACGGTGGGCGGAAAAGGGTCATCGAATGACCTGTTATTTGCTGAAATAAACGTTGATTAGCATTTAGCTCCATCTTTGTCCGGAATGAAGTGATGGATGCAATATCAGGATGGGTAAAGGTATGGCTTCCAATTTCATGTCCTTCTCTTTGCATCCGTTTAATCAGCTCCGGATGCTGCAGGGCATTCTTTCCTACAATAAAAAAGGCCCCTTTAATATGATTCTTGTCCAAAATATCCAATATTTGCGGGGTATAGGCAGGATCTGGACCGTCATCAAAGGAAAGGACAATTTCCTTTGTTTTAGGTTTGCCATACCGAACGACCTCAAAAGGCTTTGGTAATTTCATATAGGTTTCGGTCTCAATTAGTCCGTTTGTATCTAATTTAATCGTTCTTTTCCCTTTTTCTGCTTGAGAAACAATATTTAGGATCTCTCCATTACCCGAATAGTGAACAGGTTTAGGACTAGTTAAGGTTTTAAGAGCATTGGATGGATTGTTAAGTTCCTTTGGTTTATTGATGTAATTCCAGATGGAAGGATCTTCAGAGCCAAGGCGCCAAACGGCTACTCCTTTTGTGCCGCTATCTATCGATAATTTCAATTGATTATGGAAGGTAGCAGCATCTAAAAACCAAACCATATGCTTTTTTCCGTTTATTTTGTATCGTAAATAAGGGTTACCTACTAGCTTATTCCAATGAATTTGGAGATTTATTCCCATCCCCAAATTCATGATCTCTCCAAATGTCATTGGTTTTGCAGGCTGGTTGGAATTTTCCTCCCAGTCGTACCCGTAGCTTCCTAGGCCAGCAACCAATTTTTCGGAAGGAATGTGGAGCTCATCTAAGCTTTCCTTTACCCAATTGGTTGGAGCTACAGGACCAGGATGACTCATGGAATGGTGCTGGTCATATAGCATGACAATCATGCGATCAACGTTAGCTGCTAGAGCAGTATAGTTAAAACTTGCGTCCTTCGGAGGGGCATCAAGCGTAACCATGAGCCCATGTTGATGAAAGACGTCATAAATCTTATCCATAAAATCAGTAAAATGACCTTTATCCTTTGGATGGATTTCTTCAAAGTCAATATTAATCCCGTCAAAGTCATTTGTTCTCACATATGCCAATAAATTTTTAATAAAAAGATCTTCAGCACGGGGTGTGGTAAATAACCGATGCAATAGCTCGCCATCCCACTTGTTATTAATAAAATTGCTCACTAATGGAAGAACCTTAACATCATGTGCTTTTGCTTCCGCAGCAATCGAACTGTCCGTATTGGTCTTAAGCGAAAGGCTGGGAGTAAGCTGCAGCCACTCTGGAACTAACATTGTAATCGAATCTATATTTTTTTTGAAAGAGGTTTTGCTGTTTTCATCCCAATTGACGTAAAAACTATAGACTTCTTGTTTGCTTGCTATTTGTTTTTGGTTTGAGCTTTTTTGTACTAAAGGCGAAGGCGTTGTTTTTTGTAATTGTGAAGCAAGCTCTTTTTCACTGAGAACGGTATTGATTGGCTCGATTTCGCTCTTTGCTGTGCTTTTATTCAATTGCAGTTCAGGAAATATCGGGTCTGTTTGCAGACTTTCTATAAAAATAGTCGATACGACTACAATTAAAATCGCAAAGCCTACACTCATTCGTTTAAAAATGGACCAACGTCTTTTGGCAGGATCAAGAAAAATATGCTCTTGATTCCGCTCCCTTTTCTTTAACCCTAAATTATAAAACCAGTGGAAGAAAAAATAGCAAATAAGGCCAATCAGGCCTCCAAAAATACCTGACGTTAAGACCTGAGAAGATTGAATTTTCGCTTTCAGGGCAGAAAATAGCCCTGATTCTTTTAATACAGGTAAATCCAAGAAGGGTAACTCACGAATATAAGGAATAAACATCGCCATCAGTGTTCCAAGCAATAAGGCAATGATATTAAGACGCAACAAAAGTGAAAAAGCAAGTAATAATGGAATTCTTAAACTACCTAAGGGTAAAAAGGCCAGAAAAAAACCAAGAGTACTTGCAACTGCTCCTGCATTTCCAGTGACAGGCGCAAACCATGATCTGACCACCCACCTAAAAACTCGATTCACGGAAACTCCTCCCCAAATGTTCAGTGTCGAAAAAGGATATCTATTTTTTTAATAGATTGATCTATATTGAAAATCTGTAAAAAGTGCATAGGACTGGCATCCTGAACATAATACGAAAAGCTGACAAATCCTTTCGACAAAAAATGACTATCAACAAAAATTTAGATTGCTATCTTGAAATTTTGGGGGTAGTTGATAAAATTCTAACTTTTTACATGGTTAAGGAGAGAATTAGAGTTAAACTATCTATTATATGATACTTGAGTTTGTTGGCAATTCTTATAAAATAGTAATCCTTCAAACAGTATAATGAAGGTAAAATATGTATGCGCAAGGGGCTGACGATTATGACATTTAGACACAACTTCATATTTCTGTCTTTTTCCTTTTAACTACTGAGTTTGCAGAAATCTTTTGTGCAAATGTATAAATATTTTAGTTACATTGGCTATACTCAAATAACAGTGGATAGAAAAAACATACTAATTTTTAAAAGGAACAGTTCGTAAATCATTGATGTATGAAAAGCTGATTTCAGAATGGGACTTAGGAAAGGAAAATAGTGGATTATTTAGCAGAACTGGATCTATTAGGAGGGTTATTATGATAAAAGAAGTTTGTGTCGAAAATTTTACTGTGATTCCCGATGTAATTGAAAAGGGTGCGGATCGAATTGAGCTTTGCGACAATCTGGCTGAAGGAGGGACAACCGTTAGTTCTGGGGTAGCTTCGATAACGATTAACTATTGCCATGAAAAAAACGTTAAAGTTATGACAATGATTCGCCCTAGAGGTGGAAATTTCATTTATACTTCGAGGGAAATTGAAATGATGAAGCTCGATCTTAATCAGATGAGGCAGTTAGGCACTGATGGGGTGGTTTTTGGTTGTATAAATGATCAAGGCTGGATTGATGAGAAGGCGATGAGTACCCTATTGGACTTGGCAAAAGGGTTAGAGGTTACCTTTCACATGGCGTTTGATGAAATCAAACCCGAGTATCAGTTTAAAGCAATTGATTGGTTGGCAAATCACGGTGTACATCGTATCTTAACACACGGAGGTTCAGCAGAGACTTCCATCAAACATAATTTGCCAAGGTTAAAAGAGTATGTGGAATATGCAGCTGGCCGAATAATCATACTCCCTGGTGGCGGAATTACGGATGAAAACTTGCATTCCATTACATCTGAGTTAAAAGTTAGAGAAGCACACGGGACAAAAATAGTCCATTAAAAGCTTAAGGTGAATGTATTGAAAATATTCGTCAACAAAGCTTCAGCCCTTATAAACAGGAGGGTTAAAGCTTTGTTTTTTAATTTCTAATCTGTTGATTGGGACTTTTCTCTTTTTTCTTAGCATTAAATAGTTTATAATTATCAGAAAAATAGTAGATATTTTAATATATAAATAATTATAATAGAGAATAGTTGGTCAATTAAAAAAAGGAGAGTTCCTATAAAGTTTCTTAGTTTTGACACCTATCGAGGAGGGACCCTACTTTTTTTTGTAAATTAGAGGGGATGAGGAAGGTAAAAATGAGCAACAGACAATCTAGATCAGTCGTTATCTTAATTGGTGCAGGAATAATGAGTGCAACTTTAGGATCACTTCTGAAGGAATTGGTACCGAACTGGGAGATTAAGGTTTTTGAGAAGCTCGCAAATGAAGGAGAGGAAAGCTCAAATGAATGGAATAATGCAGGAACAGGGCATTCTGCATTGTGTGAACTGAACTATACTGTTGAAAAACCGGACGGATCCATAGATATCAGTAAAGCAGTAAAAATTAATGAGCAGTTTCAGCTTTCAAGACAATTTTGGTCTTATCTTGTCAATAGGAACCTGATTCGTAATCCGCATGATTTTATCATGCCACTGCCTCATATGAGTCTAGTTCAAGGGGGAAAAAATGTTGCGTTTTTGAAAAAGAGATTTAAAGCGCTATCAAACAATCCGTTGTTCGATGGAATGGAATTTTCTGATGATCCTGAAAAGCTAAAGGAATGGATTCCACTGATCATGGAAGGTCGTACATCAGATGAACCGATAGCCGCCACAAGAATCGATTCTGGAACGGATGTCAATTTTGGTGCATTAACACGCATGTTGTTTGATCACCTAAAGAATAATAATGTTGAGATAAACTATAAGCACAGTGTTGAGGATATTAACCGTACAAATGACGGCTTATGGGAATTAAAAGTGAAAAATCTCGATAATGGTCAAGTCGAGCACCATACGGCAAAATTTGTTTTTGTTGGTGGAGGCGGCGGAAGCCTTCCATTACTGCAAAAATCCGGTATTCCTGAAGGAAAGCATATTGGGGGATTCCCAGTAAGCGGTTTATTTATGGTGTGCAATAATTCGGATGTTATAGAGCAGCATCATGCGAAAGTATACGGTAAAGCAAAAGTAGGTGCTCCACCAATGTCAGTTCCACATCTTGATACAAGATTTATTGATCATAAAAAATCATTGCTCTTTGGACCGTTCGCCGGTTTCTCACCAAGGTTTTTAAAGACGGGCTCTATGTTCGATTTACTAGGTTCTGTGAAACCTAATAATGTCTTAACGATGTTGGCTGCAGGTGCCAAGAACATTCCATTAACTAAATATTTAATTGAGCAAGTGATGCTATCAAAAGAAAAGCGCATGGAAGAATTGCGCGAGTTTATTCCAAATGCCCAAATAGAGGATTGGGATATCGTGGTAGCAGGTCAACGGGTACAAGTAATTAAAGATACAGTTGAAGGCGGTAAAGGTACACTTCAATTTGGTACGGAAGTTGTTAGTGCAGCGGATGGTTCCATTGCAGCCCTACTTGGTGCTTCACCTGGTGCTTCTACTGCGGTTTACGTAATGCTTGACGTAATCAAAAAATGCTTCCCAGAGTATCTAAAAGCATGGGAGCCAAAAATAAAAGAGATGATCCCTTCATACGGAGTATCACTATTAGAAAACCCAGAGCTTATTCATGAAATTAATACTTCAACAGCTGGGGTACTTGGTTTAGCGGATAAAGAACTAGCAACGGTTTCATAAGCGATTATTTATGGACCATAATATTTGAAATAACCTTGAGCAGTGAATGGAAAATGTCACTGCTTTTTTTTACGCCAAAAACAAAGAAAATCTTGATTACAGAAATCATGAAAAATGTTTCTGAAATAGTTTAATTGGGGGATATAAGGAAGTTACTAGTGGGTAAGGATGATTAAGGTGAGATTCTTGGATCCATCATGCATAATAAAAGAAAAGGGTATTTGGAAGTGACGTCATGAAATATGGAACAATTGTACATGGAAGGTTGATTCGGCGAGTAAATCGCTTCATAGCTGAAGTTGAAATCAATGGAATCATGGAATTAGTACATATCAAAAATACAGGGCGCTTAAAAGAATTGCTTCAGCCATTTGTGGAAGTCCTTCTGGAAGTAAGCGATAATCCGAATCGAAAGACAAGATTCTCACTTATAGCGGTGAAGAAAAAGGGTGATTGGGTTAATGTTGACTCCCAAGCCCCGAATATGGTGGCATTTGAGGCGCTCACTTCAGGAAATTTACAGGAGATTGGACCTGTCAGTTTCGCAAAGCGAGAGGTCACCTATGGAGACTCCCGATTTGATTTATATTATGAAAAGGATAATGAAAAAGGGTTTATTGAAGTGAAAGGCGTAACACTTGAAAAGGATGGCTTCGCCTTATTTCCTGATGCTCCCACAAGTAGGGGAACGAAGCATGTATTAGAATTGGCAAAGGCCGTCCGCGCAGGCTTTGCTGGTACCATTTTATTTGTTGTACAAATGGACGGCTGTCATGCTTTTACTCCTAATAGAGAGATGGATGCCCCCTTTGCGGACGCCATTTTACTAGCAGCACAGCAAGGTGTACAAATATTAGCCTATGATTCGATCGTGACAGAAGATGAATTGGTTTTAGGAAATCCACTTCCGGTTCATTTATCTTAAGATAAGGCAAGCTGTTAATAAGAAGAGCTAGATTGAAAAATGCAATCTAGCTCTTTTTTCATCCCTCGTTTTTGATCAATGGAAAAGAATAGAGGGAGTAAATAACTCCTGGAAAATAAATGAATTTGGGAAGTTAATATTAGATGTTGCATTTTTGATTGCTTTTTCATGAGTGCATTGATCCAAGGGAGATACTAGATAGTAAAGCCGAGATTAACCGGCTCAATAAATCAATATTATGCAATTTTTTTAATTATTAATTATTAACGTCCAATTTTGCACAAATAAGTAGGGCGGCATTTGGTCTCCCCATTTTTTTAATAAGAGGTTATAGTTAATTCAAGCAATTGCTGAAGTAATCAAAATACTTTTTTGCACAAACTAGTGTGTGCAAGGGAGGATTTATCTAATGTCATTAGATCAGCGCAGTATCGCATTATTATCCTATTTAGTTAAAGCAAAGACCTATGTGAAAGTTGACGAATTGATTGAGAAATTTCAAATTTCCCGAAGAACGATTTATTATGATATCGGTAAAATCAGTGATTGGTTGAAAGAAAATGGTTTACAGCCAATCAAGCATGTTCGCTCAGCTGGCTATATTCTCGAAGAAAATGCCTTGAAAGAAATTCCTAAAAAGTTAAGAACCATGAAAACTTGGCACTATGAATATTCCGTTAAAGAGCGTAAAGCGTGGTTAGCCATTTATATTATGGCACGTGATAATCCTTTGTATCTTGAAAATCTAATGGAAAAAATTCGAGTCAGTCGAAATACCATTATTGAAGACATAAAGGGTTTAAGGGCAGAGCTGGAACGGTTTAACCTAACATTAGAGTTTGATCGGAAAACAGGTTATGTGATTTATGGCGATGAAGAGGATAAACGAAAGGCTATCGTTCATTTTCTTCAGCATGTTCTGCCAAATGAAAATTGGCAGTCCGTTTTATCTAAGATTCCCATGATATTAAATAAGGACTCTAACCAATTTACATTTGAAAAATTGGAAGTGATTCAGCAGATTGTCATGAAGAGTGAAGAAGAGCTCAATATTCAATTTACGGATGAATTTCTATATAGCATTTCTTTTCGGCTCTTCCTATTTTGCAGACGTGTTTCCCAAGGAAAGAAAATCACGATTGATCCAATTGAAAAGGCCGTTTTGCAAAAAACAAAGCAGTATCAAGCAGCTCAAAAAATTGGTGCTAGACTTTCTATCTTATTTGAAATCGATTTCCCAGAGGATGAAATTCTTTATATCACAAAGCATCTATTGAGTTCCCGGGTTCAATTTTCAGAAGATAACCTATCCAATCAAAATAGCAATGATTCTGAAATTCTATCTAAAGTAGTCACACAAATGGTGACGGATTTTCAAAAGTATGCCTGTGTCTTTTTTAAAGACCGGCAAGAAATTGAGAAAAGCCTTCTCCTTCATGTAAAACCAGCCTATTTCCGAGTTCGATATGGTTTGGAATTTGAAAGTGATATGACGGAATCCATTAAAAAGCAATATCATGATATTTTTTTATTAACCAAAAAGGTTATTACTCATCTAGAAGCCGTTGTGGGAAAAGATGTGAACGAGAATGAAATAGCTCTCATTGCCATGCATTTTGGCGGTTGGATGAGAAAGGTGGGAGCAAAACCTGCTGTTCGGAAGAAGGCTCTCCTAGTATGCACTAATGGCGTAGGTACCTCCAGATTACTCCTACATCAATTGGAGGGGCTTTTTTCCACCATCGATTTAATTGGTAGTGTTTCATTAAGGGACTATGAAAAAAATGATTATGATGCTGATTTCATTCTTTCCACCATTCCCTTAGAGAAGAAGGATAAGCCTGTTTTCGTTGTCAATCCGATCTTAACAGAAGCGGAAATGGAAAGTTTATTAAAGAAAGTGAATGCTCACTTTGATCATCACTCTAAACAAAGTTCATCCATTGAGGCTTTGATGGAAATCATTCAAAAACATGCTGATATTTTGAGTCCAGAAGGCCTCAAGCAGGATCTCAAGCAATATTTATACAAACCGGAAAAAGTTGTTAAAGAAGTAGAAAAGCCTTCATTAAATAAAATTCTCCAATTGAAGCATATTCAATTGCAAAGTGAAGTTTCCGATTGGAAGGAAGCCATTCGAATGGCGTCTATTCCTCTCCTTCAGGAAGAACTTATATCAGAAGAATATGTGCAAACGATGATTCAAAACATTAATAAGATGGGACCTTATATTGTCATTGCGCCGAAAGTAGCCATCCCACATGCGAGACCAGAGGATGGCGTTAATCAATTAAGCATGAGCTTATTAAGGCTTACTAAAGCAGTGCCGTTTTCAGAAAAAAGAAAGCATGATATTCAAATTATGATTGTGTTAGCAGCGATAGATGGGGAAGCGCATCTGAAGGCGCTATCACAATTAACGAAAATGCTAACAGACTCAAATAATGTGCAAAAAATCCTGTTAGCTGAATCTTCAGAGGAAATTTTTGATTTAGTCAATGCCTATTCCAAGTAGGAAGTTGTAGCAACAGTGAGGGGAATCCAGTATGAAGTTTTTAGAAAAGAATCTCGTTGAATTTGATGTTGATGTGACCTCTCCAGATGAGGCAATACAAGCAGCAGGTAAATTGCTTGTTCAGGAGGGTTTGGTAGAGGAAAAATACGTGGAGGCCATGGTTCAATCCTATCATAAAAATGGTCCCTATTTTGTTCTCTCGCCTCAAATTGCTTTACCGCATGCAAGACCGGAGGATGGAGCTAAGGAAGCATCTGTTTCCTTAGTACGATTAACGAAACCGGTTGTTTTTGGGCATGCTGCAAATGATCCAGTCAATTTAGTATTTGCTCTGGGAGCATCCTCTAGTATTGAACATTTAGAGATTTTACAGAAATTAATGACTCTATTAAACAGTCAAGACAATGTGAAAAAGTTAATGGAAATTACATCATATTCCGAAATGGAACAATTACTAGGAGGGAGACAATCATGAAAATTTTATGTGTATGTGGACTAGGACAAGGAACAAGCCTAATTTTACGTATGAATGTAGATACTGTTTTACGTCAATTAGGGATTCAAGCAGACGTCGATAATACCGATGTATCCAGTGCCTCAAGTGAAAGACCGGACTTAATTATAACAAGTAATGAATTGGCAGAGTCCCTATCAGGCCATCCTACGAAAATATTAATTGTGAACAACTACTTTGATTTAAATGAAATTAAACAAGTATTAGAAAGCCATTTTAACTAATATTTTTGACCTTTTTAGGAGGAGACAGTATGCAAGTACTAACGTGGATTGCAAATAATATATTTGGTGTACCGGCATTTTTGATTGGAATTATTGTTTTATTAGGTTTATTACTGCAGAAGAAAACCACAAGTCAAACGGTAAGCGGTACATTTAAGGCGATGATTGGATTTTTAATCATCAATGCTGGTGCTGGTATCATTACTGGCGCATTAAATATATTCCAGCCTATGTGGGCAGAAGTATTTGGATTAAAGGCAAATAGTTTAGGTCAGTTTATGGGCCAAACAGCCTTTAACTTAAAATTTGGTTCTGCTGTTACATTAGCGATGTTTCTTGGGTTTTTAATCAACGTATTGTTAGCTCGTTTTACGAAGTTTAAATACATTTACTTAACAGGACACATGATGTTCTGGACAACGACCATCTTTGCGGGAGTGATTGTGGAAGCAGTAGGCGTTAGCAATGTTTCTCTTGTCAAATTAGTCATTTTCTTATCTATTTTCATGGGTCTATATTGGACCTTCCAGCCTGCCATTGTTCAACCATTTATGAGAAAAGTCACTGGTGGCAACGCCATCGCATTAGGCCATACCTCAGCAAGCGTTGCAGTAATCTCTGCTTTACTAGGTAAAGTTCTTGGTAATAAAGAAAATGATTCAGAAAAAATTAAATTGCCAAAGGGTCTTGAGTTTTTAAGAGATTCCAATGTTATTACGGCTTTAACGATGGGGGTATTATTCTTCATTGGTGCGATTATCATCACTTTAAAGGGTACTCCAGGATCTCATGAATTAATTAAACAAGCAGCAGGGCAAAACTTCCCTATGTACTCCATTATTCAATCGTTTACATTCGCCGGCGGGATTGCCGTCGTATTGCTTGGTGTCAAAATGTTCATTGGTGAAATTGTCCCTGCATTCAATGGGATTGCTACAAAATTAGTACCGGGTTCCATACCAGCACTTGATTGTCCAGTTGTGTTCACATTCGCTCCAAATGCCGTTATTCTTGGATTCTTAGGGGCATTCTTCGGTGCCTTAGTTTGGTTATTGGTGATTGGTAACACCGTATCATACGTATTTGTTCCGACGATGATTGTCTTATTCTTCCACGGTGCAACAGCAGGGGTTTTTGGTAACTCTACTGGTGGTGTACGAGGTGCATTAATTGGCGGTTTTGTCACTTCAACCATCGTTGCCTGGGGACAATATATTATGGTTCATTTCTTGATTGGCTCTACGATTCCTGATACAGCAATGTGGGCAGCTGACAGTGATATGTTCATTCTTGGCCCAATTGTGAAGGCGCTTGCTCATATTATTTTTTAAGCTAATAATCTAGTTTTTTGTAAAGGGCAGGCTCTTGCCCTTTACTTCTTTAAAAATGTTTCAAATGGAGGGAGATCAACATGAGTTTTATTCGTACATTAAATGGTGATATCAAACCGGAGGAATTAGGATTTACTTATTCTCATGAGCATATCGTTTGCCGTCCAGCCTATTGGGCAGAACGGGGAGAGGACGACCTTTTACTTGATGATAAGGAAAAATCAAAATTAGATGTTCTAGATTTTAAAAATCATGGTGGACGTTCCATTGTGGATGCTACGGCTGTTGACTATGGCCGTGACGTGCAGGCGGTTAAGGAAATTTCAGATGAATTGGATGTCCAAATTGTCGGAACAGCAGGGTTTAATAAAAGCTTCCTTTGGAATGCCAAAATTAAAGAAGAATTAAAACCAATCATCGGAAATTACCCAACTTATGCCGAATGGATTGAAGCGGCGAGTATCAATGAACTAACAGAATTTGTCGTTCAAGAAATAGAAGAAGGATTAGAAGGAACTCCTTTTAAAGCAGGTCAAGTAAAATTTGGAACCGGCTATAACCGAATTTCTCCTTTAGAAGTAAAAACCTTGCGTGCTGTTGCACGTGCCCACCATGAAACAAAAGCCCCCATGCACTCCCACACAGAAGCAGGTACGATGGGACTTGAACAAATCGAACTTTTAAAAAGCGAAGGAATCGACCTTCAATTTATGAGTTTTGGTCATATGGACCGTAATCCGGACCCTTATTATCATGAGCAAATTGCTAAGACAGGTGCATTCTTAAGCTTTGATGGAATTGCCAAAATTAAATACGCCCCAGAGAGTACTCGGATTCAATGCATCTTAGAGCTAGTCAAAAAAGGCTACGAGGATCAGATTCTAGTAAGTGGTGACACGGCAAGAAAAACTTATTATAAGCATTATGATTTCGGTCTTGGCCTTGAATATATTATCGCCAAGTGGGTACCGCGATTTATAGATGATGCCAATCGCCAAGGCTTTGATGGAGAAGCATTAATCCGTAAATTCTTTATCGACAATCCAGCCCGTTGCTTTACATTTAAAAAATAATAAGGGGGACTTCCAGCATGATTTTTCAGCATGAAAATTCATTCGAGGTAAGAGATAAAATTGAAAAAAGTTTAGTAGCCATTTTACCAATTGGGGCTGTAGAAGCACATGGCCCCCATTTACCACTTGGAACGGATAACTTTTTAGCAGAAAGACTGTCAGAACGTGTGGCTGAAAAGACAGGCGCCTTTGTCCTTCCCACCTTGCCTTATGGGCAGGTTTGGAGTTTAAAAAACTTTCCAGGCAGCATCAATATCAGCAATGAATCCTTAATTAGCTTTATTTATGATATTGGGAATAGTCTATATGAGCAGGGATTCCGCATTTTTGCGATGATCAATGGCCATTTAGGAAATGCAGTTTCCATGAAGGAAGCTGCGCGTAAGCTTTACGCCCAATATCCGGATTTTAAGATTTTGTATCTCTTCTATCCTGGTGTAGGAAAAGTAACTGAAGAAGTAAGAGAAGCGAAATCAGCTCATTCAAGCTATTTCCATGCTTGTGAAATCGAAACCTCTTATATGCTTTACTTGGCAGGGGAATATGTGGATATGTCAAAAGCGCTTGCAGAAGACCCGCAAATTCCAGCAAGTGCTGATGTCACTCCAACCCCATGGGAGGAATTTACCTCCACTGCCGTATTAGGCAATGCCACACTAGCAACAAAAGAAAAAGGCGAAAAAATCATCGAAGTTGCGATTGAAAATATGATTAAGCTGATTGAAGGTGCGAAAGATGGAATTAAAAAAGCTGAATAAAATGGATGGGTTTTTACTATTCAATTTTTTAGCAAAAGACAAAGAAAATGCACAGGAAATAGTAGAAGCAGGAGAGGGATTTGTCATTCCGGGCATCGTATCTTCGGATTTTAACCGATTGGAAGATGCAGTGAAAAAAGTAGAGGAATTAAAAGAAGCAGCTCCTGTCATTAGCGTTGGCCTTGGGGATAATGGGAATCCGGCCAATTGGGACAAGGTGCTGAAGATTGCTGCTGATTCAAATCCGGGGCATATCAACCAACCCTTTGAAAAATCAAGTTATTCCAGGGGTTATTTAAAGGCAAAAGGTTTTGATCAGGCAGTAAATGGTTTAGTTTCTCCTGCTGGAAAGGTAGGGCATGTGAAACTATCCGGTGTTGAAATGAAAGTGGAGGATTTAGTCAATTTAGCGATTTCCATGGGGGTAGAATCGATTAAATTCATGCCTTTAAAGGGGCTTACCCATTTAGAAGAGCTTGTGTACTTATGTAAAGTGGCTGCCGAAAAAGGAATCACTTCCGTTGAGCCTGCAGGTGGAATATCAGCAGATAATATTGTTGAGATTGTGGATGCTGTTCGAGATACAGGTATTCCTATTTTTATGCCGCATATTTTTGGATCGACTATAGATAAAGCAACAGGGAGAACTATTCCGAAAGAAGTAGCGAAAATCGTTCGTTCAGTTAGGAGATGAGGATCTATGCTATCGCAATATTTTACAATTGCTAAGGAAAAAATCGAATTAGTCGAAAAGAATGAATGGGATAAACTGAAGGAAGCGGCTGAAAAGGTGGCAGAATCTATCCAAAACGGTGGTGTTATTCAGCTCTTTGGCTGTGGGCACTCTCATATTTTAACAGAGGAAGTATGCTACCGGGCAGGCGGACTTGTTCCGATTAACCCTATTTTATATGAACCATTAATGCTTCACGAAGGGGCTTTGCGTTCTTCCCAGTTAGAGCGACAAAATGGTTTAGCGGATGAATTTATGAAGGATCAGGATATTCGGAAAGAAGATGTAATGTTTGTGATCTCCACTTCTGGGCGTAATCCGGTCCCTGTGGATGTCGCACAAACGGCAAAAGCAAACGGTGCTTATGTCATTGGAATTACTTCTCTAGAATATTCCCAAAGTCAGCCATCCCGCCATGTTAGTGGGAAGCATCTATTTGATTCGGTGGATTTGGTCATCGATAATTATTCTGCAAAAGGAGATGCCGCTCTATCATATGAAAAGGTAAGCGTCCCATTCGGACCAACCTCTACCGTTGTTGGCGCAGTGATTATCAATGCGATTTTAGCTGAAGCTGTGAAAATTTTGGCAGATAAAGGAATCGAACCACCGGTATTCTTAAGTGGCAATATTGATGGAGCCGATGAGCATAACCTGCGATTGGTGGAGAGGTATCGGGAAAGAATTACGGTATTAAAATAAAACAAAGAAAAACGGGACTGTTCAAAAGGTTGTTGAAAGAAACCTTTTGGACAGTCCCTTTGTTTAATTAATAAAAATTGCATGTAATGTATCTGTTGAAAGGAAAGGTATTACATAGAGTGTAGAAGTGTTAATAGGAAAGGAGGCTTTTCAGTTAGGATAATGTTTTACATTCCTTCCACATCCTCCTACAAACTTTAAAGGTCAATGCCCAGTGAAGCAAAGACTCTGAAATATGGAATGGCTGCTTCAACTATATCAGCTATTTATGTGAACTTCATGTGTTTGAAGACAGACACCAACCGAAATAAACGAGAGCTCCCTATTTTTTGGAGAAATATTGCAAAATTTTATTAAACATTAAAAAATGCCCTATACATTCCAGTTTCTACATAATAGTTGAACTTGATTGTTTAACAATATTATTCTATAATTTAATTCATCACACTAGTGTTACATAAAAATCCAATGATCTGTTAAATGCCCATTTTTGTCATTTTACGGTATTGATTAAAATTAGGACATTTATTCCACTAACTATCGAAGAATGAAGATAGTTAGAGTTGATATACAGATGGGTATTTTATTAATTAATCATCAATAAGGCCTTACATTCAATTCAGTCACAACTAACTATATAGACTTAAGTAAAACTTTTGGAGGAGTGGCAGCATAGATGAAGTTCAATAAGAGAATCGTAGGACGTAGTATTAGGGCTAGGTTAGCTCTATTTATCGGTATTTTATTAATTGCTATATGTGGTGGGCTTAGCATAATTTCGTATGAAATTTCATCAAAAGCAATTTCAACAAATACAGATGAAGCTTTGACCCAAATAGCTAAGGAAGCATCACAGATTGTTGAAAGCCGCCTTGAAGGCGAGCTGTCTACATTAGATACCATTGCTGCCATGGAGAGAATAAGAAATGAGAACGTCTCATGGGATGAGAAAAAAGAAATTCTTAATGAACAGGCAAAGATCCATGGTTTTTTAAGAATTGGTATTGCGAATAAGGATGGCAAGGTTACCCAAAATACAGGAAAGATCTTAGATGTAAAGGATAGAGATTTTTTTAAAAAGGCTATTTCAGGTGAAAGAGCTGTATCTGACCCTCTTGTAAGTAAAAACGATGGTAAGCTGGTTATTACTTATGCAGTTCCTATTAAAGTCAATAACCAGGTTAATGGGGCAATAGTCGCCGTAAGAGATGGCAATGAACTTAGCAATACAATTGACGATATCAAATATGGTAATTCTGGAAAATCATATATGATAAATAGCGATGGGGTTATGATTGCTCACACAAATAAGGATTTTGTTATGGAAAGCGTCAATTTAATTGAGAAATCAAAAAAAGATAGTACCCTAGAATCTTTTGCGAACGTTTTAACCAGAATGAAGAACGGGGATATGGCTACAGGCGAATATTCCGATCAGGGAGTTAAAAAGTTTGTAGGCTTTGCTCCTGTCAAAAGCACAGGATGGTCAATTGGTATAGCAGGCAATAAGGATGAGTTTCTTGGAAAATTGAGCACATTAAAAACATCAACAATAAGTTCTTCATTAGCTTTCCTTGTACTTGGCATAATAATCGTCTATTTGATACTTGGTAGTGTAGTTAGAACTGTTAATGCAGCTGTGGGTCAACTAAACCTGATAGCTTCCGGGGATTTAACCAGTGAGGTGCCTTTGCGCTTCCTGAAGCAAAAAGATGAAATGGGTAAGATTGCAGGGGGGATAAAGGTAATGCAGGAGTCTATGCGCTCCATGATTAAAAGTATAAAAAACAATTCCGTCAGCATAGACGAGCAGTCTGAAAAATTAGCGTCTGTATCGGAGGAATTATCCTCTTCTTCAGAGAATGTATCAATGGCCATACAGGATGTTGCGATAGGTGCAGGATCACAGGCAGAGAACTTGACCAAAATATTCGATGTGTTAGGCGATTTTGCAGTGCAAATAGGAAATATTGTACTATCAATAAAAGATATTGAAGAAAATACAGAGGGCATAAGCAGGATGGCAGATGATAGCAGTGAAAATATGCAGACATTAATGACATCGGTTAACAGTGTAAGCAATACTTTTAAAGAATTTTCGTCAAAAATTATAATGCTTGGTGAAAATGTAAAACAGATAAATGATATTATTAATCTAATAAATAGTGTAGCTGAGCAGACAAATTTACTGGCGCTTAATGCTGCTATTGAGGCAGCAAGAGCAGGAGAATCTGGAAGAGGATTCGCAGTAGTGGCAAATGAAATTAGGAAGCTTGCGGAGCAGACAAAAATTTCATCTGAGAATATAAATCATTTAATTAGCGGTATATCCGGTGAAAACCTATCTATGATAGATGGTACAGGGTCTATGGATAGAGAATTGAAGAGTCAGGTTGAATCAATAAATACCGCAATAGAATCATTTAGGCGGATAATCAATGGTATAAATATGATAAGTCCTAAAATAGAGGCTGTGGCAAGCTTTGCTAAAAATATTGATCATCAGAAAGATACTATTCTTGAAAAGGTAGAAGGTGTAGCTTCAGTATCAGAAGAGGTATCTGGCTCAGCCGAGGAAATTGCAGCTTCCTCAGAGGAGATGAGCGCTTCAACACAGGAGGTTTCCACTACAGCTAATAGCTTAGCAAATATGACCAGAGAGATGATGGAACTGGTGAATAAATTTAAAATATAAATTTATTCAAACCCTTTAAAGCCACTTTTATAATAAAAATCAAAATTAGCAAGCCGTTTGTTAGGTCATTGCAATCTAGTATGTCTGATAATCTTCTATGCACTGTTAAAATAGATTATTTGTTTGCATAAAACTAAAACCATTATACTAACCTTTGAGATTGCACACAGAGTAGAAGTGGATCAAAAATATAAATGAATATGTCGGCTAGGGTGAGTTTACCCTAACCGATTTTTCCTTTATTAGGATATAATATATCTATACTGTTTCTTAGGATTTAGAGTTAAAATATTTAGAAAAGATGATGGAGGCAAATTATGGGAAGGGAATTGCAAGTAGATATTGCATATAAATATTTAAAGGAAAAGATATTGGACGGTACCTTCAGGCCTTCACAAAAGTTAAATGAACTTGAACTTGCTGAAACAATCAATGTCAGCCGTAATACATTGAAAAAGGCTTTTTTAAGACTGGAAAAAGAAAATCTGATTCAGATGGAGAATAATAAAGGAGCGTTTATCAAATCTTTTACGCTAGAGGAAATTAGCAATTACTTAAAAATAAGAGAAGTTCTTGAAGGGCTCGTTATAAGAGATGCCACTGTAAAAATAACTGATTCCAAGTTGAAAAGGATGGAAGAAATTTATCAAGATATGGGGAATTGCCTGAAGGAATCCCAATTTGATAAATACTCCAGCTTGAACAAGGAATTTCATCATATCATTTATACGGCAGCAACCAATGTGCAAGCTGTTGAGATAATTACGATGTTGAAAACACAAATGTCCAGATTTCAGCTTAGAACAATTCTTGTTCCTGGAAGAAAGGAAGAATCTTATGAGGAACATGGGGCAATACTTGAGGCAGTAAAAAATCGCGATAAAGATGCTGCTGAAGAAGCTATAAAAAAACACATTTCTAATGTTCGCATAACCATTGAAAAAAATTATTATGTTTTAATCTAATAACGAGGAAACTCGTTTTTGGCATAGTTGCTTCATATACAAGATTTCCACAATACTTGTATATGAAGCCTTTTTTATGCAAAAAACATTAAGCCTTCTGGTCAGCCAAGTTAAGCGAAAAACATGTATTAGTATAATATGAATATTTTTTGATCATTGTATGACAATTATAAGGAACTTTAGACGGGTCATTGACAAATATAGAGCAGTAATTTAGTATTTAGTTATCATCAAAATTGTTGAACAATATTGAATTCATTATTGTAAAAATATAATGATGAAGATATGTGAAACGAAGTTCATTGGAAAGGTCCTATAATCATGATCTAAGGAAAAATAGATGTTGATTCGGTGAGTTTTAAAGATATATCCTGGGTGTCTTTCTAATGGTAACGCTGTCTTGATTTAATGGTTTTACTGCAAACTCAATTAGCTTCACATTTGAGGTATAGTGCTTAAGATGAGCAAAACCTTCATATGGATAGCCGATTCAGATCTGAATTTAATAGGAGATGACTTAGTATGGCATTGATGGTGCTGCAAGAAACACAAACGATCGTTCGATATCAAAACATAAACGGTCAAATACATTATGGAATCGTTGAAGATGACGAAATTGTACAATTGTCTAGCAGTTTTAGTGAAATAGTAAACGATGAATTAAAATTCGATGGAGTACGGGTAAAATACCGTGATGTAAAAATCTTGGAGCCTGTCACTCCATCAAAAGTAATTAATTTTGGATGGACCTATGAAGGGCACGCAAACGAGACTGGAGGGAAGGCTAACTTAAAAGAACCATTTTTGTTTTTGAAACCAGGAACGACGTTGATTCCAGATCAAGGAGATATCATTCTTCCTCCGCGCAGTTTAACCAATCGGGTAGAATTGGAGGGGGAAGTTGCTATTGTCATGGGAAAACAATGCAAAAATGTTACAGAAGAAGAGGCAATGGACTATGTGTTTGGCTATACAATCTTTAATGATGTTACAGCAAGGGATCTAACTAAGAGGGATCCTCAGTTTACCCGTGGCAAGGGTTTTGATACTTTTGGGCCACTTGGTCCGTGCATTGTAACAGGAATTGATCCCACTAATTTAAGAATCGTTACTACTTTAAATGGAAAAGTTGTACAGGATGGTAATACTAATCAAATGTCCCTTTCTATTCCCTTCCTTATTAGCTGGATTTCACAGGTAATGACATTGGAATCGGGGGATGTTTTGGCCACTGGTTCTCCTGCCGGGAGCTGTCCAATGAAATCAGGTGATGTCGTAACGGTGGAAGTAGAGAAGATCGGAAGACTTTGTAATTATGTGATATAGATTTTGGACTTTATTGTGCCTGCGATAACTGAGGATCCAGCTTTAATCGGGGGCTTTGGTCTATATCAGGTACGGAAGGAAAATCCTCCCCTGCCTGTTATGTACATCATTCCTGATTCTGTTTATACCCATTAAAAAAGTGAGTAAGCATCCAAGGTTTCATTGTTTAGTGTTGGATATTTTTAGAGTATACGTTTGTAATAGTAAAATTTTGATTTGCTTATCAACCCAATCCTTTTAAAATAAGGCAATCCTTTCATGATGGCAAGGAGTCGAATTTTTAAAAAAATAAATTGACAGCGGTACCAAGAAAAAATTATACTAAGTTTATAAACAAGATTGTTGAACAATAATCTTAAACAAAAAATAGAAAGGTGGATTTTTTAAATGGCTATTGATTTAGATTTAATTAAAGGTGCTTATGATCTTCATATACATACGGGCCCAGATGTAATGACCAGAAAATTAGATGACTTGGAGATGGCGGAACGTGCAATTAAAGCTGGGATGAAAGGCTGGGCGATCAAGTCCCACTATATTGCAACTTCTGGACGTGCAAGATTAATCAATAAGCTTTATCCGGAATTAAATGTTGTTGGAACTGTTACTTTAAATAATGCAGTTGGCGGTTTGAATTACTTAGCGGTAGAAATGGCTGCACGTGATGGTGCGAAACTAGTATGGATGCCAACTTGCGATTCTACTAATGAGCAGGAATTCTTCAAAAAAGGAAGTCATAAGAAATTGCCTTTCTGGGCGAAATTACAAATGGAATTAATAGATTTGGGTAAAATATCATCAAGTATTTCTGTGCTAGACGAAAATGGTGGGTTAAGAAAAGAAGCAATTGAAGTGCTAGATGTTATCGTCCAATATAACATGATTTTGGCTACAGGTCATTTAGGCAAAAAGGAATCCTATGCTTTAGTGAAAAAAGCAAAAGATATGGGCATCAAGAAAATCATCCTGACTCACCCTGATTTTCCTTCACAAGATTATACAAAAGAAGAGCAAAAAGAATTTGCTGAAATGGGAGCTTATATGGAACACTGTTTCACAACACCAGCAACTGGAAAAACAACTTGGGAAGCAGCAATCGAACAAATTCGGCATGTCGGTCCTGAAAAAGTTGTATTGTCAACAGATCTAGGACAGCCAGCAAATGTATTCCCTGATGAAGGCTTACTGCAATTCGCCCAAAGGTTAACGGAAAATGGGTTCACAAAAGAAGAAGTTATGCAAATGACTGTAACAAATAATACTCAATTAGTGGAAGAATAATAGGGAGGAAAGCCATCATGATTGACCAAAATACTAATCTTTTGATTGTAAGCGCTCACTCTGCGGATTTTGTATGGAGAGGAGCCGGCACAATTGCGAAGTATATTAAAAATGGCGCAAACGTTCATTTAGTCGTGTTAAGCTTCGGTGCGAGGGGTGAATCAAACGCTCTTTGGAAAGAGGAAGGACAAACTTTAGAAAATGTTAAAGCAATCCGCCGCAGCGAAGTAGAAGCTGCTGCAGAAGCTATTGGAGTGAAGAACCTTGAAATTTGGGATTTTGAAGATTACCATATGCAGATTACAGAAGAGCGCATGATGCAAATGGTGAAGAAAATCAGAGAAGTAAAGCCGCATATTATCTTAACTCATGGACCTCATGATGCATTTAATCCGGATCATGAAGCAGTATCCAAATATGTATTTGACGCGAGTGTACTTTCAACATCAAACGGTGTAAAAATTGAAGGCTATCCAACAGCAAAACAGGCAAAAATCTTTGGATTTGAACCGCACCAGTCAGAAATCAGTAATTTTACACCAGAGGTTATCGTGGATATTACAGACACTTATGAGCTTAAGGAAAAAGCAATGAATTGCTTCGCGGCACAAACTCACTTAATCGAGTACTATGGTTGGAAAGCAAAATTACGTGGTAACCATGCACGCAGATGTTCAGGTAATAACGAATATAAATATGCAGAAGCATTTACAAGACGTCTCCCATTAGTTGGCGGTGAATTAGTATAATGGAAAACTATGTAATTAAGAATATAAAAAGACCAAGCCAGGTAATTATAGAGGAATTTACTAGATTCGACGTTTCGACTGTTTACGAAGCACAGGGCAAAGCTGGTTTAATGAATTATCAGTTAAGACCTATTATTAAAGGAAGTTCCATTTGCGGACCAGCTATAACGG
This sequence comes from Cytobacillus sp. Hz8, assembly GCF_042263505.1. Lineage (NCBI taxonomy): Bacteria > Bacillati > Bacillota > Bacilli > Caryophanales > Bacillaceae > Cytobacillus > Cytobacillus sp. Hz8. The sequence continues at coordinate 203,012 of NZ_JBHKFI010000003.1, read as the reverse complement.
TTACATGTCATGCTGGTGATAATTTAATGATTCATGCTGCAGTGGAAGTTTGTAAGCCTGGAGATATTCTTGTTATCACAACAATTGGTGACGGAGTTTCAGGAATGATCGGCGAATTAATAATTACAGCATTAATGAAACGCGGCGTGCAGGGAATTATCATCGATTCAGGTACCCGCGATGTAGCCCGCATTCGTGAGTTAGGCTTCCCGATTTGGACAAAAGCAATCTTCTCACAGGGAACAACCAAAATCAAAGGTGGCAATGTCAATGCACCAGCAATCTGTGGTGGCGTAACCGTTCACCCTGGTGACATTATCATGGCTGATGATGATGGAGTTGTAGTTGTAAAGCAGGAAGATACTAAGTTTACCTTAGAATCCTCCAAGAAGAGAATGATAAAAGAAGAAGGAACAAAACAAAAAATTGCCAATGGTGAATTGAGCATCGACTTTTATAACTTAAGGTCTGTATTGGAGCAGCAAAATGTCTATTACTATGAAGACGAAGAAGAATTTCACATAAAACATGGTGAATTATTGGTTTAATTTAATGCCATGCTAAAAACTAGTTTTAAGTATGATAACCAGAGATTTTAAAAATAAAAAGGAAGCCTGTGAAATAGGGCAGGGATAATCCCAGGCAGATGAAACGTGCAGAGGAATGTCTTATCTGCCCAAGCCCTAAGCAGGCTTCAATTTTTGGTTTTTCTATTAAATAAATACATTAGATATTCTATCACAATTGTACTAATTTTACACTCGAAGTTTTTTACACTTATAAAATGTACGCAAAGCCAGATACATGTCTTTTAAAAAGTTCAATCGTATCTATATGTAGTCCTAAAAGCGTTAACTCTCAATCGCATAAATCCTAAAATATGATGTTTTTTAAGGAGGATATATAAATTGGTTCATTCAAATGTCGCTAACCGCTTGGATAGATTGCCGATTACTTCTTTTCACAAATATATTTTGTTTGTACTGGCTTTTGCTTATTTCTTTGAGTTTGGTGATACGAATACATTTGCTGTTGTAGCACCAAGACTGATTCAGCTTTGGGGCATCGATGTAAGCACAGTTGCTTTTATAACTTCTATTTCCTTCTTAGGTATGTTCTTAGGTTCAATCGGTGGTGGAATACTCGCAGATAAAACCGGAAGAAAGAAAGCAATTATGATTACGGTTCTTTTCTTCTCTTTCTTTTCTTTCTTTAATGGTCTTGCTTGGGATGCTTGGTCTATGGGAATATTCCGCTTCTTTACAGGTATGGGCTTAGCTGCAATGACAGTTGTTTGTAACACCTATATTAGCGAGATTTTCCCATCTACTAAACGCGGAAAGTTTCAATCTTTATCAATTATGATTGGAATTTGTGGTACACCTATTACCACATGGCTTGCCCGCTTCATCATTCCAATTTCAGGTACATCTTGGAGATGGGTATTTATCTGGGGAGCATTGGGAATTCTCATTGTATTCTTAAGCAAAAGATTAGTGGAATCACCTCGCTGGTATGAAAGCCGCGGTGATTATGCAAAAGCAAATGAAGTAATGAATTTAATTGAAGCAAAGGTATCCGCTCATGCAGGTGAACTGCCAACTCCAAAACAAGCAGAAGTGGTTATGGTCACCCAAAAGGAAAAGATTCCAGTATCTGCTTTATTTAAAGGTAAGTATTTAAAGATTACTATTCTCTTGTCTATATTATGGATTACTCAAACAGTTGGATTCTTTGGCTTTTCAAGCTTTGCGCCAACGCTGTTGTACCAGCAAGGTGTAGATGTTAGTAAATCAGTTGGTTATGTTGCCTTCGCAACACTGGGTGCGCCATTAGGTTCTTATTTAGCATCTCTAATTTCAGATCGTTTCGATCGCAAATGGCTCCTTGCTTTTGCTGGAACGATGATTGCAGTATCAGGTGTGTTCTATGGATTAACATTAAATCCGGTGCTAATTGTAGTCTTTGGTCTTTCTATTAATATCTTTGAAAGAATCTATACTCCATTAGCATACTCTTACAGCCCGGAATTATATCCAACTGAAATGCGTGGTGTCGGTTCAGGTATTCCATACGGTATTGGACGTCTAGCTAATCTAGTAGGGCCGCTTGTTATCAGTGCTATTTTCGCAGGCTTTGGTTATAAATATGTCTTCTTCTTCATCGCTGGAACATGGTTACTAGGCGCAGTAGTCCTAGCCCTATTCGGACCAAGCGGCAAAAAATTACGTCAATCTAAAGGAATAGAACAATCAGCATAAAGTAAGCTTCACTGTTTACCGTAAACTAAAAAATGGGCAATATAAATTCGGGTTTTGTGTGTTATTCATCCAAGTAGAAAATGAATTAAAAATAGGTATTTTCTTTACTGAATATATAATTGAACTCCCCCAGCTAACCTTGTCTGCGGAATAGGGGAGTTCAATCATTTAAGCACATCAAATTGTAAGGATTCCACATTGACTCTTCAATTCTTAATTTTCTGTTCATAATTTTTCCTTGCATAATCAATCATCTGATACTTTGCTTAGAATTAAAGCAACTAGGACTCTATCCATCCGTCGCTTTGTTATTAGATGGAAATACTATTGAATTCTTATAATAAACTAACGGATGAAAAATTCAATTACATTGCCAACGATTTGAATATCGAATACTGGCAAAATGGATCTCTCTTAAATTAATCAAATAGGCAATTAGATACCTAGAATAAAACGGATTTTCTTGGTATGAAAAGTTATAAACATAATTAATAAAGCTAGAAGTTCTATTATGATTGAAGTGCATTGTTAAATGAAAGAGTGAAAAAAATGGTGACCATTAAAGATATAGCGAAGCTTGCAAATGTTTCTCATACAACTGTATCTCGGGCTCTTAATGATAGCCCGCTTATAAAACCAGAGACAAAAAGAAAAATATTGGAAATAGTCTCTCAACTAAAATATACACCAAACATTAATGCGAAAAGCCTTGCGATGCAAAAATCCTATACAATTGGTCTATTCTTTACTAGTATAACAAATGGGACATCGCTCAGTTTCTTTGTAGATACTGTAAAAGGTATAAATAGCGTCATTAATGAGGAATATAATTTATTTGTGAGAGGGATTGATGATTATCATGATTTTTCATCAATTTATAAGAGACGATTTAACGGTATTGTTTTGATGAGCCAAAGCGAAGTAGATAATGCCTTTATTAATCATGTAAGAGACCAAAATATACCACTCGTTGTTCTGAATAGAGAGGTTGAGGGTCAATCCATTGTCAATATTTTATCCCATGATCGAGAAGGTTCCTGTCATGCAGTCAATTATTTGATTAAAAAAGGACATAATGATATTGCTATCATCGAAGGGGCTAAAGGGTTTAAATCCTCGCTGGAGCGGAAGCAAGGTTATTTACAGGCGCTAATTAAACACCATATTCCCATTCGAAATGAGTATATGGTGAAGGGTAACTATGATATGATCAGCGGACATAAGGCAATGGAAGAATTGCTATCTTTAAAAAATCCGCCATCCGCTGTATTTTGCTCCAATGAAGATATGGCAGTTGGTGCGATTAATGCTATCTTTGCTAAGGGACTAAATGTACCGAAGGATATATCCATCATTGGTTTTGATGATATTGCATCCTCCCGTTATACGAACCCTTCTATAACGACGGTTAAAAAAAATATTGAAAAAATAAGTCAGATAGGAGCTGAAAAAATTTTAAAAATGGTTGAAAATCAGGAGGTAATGGAAGAAAAGATTTTTGTTGAAACGAAGCTTATTTTTAGAAAATCTGTTTCAGAGAGAAAATAAAGGAATTCTATTTATAAGCTATTTTTTTATAAACAGGATTTAATAAAAGTGGGAAATGTTAACGTGTGTATAAAAAATTGAGGATGCGCAAATGGTGCAAAAGTTAAATACTAAGTAAAAGGTTGAAAAATTATATCTAGTAAAAATTTTGCAATTTAGTGAGGGGAATTTCCTAAGAGCTTTTGTGGATTGGCAAATTGATGTTTTAATCATTCAAACGATTTTAATGGAGGAAAAGTGGTTGAACGGCTATTTGGCACAGGAATGGTAGAGAAGATAAATTCGCAGGAGAATTCTATACCCTTTATTTACAAAGAATGATAGATGAAAAGGCTGTAAAGGAACATTAATTTGAATCGATTACTAGTGGTTAAATTAGAAGAAGTAGGGTTGTTAGTAGGAGAACATTCTATTTGGAAGTATGGAGAAATGATAAGGTAGTTGTTTTAATACTTGGAGTTAAAGGGTCAGTTGGTTTTAATAGAGAAAGTACCGTAAAGGTAGTACAGTATATGGTCAAACAGATTATGGCGCTGGAGATGTATTTGCTACTGGAATTCTTTCCGTATTTTTAGAAAAACAGAGAGGTTTCTCACCTGCCTCCTGAAGTATTCTTGAGATGGATGAGATAAATCCATTGATACTAGGTGAATAAGGAATAACGAGATAAAAGGAAAAGTAGTTTAGTCGTATAAGATGATTTTTTGTAAAGATGAAAAGAGAAAAAAGTAGGAGAAATCCTGCTTATTTTTTATAGACAATTGATAGAATGCAAAATTTTTCAGAATAAATTTGGTATGGATTTGATGATTGTTTACAATAAAGGTAGAAAACGAATATTTGAAAATTTTTATAGAAAGCAGCACCATCTTGTTGAAAACTGTTGGAATTCTTATTGAATAAGACAATTATTGCCGTTATACATAGTGGATTAGGAAATCCCTTATGAATAAATTTTTTCAAATGAACTTTTGCTTTTGAGAAATCTAGCTTTTGTCTAGAGTGAAGGCTTGCAGACACGGAGATTGATCTTTTTTCAGTCTAGAAGGAAGAGAGTGGAGACAAAATGAATAAAATCAAATGGTTGGGTGTAGCGGCCGGACTGGTATTGCTTTTGGGGGCAGCAATTGGATGGATGGTACTCAAGGATCGAAAAGAACCACTGAATCAATCGGAATTCTTTGTAAGTAGTGAAAAAGGAAAGCTTCAATGGCTTGAATGTTCGAGTCGGATGGGGAAGATAAAGGGAACCTTCCATCAACAGCAACTCATCGAAGAAATTGGAAAAGTACCAATTATTCAAGAATATAAATATCCACTTACTGGTAAGAAAACAGATAAGGGGTATGAACTTCAGATAACCCAAAAAGGAAAAACTCAAACGTATATTGCCAAGTTTTCTGGTAAAAATCTTTTAGTTCAGGAGCAAGGAAAAGAGAATGATGTTATGTACCAATCTTCCAATAAGAATAAGTTGGATAAGTATGCAGCGAGGTTGCAACAGGAGCTGGACGAAGCTCTTTATTATGCAGAGGAAAAAGAAAAAAATAGGTTAAATACTTTTTTTACTGAAATAAAAAGTGTTTACGGCTATTTTTATTCGGAAGAGAATGGCGAATATCAACTATTGCTGAAAATTGATGAGGCCTTGCGCCAAGGTGAATTGGAAGGTTCTCTCCTTATGATGTCTTATACGGGAAATGAACAAAAGCCATATGAAGAAATCAGATATAAGTTGAATGGTATCACAGATGGGCTTATGGTAAAATTCTTCACCCAGGTAGATGGGAAAAAAACCACGCTGCAAGGGAATTTTCAAGCAGCTACCGTCGGCTTGAATCTATCCTTTTGGAAGACCAACCAAAAATTGATGTTTCATGCAGTAACAGAAAAAGAATTTGAACGGAGCTATGAGGAATTTAAGATCAAGGCAAAGAACTAGGCTGGTTAAGTAATTTGGGGAGGGGCTACCCTCTTCTGATTTTTTATTTGCACGAATTCAAAATGGAAGTGTGCGGACAGAGGAAAAGGAGTCCGAAAGCCGGCATCATATGGACAGGAAAGAGCGAAAAAAGGGAAAAGGAGTCCAAAAGCTGGTCCTATTCGGACAGAGGGAGCGCCAAGAAACTTAAAACAAGTCTAAAAACATACGAAACTAAGTCTATCAACTAAGAAGGATAAAGTTTCCCATAATCCTCCCAATCTATTTAAAATATGTACTTCGTTTATTCCCAATTGCAGTAAAGTTTTTCTTTAATATTCTGCTAACGGTCTTCGGATTTAAGCTCAGATCACTCCAATGATGGATATTCGAAGTCGTAATTCTTTCTTCAGGAAAAAGAAGTTGGAACTCTTTGATGTTCCGCAAAATAGCTTGTTCAATATTTTCAGTCTGCCCACACGTTTTGCAAATGAGGGAACTATTTTGAATTGAGACTCGAAAGGATTTACAATTGCTGCAGTAAGTTCCCTTTTTCAGTTGGTTGTAATGATAGATGGGTAATTTTGAAAATGGGTGCTTTGTTTGATGCAGAGAAATTAATGTTTGAGCTAGCCTTTGGTGTCCGGTGTTTAATTTCGATGTAGTTTTATTTAAATCTTGGAGAAATCTTTTGACTTGAGTGGGTAAAATAAAGGGTTGATCCATTGGGGCTTGATATAAGGTGAATTCAGGGTTAATAAAAATGACGTAGGATTCGATGAGGTAATTTTGCCTGAGGTTTTGGAGAAGTTGGCGGAATAGAGTAGTACTCCTTTTTAATTGATCAACAGGATTTTTACATTCACGATTATTGGATAAGGTATAGAGTTTGTCCGATTTAAAGTAATAATCCCCTTGAAAGTTTTTTATATCCAAAAGATGAATCCCCCCTTGCGAAATGATTAAGGAGTCGATTTGGAAAAAGAAGTTATTGACCTCGAGAAGGAGATCGTTAATGATGTATCTTTCCTCCTTCGGGTAAGTTGTCAGCTGATCAAATTTTCTTTCTCCATCAAGACCTTTTTCAAGGTTAGAGTAGTTGATTTTTCTTTCACATTTAACTCCATTCTTGTGTTTAAATAGTGCAGCACACTTAATTCATAGGATTCGTTTCTAGCTTTGAGTAGCATAGGTCACTTTCCTTCTTGAATATGTATATTTTCCTAAATTTTAACAAGATTTTGATGGGATCTCAACTTGTTTATCCCCTTGTTCAAAAAAATGAAATATAACTAAATGGTAAGTGATTATGATATAGTGAATATTGAAATAATGAGTGCGAGTGTTAAAAGTTGAAGCGTTGCTTTATTAAGTAAGGCTTTATTTTAGTCATAACAGCTGGTCAAAGAATATGTGTAGTATTGGATAGAAGAAGACCAAGAAGGAGTACAACATGGCAGAGTTAGTCTATAAGCAAATTATTGATGATCTAAAAAAGAAAATCTTTGCTGGACAGTTTGCTGATATGAGGTTACCGGATGAACGGAGTCTTAGTGAAACTTATCAAGTAAGTCGTAGTTCCATTAAAAGTGCGCTGACGAAGATGGCAAATGACGGCATTATTTTTAAAAAACGCGGTTCGGGGACCTTTATTAACCCGCTGTACATAAAAAATGAGTCGATTTTTAACTATGAGGGGTCGAATTTAGGAGTAACTGATAATTTCCAAATGAATGGGAAAAGGCCAAAGGTGAGGGTATTAAATTTCGAGGTTATTCCACCAACAGAGGAATTACAGCGGGATTTATTCCTCCAGCCTCACGATTTTGTTTATAAAATCATTCGGTTGCGTTTGTTTGATGAGGAGCCGTTTATGATTGAAACGGGATATATTCCTATAAAGATTGTTCAAGATTTAAATCAGACCATTATTGAGGGTTCAATATTTAACTATTTAGAGGAAGTACAAAATCTAGCTGTGACAAAATCCTTCTTATCGATTTCCGCAGAGCCTTCTGATGCAAATGATCAAAAACTTCTGCGTTTGAGGGAGAATGAGCCTGTGGGCATTATGGAGGGGATTTTCTTTTTGGATAATGGGACACCTTTTGAATTCTCCCATATGCGATTCCATTATAAGTATATGAAATTCAATACATTTGTATCGGTGCAATAAAAGAGGCTGAAATTTTCGGCCTCTTTTTTTGTTATGATTTTTTCCAGCTTGCCATATTTTATTCATAATTTCACAAAATTGGACCGTATCATTTTTAAAAATGATTGAATTTTATTAAAAAGTGGTTATGATTAGAGTATAGAAAAAAAGATTAGTGAAAGAATATATAGGAGAAATCATATAGGGAGCTGGTTAAAAATGGCATTATTATCTGAAAAAGTGGATTATTCATCTAAAGCGTATTTAGAAAAGCTTGATGCCTATTGGCGTGCAACGAACTATGTTTCAGTAGGTCAGCTTTATTTAAAGGATAATCCTTTATTACGTGAACCATTAAAAGAATCAGATGTTAAGGTTAAACCAATTGGTCACTGGGGAACAATTCCCGGTCAAAACTTCATTTATGCTCATTTAAATCGCGTTATTAATAAATATGATTTAGACATGTTTTATATAGAAGGTCCTGGTCATGGGGGCCAAGTGATGGTTTCCAATTCTTATCTAGACGGAAGCTACACAGAAATTTATCCGGAGATTACTCAAGATGTTCAAGGAATGAAAAAATTATTTAAGCAATTTTCATTTCCAGGCGGTATTGCATCACATGCAGCGCCTGAGACTCCAGGTTCCATTCATGAAGGTGGAGAATTAGGTTACTCTATTTCTCATGGTGTTGGAGCCATTTTAGATAATCCGAATCTTATTTCAGCTGTTGTGGTTGGGGATGGAGAAGCAGAAACGGGTCCACTTGCTACTTCTTGGTTTTCAAATCGATTTATTAACCCGGTAACAGATGGAGTGATTTTACCAATTCTACATTTAAATGGTTTTAAAATCAGCAACCCGACCATTTTATCACGACAAACGAATGCTGAATTAGCATTATATTTTGAAGGAATGGGTTGGGAGCCATACTTTGTCGAAGGGGAAGACCCAGCGCAAATGCACCAAGAAATGGCTGAGATATTGGATACAATTGTGGAGAGAATCCAAGAGATTCAAAAGAATGCACGTGAAAATAATGATCTTACTCGTCCAGCTTGGCCAATGCTTGTATTCCGTGCACCTAAAGGATGGACAGGACCGAAAGAATGGGCGAATGTACCTGTTGAAAATTCGTTCCGTGCTCACCAAGTGCCAATACCTGTTGACCAAAATAATATGCAGCATGTCGATTCATTAATTACTTGGTTAAAGAGCTATCGACCTGAGGAATTATTCGACGAAGACGGCCGTTTGAAAGCAGAAATTGCAGAAATTGCTCCTAAAGGCAATAAACGGATGGCGATGAATCCTGTCACAAATGCAGGAAAGATCATTAAAGATTTACATTTGCCAGATTTCCGAGAATTTGCACTTGAAAATTCTGAGCGTGGTAAAGTAATTGCTCAGGATATGGCTATTTTAGGGAAATATATAAAAGCTGTTGTTGAGAAAAATGAAGAGAACCGGAACTTTAGAATCTTTGGACCAGATGAAACGATGTCTAACCGCTTAGCACCAGTCTTTGAAGTAACAAAACGTCAATGGCTGGATAAGATTGTGGAACCAAATGATGAATTCCTAGCACCATATGGTCGTGTCATTGATTCTCAATTATCTGAGCACCAAGCGGAAGGTCTTTTAGAGGGATATGTTCTAACAGGCCGCCATGGTTTCTTTGCAAGCTATGAATCCTTCTTGCGTGTGGTTGACTCTATGATTACACAACACTTTAAGTGGTTACGAAAAGCAACGGAGCTTGAATGGCGTGAAGATATTCCATCCTTGAATGTGGTTGCCACTTCAACGGTGTTCCAACAAGACCATAATGGCTATACCCATCAGGATCCTGGAATTTTAGGGCATTTAGCTGATAAGAAACCGGAATTTATCCGTGAATATTTACCAGCTGATGCAAACTCTTTATTGGCTGTTTTCGATAAAGTCCTAAATGATCGTCAAAAGATCAATCTGATTGTTTCATCCAAACATCCACGTCCACAATGGTTCACAGCTGATGAAGCAAAGGAATTAGTAGATAAAGGATTGAAGGTAATCGATTGGGCAAGTACGGAAGTTGGTGGGGAACCTGATATTGTGATGGTTTCTGCTGGAACAGAACCAACAATGGAAAGCTTAGCGGCCATCTCTATCTTGAATGAAAAATTACCTGATTTAAAAATTCGCTACATCAACGTAGTTGATTTATTAAAACTAAGAAGCCCAAAATTAGATCCTCGTGGATTATCTGATGAAGAATTCGATCAGTTCTTTACAAAAGACAAACCGGTAATATTTGCATTCCATGGCTATGAAGGATTAATTAAAGATTTATTCTTTGAACGTCATAACCACAATCTCTATGTTCATGGTTATCGTGAAAATGGTGACATTACGACACCATTCGACATGAGGGTATTAAATCAAATGGATCGCTTTGACTTAGTGAAGGAGGCTGTTATGAGCTTACCGAATGCTGATCAATATCAAGCGATTGCTGAGGAAATGGAACAAATGGTTACAAAACATTATCATTATATCCGTGAAGAAGGCACAGATTTACCTGAAGTTGAAAATTGGGTATGGAAAGCTTTAAAATAATGCCTTTGTGATAAAAATTATAGACAAACCCAGACATGGAGAGTATGCTCATGTCTGGGTTTTTTTTATGTGTTGGAATGCATGTATAACAGGATGCTAGCTGCTCGCCATCAAAAAAATATTGGTGTATTCAGTCTGCGTTCTTAGGAGCAATATGAAAGATGTTATTTCTAAATATTGATTGGGTGTCGCAAATAAAAAGGGGAAAATTTCTAATTTGATGAATTATTATGTAATTTTTTAGATAAATCCTACAATGATCGAGAAATTTGGTAGAATAAAAAATATTTGAATATAACAATTTACTAGAGGTGGATGGATTGAACAAATTAACTTATAGAGAGATTATGTTTATTGGCTTTATGCTATTTTCGATGTTATTCGGAGCAGGAAATTTAATTTTTCCAGCATTTTTGGGTCATGCTTCCGGTGAACATGTATGGCAGGCAGTAATTGGCTTTATTATTTCGGATGCTGGTCTCTCTGTATTAGCCTTCATGGCTATTGCCAAATCAGGAACTTTCGATACATTGATTAATAGGGTGAATCCAACCTTTGCCCTGCTTTTTCCTATGGCGATTTATTTGTCCATCGGACCTGGACTTGCCATTCCACGTGCAGGCAGTCTAGCCTATGAGATGGGGGTAAAACCTTTTTTACCACAGACAATGGCGTCCTCGCCGATTGCACTATTAGTTTATACCGTTATATTTTTTAGCGTGGTTTTTTGGTTTGCGAAATCTCCATCTAAATTAGTCGATCGATTTGGCAAGATTTTGACTCCTTCTTTATTAGTATTGATTGTGATTATATTAATTAAAGCGGTGTTTACAGATTTATCTGACTTGCAGGGGGCTTCATTATCTTATAAAAATAATCCGATCTCACAAGGATTCTTAGATGGCTATCAGACCATGGATGCCATATGTGCAATGATCTATGGAATTATTTTTACCAATCTTTTTAAGAGTAAAAAAATAACGAAGCCTGCCTTACAGATGAAATACTTAATGATCTTTGGGCTTATTTGCGGGCTGCTCCTCACGTTTTGTTATTTAATTATTGCCTATTTAGGAGCTTCTGCAGCGGTCCCAGGAAAAGTAGATAATGGAGCCATTGTATTAAGCGTGGTATTGCATCAATTGTTTGGACAGGGTGGAACCATCGTGTTAGGTTTAATTTTTACATTAGCTTGTTTAAGTGTTTGTATCGGCTTAATCACATCCTGTTCTCAATATTTCTCAGGTCTATTTTCAAAGATATCCTATATTCAGTGGGCCATTCTTTTATGCGTGATTAGTGGTGTTGTAGCAAACCTTGGATTATCCCAAATATTAAAGGTGTCTGTTCCAGTGCTAGGACTATTGTATCCAATGGCGATTGCCTTAATTATTTTAGGTCTTGTGCATGATCGCCTGCCTGTTAATCAAAAGCCCGTGTATGTGATGACGATTGGAATGGTAGGGTTATTTAGTTTGATAGAGGTTATGAATTCAACTTTTTTAAATGGTTCTATGTCTGATTTATTGGCTGCAGTTCCTTTGCAGGATAAGGGTTTTGGCTGGGTGATTCCTGGGCTGATTGGGTTTGCAATAGGAGGTATAATTGAAAAATATAAATTGAAAAAGGTCATACCTGCTGTGAAGAAATCAGCATAATTTCTTAAGTGGCCTTCTCTTCTATTCATAAAAGCTGGGTTCCAAAGGGCGAGATTCATCACTTTGGAACTTAGCTTTTTTCATATGAATATTGAATGTTATTATTCTGAAATTGCTTCTAATGTGGAGGCGACCTCGGAAATAATGATTTGACTATCCAGAATAGGTGATTCTTGACCCGGGGCGTTAGATCCTTTATGTGCCTCTTTGAAAGCATCACTATTTTTCCAATGTTGAAAATCCTCCATCGTTTTCCAGTACATATTCACCTTTAATTCATCATAATCCGTTAAATTTTTTGTGATAAGGACTTCTACTTTCACAAAGCCTTTCATTTCTAATAATGCACCTGGCCTTGTAAATCGAGGAGCCATTTTCTCCGCAAACCCCAGTTTTGTTTGAATTTGATTCGTTACAACAAGCATTGATACATCCTCCTTGTTTTAAATGAATATGAGCTAAACATTTGACCTCTTTAATTTATCATATTCTTAAGCTTACTCTCTAAATTTAGACTCCACATAAAGTGATGGATTTCTCGCAATTTCCAAAATGATTCATATTCAGTTCATAATCATCTTTTATGATACTTATATCCTCAGTTCGGGGAGTTGCCTTTATAAAAATCGGATAGTAAATAGGTTGATAAAAGAAGGAGGAACATAAATGAGTAATATACATAAAATCAAAGCCGCTCCTAATAATGGAGATTGGGCGGTTGAAGCTCATGGGCTTGTTAAAACCTTTGGCGATAATCGTGCCGTTGACGGTGTTAATCTTAACGTGCGTGCTGGAACGATTTATGGTGTATTAGGACCAAATGGAGCTGGAAAGACAACAACGATAAGAATGCTTGCGACCTTATTGAAAGCTGACGCCGGTTCAGCACAGATTTTTGGTCATGATGTGGCAAAGGAGTCGCAGATTGTCCGGCAATTAATTGGGGTAACGGGACAATATGCTTCGGTCGATGAATCCCTAAGCGCAACGGAGAACCTTGTTATTTTTTCCCGACTTCTTGGGTTAGGAAGAGGAGAATCACGGCGCAAGGCAGCGGAATTACTTGAGGAGTTTGGGCTAACAGAAGCAGCAAAGCGACCATTGAAGAATTTTTCAGGGGGAATGAGACGCCGCTTGGATTTGGCAGCAAGTCTTATTGCTCAGCCTCCGTTAATCTTCTTGGATGAACCGACGACTGGATTAGACCCGCGAACACGGAATCAAATGTGGGATACCATCCGTCGCTTAGTTAAAATGGGGTCAACTGTGCTGTTAACAACGCAGTATTTACAGGAGGCAGATGAACTGGCAGATCGCATAGCAGTTATTGATCGTGGTCGAGTAGTTGCGGAGGGAACGGCAAATGAATTAAAAAATTCAATTGGAACCTCATCCTTACAATTGAGTATCAAAAATTTGGAGGACATGAACGATGCCCGTCAAATTGTCGAACGAGTATTAAAAGTCCGGTCAACGGTCGCATTGGGTATTGGCAGGATTAATGCTCCAATGGCAGACGCTGATATTGTGACCGATTTGCTTGTCGCTCTCCGCGAATCAGGCATTCAATTGGCTGAAATGAGTGTTCAAAAACCTACTTTAGATGAGGTGTTTTTAACAATCACGGGGCATGGTGCTACAGGAAATTCATCCGAGGAATCAAATGAAATCATCCATACTAAGGAGGCGGGAGCATGAGTCAGACTTCTATTCAACCAGTTGCAGAACGTCAACTGCAAAATAAAACGAGTTTTGGCCAGTCGGTTAGCCATTCTTTGACGATGGCCTATCGAGGGCTGCTGAAGATCCGTCGTACGCCCGAGCAATTATTCGATGTTACACTTCAGCCGATTATTTTTACTTTAATGTTTACGTATATCTTTGGCGGAGCGATTTCAGGAAATGTGCATAATTATTTACCTGTGATTATTCCTGGAATCCTTGTGCAGACCGTTATTGGTACTTCAATTGTGACAGGTGTTCAATTGCGTGAGGATATGGATAAGGGGGTATTTGATCGTTTTAAGTCCTTGCCTATTGCACGTATTTCCCCGCTAGCGGGAGCGTTATTGGCTGATACTATTCGTTATGCAATTGCAACTGTTCTCACTTTCATAATGGGTTATATTATGGGATATCGTCCTGAAGGGGGTTTAGGTCATGTTGCTGTTGCAGGGCTTCTCGTCATTGTGTGTTCCTGGGCAATCAGCTGGATATTCGCTTTCTTCGGTGTTATTGCCCGTACAGCTTCAAGTGTACAAGGGATTTCGATGCTGATTCTATTCCCGCTAACCTTTCTGTCAAATGCATTTGTACCAACAGAAACGATGCCAAATTGGCTTCAATGGTTTGTTAAAATCAATCCGATTTCGCATCTTGTCACCGCTGTTAGAGATCTAGTCAATTCTGGTACTATGGGATGGGATGTAACCATTTCCCTCATTGGAGCTGCAGTTATCGTTGCTATTTTTGCTCCATTCACAGTGAAAGCGTACATGCGTAGAACTTAAAAAAAGGATGAAACATTTATAAATGAAAAAGCCTTGGCTTGATTATAAAGCCAAGGCTAATTATGTGTGGGGATCATTATCCATTTATATTGTCTAATCTTGTAAAAAATCAGCAATTGTTCTTGCAGCTCTATAACAATTTTTGAAAAGTGAGGAAGATTTGTCTCAGTTTTTTTCGTTAATTCTTATTCCCAAGCTGCTCAGACAATTCCTTACCAGCCTGTTTTAATAAGGCAATATATTGATCCAATTCCCGAATATTAACGCGCGCAATTAGAGTGGACATACTAATTGCGGCAATCACTCGATGTTCATAGTTTAGAATGGGAACGGCAATGCATCGGACTCCTTGTTCATTTTCCTCATCATCAACGGCAAAGCCCTGAAGACGTATTTTTTCAAGCTCGTCTAACAATTCTTTCTCATCGGTTATCGTATTGGATGTGTGCTGAGTGAATTTGTAATTGTCTAACAAACGATCAATTTCCTCGGGTGCTCTGAAAGCTAAAAGAACCTTCCCAACAGCTGTAGAGTGTAATGGAATTCTTTTCCCAATCCGAGAATAACGAATTAAAGCCAAAGCTCCTTCAACTTTGTCTATATAGACTCCTTCCTTTCCATCTAATATCCCTAGATGAACAGTTTGTCCAGTTTTCTCGGATAAATCTTGAAGGTACTTTTTGGAGGATTTCCGGATATCGATTGTACTTGTAACTAGGTTTCCTCTTTCTACAAGCTTCATTCCTAATTTATATTTCCCGTTTTCAGGGTTTTGATCGATATAACGCTCTTCTTGTAAAGTTTTTAATAAAGAATGGAGGGTGCTTTTATGAAGCCCCATTCTTTCGCTAATTTCCTTTATTTGAAGTTCTGTTGTCTGTTCATCAAATAGGTCCAAAATCTGAAGAGCCCTTTGAACGGATTGGATAATGGGCATTTGTATCTCCTCTTTCGCATTCTATAATATAAAACGATATATGTATATTATAAAACGAATGATTCAACCTATCAAATAATTCAAATGTTAAAAACAGGTATTAATAGTTAGATTAAAAGATTGTTACCAAATAGTCACAAATGAAATGGTTTACATTTTGCTGAAGATGCTATAATCAACCTATAGAAATTCTATATTATAAAATATCGTTCTATAATATAGAATGTAATCCATTTAGGCTATACATGCTGGATGGTGGATATAACAAAATGGAAAAGGGAGGGATAAAAGTAATAATTAAGTAGAGTCCTGATATATCTCTCAAATAATCATGTTATGTAAGGAAGAGGTTTTGTTATGGAAAAAATGACGCAATTTAAAGGGATTATTCCTCCAGTATCAACTATTTTTCATCCAGATGGCAGTTTAAATCAGGAAGATATGGAGCGATTAATTGATCACCTTATTAAATCTGGGGTCAATGGGCTATTTTTCCTTGGAACGGCTGGGGAATTTTCTCAGATGTCAGTGGAGTTAAGAAAGGAAGCTGCAGAATTTGCGGTCCGTTACGTAAACAATAGAGTGCCTGTACTTATTGGGACAGGTAGTGCAAGCACACGTGAAGCCATCCTTTTAAGCAAACATGCTGAAGAAATCGGAGCGGACGGAATTGTCGTAGTCAATCCATATTATTGGAATTTAACAGAGGAGCATTTAATGAAGCATTATAGTGAAATTGCTGAATCTGTAAATCTCCCTATTCTACTATATAATTTCCCAAATCGAACAGGGCAGGATTTAAATCCAAATTTTGTTCTTCGACTTGTTAATAAGCATTCAAATGTCGTTGGGATTAAGGAAACAGTTGATTCCATCGGTCATATTCGAGAAATGATTATGAAGGTTAAGGGAGCACATCCACATTTTTCAGTGATGTGTGGTTACGATGATCATTTGCTAAATACACTTCAATTAGGTGGAGATGGTACCATTTCCGCAAGCGGCAATTTTGCTCCGCAATTATCAGTTGGAGTTTATGAAGCGTTTACTAGTGGAAACTATGCCAAGGCA
Organism: Cytobacillus sp. Hz8; assembly: GCF_042263505.1. Lineage (NCBI taxonomy): Bacteria > Bacillati > Bacillota > Bacilli > Caryophanales > Bacillaceae > Cytobacillus > Cytobacillus sp. Hz8. Next base: position 186,347 of record NZ_JBHKFI010000003.1, on the reverse strand, counting down.
ATAGAGCTTCAAAGACAAATTGCGACTTTAACTTTCCTTTATGAGATTGATACGCCATTTGTGAATGTAGTTAAAGAAGCGATTAAAATGAGTGGATTGGATATTTCAACTTATGTATTGCCACCTTCAAGACCTTTAAGCGAGGAAAAATTAGTTCAGGTTGAAAGAATATTAGAGAGGGCAGGAGTCCTGAAAGAATCTGTTTGACAACATGAAGACAAAAATAAAAAAGATGTATGGATAACCTGTTGTTGCAGGAATCCAGTACATCAAAAAAATAAAGTCGAGTTATTATACCTTAGTTTCAAAATAAAGTCTATGATTCGGCATTTTTCCACGATCGGTGTCGGATCATAGAAATGGAAAAAATTTTCAAAAGACTTGTGAACATTTTCACATAACTTCATAAAATAGAACGGGAGAGTGCTCTTATGTTAACACCAAGACGTATTTATTGGCCGCCTATCAATCTCGTTGGTCCTGGAAGTCTTAAGTTCTTTGGGGAAGAAGTGGATAAGCTGGGTTTGAAAAAGGCCCTTCTAGTTTCAGATAAAGTGTTAAGTCAAAATGGAATCGTAAAGAAAGTAACGGATTGTTTAGATCAATATGGGATTGCCTACAGTCTATTTGATGATGTGAAGCCAAATCCAACGACGACAAATGTACATCAAGGATTTGAACAATACCAAGCAGAAGAATGCGATTTTATTATTACAGTGGGTGGCGGGTCACCACAGGATACAGGTTCAGCCATTGGAATTTTAGCAACCAACGGGGGCAATATTGCGGATTATGAAGGAATTGGAAAATCCAAAAATAAATCAGTTCCGATTGTTGCGATTAGCACAACAGCGGGAACGGCTGCTGAGGTTACCATCAATTATGTCATTACAGATGAAAAACGGAAATTAAAAATGATTATGGTCGATCCAAATGCACTTCCACTGATCGCCGTGAATGATCCGGAATTAATGTTGAAAAAGCCAAAAGATTTGACAGCAGCAACCGGTCTTGATGCTCTGACTCATGCGATTGAAGGCTATACAGCTAATGGGGCATTTGAGTTATCCGATGCAATTGCCTATAAATCGATTGAATTGATTGGACGATATCTTGTGAAGGCCGTTGAAAATGGAATGGACCTTGAAGCTCGTTCTGGAATGGGTTGGGGCTCTTATATTGCAGGACTTTGCTATTCAAATGCTGGACTAGGTATTGTTCATAGCATGGCACATCAATTGGGTGGAGAATATGATTTACCTCATGGTGTCGCTAATGCGATGTTATTACCATATGTTATGGAATTTAATATGGATGCCTGTCCAGAGAAATTTGCTGATATCGCTCGAGCTTTAGGTGCTGATACAACCTCATTATCAATTGAAGAGGCTGCCAAAAGGTCTGTTGAAGTAGTTCGTGAGATATCTGCAAAAGTCGGGATTCCACCATTATGTGAAACTGCTTTCCGAGTGGAAGACGTTGAAAAATTAGCAGAGCAGGCTTTAAATGATGCTTGCACGGGTGCAAACAAAAAAGCTGTAACAAAGGAAGATCTAATGGCGATTTACATGAAAGCCTATAATGATGCAAAAGTAGCTACAGCAGTAAGATAATAAATCCCTTTTGAAATGAAAAAACCCATTGAGAGGTTGAAGGGCATAAAGAGGGCCATTCTAGCCTCTCAAAAAAATCAGTCCATTGGAGGGGTAATATGTCACTCAAAACAATTTATGGCGAAGAGGAAAAATCAATATATAAAATCCAAACACATGCAGAGGGACCTAAAGGTTCACTTCCTTTAACTCCGGAATTATTAGCAAATTCCCCAAGTGGAGATATTTTCGGTCTTACTTTGGGAGCCGGAATGGGTTGGGAGCCGTCCAAACTCCTTGGAAAACAAGTGCTTATTTTAAGTACCCTAGGAGGAATTCGCGATGATGATGGGAATCCGATTGCTCTAGGCCTACATACTGGCCATTTTGAATTAGGGCTGCAAATGAAAGCAGCAGCAGAAGAGGTTCGAAATCAGGAAGGGGTTCCATTTGCTGCATATGTGACGGACCCGTGTGATGGTCGTTCACAAGGTACACAAGGAATGTTTGATTCATTGCCATTCCGAAACGACGCAGCGATGGTTCTTCGGCGTTTAATTAGACAATTGCCAAAAAGAAAAGCAGCTATCGGGATTGCCGCATGTGATAAAGGTCTCCCAGCGATGATGATTGCTCTTGCATCTATGCATGACCTTGCTACCATTATTGTCCCTGGAGGCTCTACTCTTCAACCAATAGAAGGTGAAGATGCAGGAAAGATTCAAACGATTGGAGCAAGATTTGCCAATAATGAGATTTCCTTAGAAGAGGCAGCTGAACTTGGTTGTCGTGCATGTGCTTCTGCTGGAGGAGGCTGTCAATTTTTAGGAACAGCTGGAACTTCTCAGGTCGTGGCAGAGGGTTTGGGCATTGCCTTGCCTCATTCTGCATTGGCGCCTTCAGGTCAACCTATTTGGGAAGAGATTGCAAAACAATCCGCACGAGCAGTCATGGAATTGGAGAAAAAGGGAATCACCACGGAAGATATTATTACAGACAAAGCCATTGAAAATGCAATGGTGGTTCATGCTGCATTTGGAGGATCAACTAATCTACTTCTACATATCCCAGCGATTGCCCATGCTGCAAACTGCCACATTCCGACTGTAGAGGATTGGGAAAGAATTAATAAAAAGGTTCCTCGATTGGTAAGTGTTCTTCCGAATGGACCAGTGAACCATCCGACTGTTCGTGCCTTCTTGGCTGGTGGTGTGCCTGAGGTTATGCTTCATCTAAGAAAATTAGGCCTCTTGCATGAAGATGTGTTAACCGTAACAGGTGAAACCCTTGGAGCAAACCTCGATTGGTGGGAAACATCTGAACGACGCAAGGAATGTAAAAAACGTCTGCAAGAGGTAGATGGAATTGAACCTAACGATGTGATTATGAGTCCACCTGAATCAAAGGAAAGAGGGCTTACGTCAACAGTTACATTCCCTAAAGGAAATATTGCACCTGAAGGATCTGTCATAAAATCAACATCGATCGATCCATCCGTTGTTGGAGAAGATGGAGTGTATCGTCATACCGGAAAAGCAAAGGTTTTTACTTCTGAAAGAGCGGCAATTGCGGCGATTAAGACAGGAGGAATTGAGGCTGGAGATATGATGGTTGTCATGGGTGGAGGACCTTCTGGAACGGGAATGGAGGAAACCTATCAATTAACTTCTGCTTTGAAACACTTATCCTTTGGGAAATATGTTTCTTTAATAACAGATGCCCGTTTCTCAGGGGTTTCAACAGGAGCATGTATTGGGCATGTTGGTCCAGAGGCTTTGGCAGGTGGCCCAATTGGGAAATTACGTGATGGGGATGTCATTGAAATGATTGTGGACAGGAACCAATTAGTAGGTTCGATTAATTTCATAGGAACAGAGAATGATAGATTATCCTATGAAGAAGCTGCTAAAGTTTTGGAAGCCCGTGAACCTCATCCAGATTTAAAACCTGAGCCAGGTCTCCCAGATGATACTCGGCTATGGGCAGCACTTCAAGCAGTCAGTGGAGGTACATGGCGTGGAAGCATATATGACACTGAGCGAATTCTTGAAGTAATCAAAGCTGGTATGGATGCTTTAGCAAAAGAAAAATGATTAGTTAAAAACTAAATAACAAGAACTTATTCTCTTCAAGGACGATTGAAGAGAATGGGTTCACCCGCCAAAATTATACTTTCATCATTGAAAAGACGATCTTAGAAATCTTCAAAACTATAGTTAATGCTTACAAAAAAACATTCTGACTTTCTTTTGGAGGATTATTATGCCATTATTTATTGTCGCTATCGCCATAATTGTCTTATTGATCTTAATTATGGGTTTAAAACTGAACACCTTTGTCTCGTTAATTATTGTTGCCTTCGCTACTTCTTTAGCACTAGGAACTCCGCTTGATAAGGTAGTAGCATCGATTGAGTCCGGATTAGGGGGAACACTTGGTCATATTGCATTAATATTTGGGCTTGGAGCAATGCTGGGTAAATTAATTGCCGATGCTGGTGGAGCCCAGCGGATTGCTATGACCCTCATTCATAAATTTGGAGAAAAAAATATTCAGTGGGCTGTTGTCGTAGCCTCATTCATCGTTGGAATTGCCTTATTCTTTGAAGTTGGGTTGGTGTTATTAATTCCTATTGTATTCACCATCGCCAAACAATTAAAGGTTTCTATTGTTTATCTCGGAATTCCTATGGCTGCCGCATTACTGGCAACACATGGTTTCTTACCTCCTCATCCAGGTCCAACAGCGGTCGCTGGTGAATATGGCGCAGATATTGGAACGGTCTTATTATATGGAATTATTGTGGCCATTCCTACAGTCATTATCGCAGGACCTTTATTTACAAAGCTTGCTAAAAAAATTGTTCCCAATGCCTTTAATAAAACAGGAAATATTGATTCATTGGGGGAACAAAAAACATTTAAATTAGAAGAAACACCAGGATTTGGAGTTAGTGTGTTAACCTCTATGTTCCCTGTTATTCTTATGGCGATTGCAACTGTCATTGATATGGTAAAAGAATCCGTTGGGATGAAAGATAATGCTTTTCTACATTTCATTGCCTTTATTGGAAACGCTTCAACTGCCATGGTCCTCTCTTTGATACTGGCAATCTTTACAATGGGAGTAGCAAGAAAGATACCGATCAAAACTCTAATGAATTCTTGTTCTGCATCCATCGCAAGCATCGGGATGATGCTCTTAATCATTGGCGGTGGTGGAGCCTTCAAACAAGTATTAATCGATGGTGGGGTCGGTGATTATGTAGCAGAAATTTTTAAAGGAACTTCTATGTCACCGCTATTACTCGCATGGATTGTTGCTGCCATTCTCCGTATATCCCTAGGATCTGCAACGGTAGCCGCCTTGTCAACTGCAGGCTTAGTTATTCCAATGCTCGGTGCATACGATGTCAATTTAGCTTTAGTTGTATTAGCCACTGGGGCAGGCAGTTCTATTTGTTCTCATGTAAATGATGCCGGTTTCTGGATGATTAAAGAATACTTTGGCTTGAATATGAAAGAGACCTTTGGAACTTGGACGCTGCTATCAACGATTTTGTCGGTGTGTGGGTTAGGGTTTATTCTGTTGTTAAGTTTGTTTGTGTAATAGGGAAATTAATTTGAAGTACCCTTCCTCATCAAGAGAAAGGGTACTTCTGTTTGGTTCAATCCTACATATTATTTTACATATTTCTTTAATAACTGATTAATTTCTTGATTAATTTCTGTGATATTGGCATTCCCCACTCTTGAATCACTAATCTGATATTTCCTCTTTAACTGAATAATTCTCCTGACGCTTTCGTTTATTCGTTGTTCAGAGATTTCTCCCTTTTGAACGGCTGATTTTAGGGAGGTAATGGTTTGTGAGATTTTGTTATAGTCATGTGCCACTAATATAATGTCGCTGCCTGCTTTGACCGATTCAACAGCAGCTTTGCCAATAGCGTAATGATCTGTTATGGCCTCCATCGTCATGTCGTCCGTAATCACAACGCCATCGAAATGGAGTTGTTTTCTTAGGATATTTGTGATGGCTATTTTAGACATAGAAGCCGGATAGGCCGAATCTAATTTTGAAAGCAAAATATGGGCGACCATCACGACATCGGCTCCACTGTTTATGGCTTGCTTAAATGGAACGAGTTCCAGCTTATTTAAGTCCGTCATATTTTTATAAACAATTGGAAGATCTAGATGGGAATCAACGGATGTATCTCCGTGCCCTGGAAAATGTTTAATCGTTGCGATGATCTTTTGCGATTGAATGCCCTTCATCGTTTGAATCCCTAGCTTACTGACAATAGAGGGATTATTGCTAAAAGAACGATCACCAATAACAGGATTTTTTGGATTACTATTTATATCAAGAACAGGTGCAAAGTCCAAATTAAAGCCAAATGCTTTTAATTCTTTTCCTAAAAGAGTTCCAACCTGATAAGAAAACGACGAGTTGTTGATGGCTCCAATTTTTTTATTGGTTGGAAAAGAGGTTAATCCTCCGGGAAGTCTTTCGATTTTTCCCCCTTCTTGGTCTACACTAGACAGAAGTGGTAAAGGATTTGCTTGATTTTCGATCTTCATCTGGTTGATGAGCTGAACAGTTTGTTTAGGATTTACCAAATTATCAGCATAGCAGATGATTCCGCCAACTTTATCTTTTTTTATTAAACTTTTGGTGCTTGCGTTCATGCTCGTACCTGAAATGCCAGCAATTATCATTTGCCCGATTTTTTCCGATAAGCTCATCTTCGCAATGGTTTCTGATATCGTTTTAGGCTGATTGGTTGTTTGTTGTGAAGGTTGTCGGGCTACTTCAGTATATAGTGAAATGTGATCAGCCTTTGGATTGGGTTCCTGAGTAGTTGGTTTTGGCATTATCCATTTTAAATCATAGGCAGGTGTGACATGATATACCAAGATGATTTGGTCATGTGTTTCATCCTTATAGTACCGAACCTCGTCAGGATCACCGCCAACTTTTAGAATATTATGGTAACGAATGGATTGTAGCTTGGAATCATATGATCGAATATCATTGCAGATATCTCCTTCATACCCTAAAACAACATGGTGCTGGGTATACTCCTCATAGCTCTTATCCTCAGCTTTCGTAATTTGGGTAGGCTTTCCCCATGTGCCTGATACTTCAGTTCTTTGCGTTTTCCCGGAAATGAATGGAAGATTGACCAATTTTCCACCTTCAGATAAGGTGAAAGTGTTACGAATGAAATCATTTACGTCATTGGCTTGGTCTTTCGGTTCATTGGCTTTAGGCGTAGAGGTAATGGGTTTATCCTTGTTTGGTTGGGGACGGGTTGCATTTTTTGTAATAGTATAAATGCCAGCGACGAGAAGAAGGGTTAAAAAAAGGAATAGAAAATATCTGAATTTACGATTTTTTGACTTGATCATATAATGAAGCCCTTCTTTCTTATTGAGATTTGTAATGGTGTTTTAATAAGCCTAAAGTAATTCTAATTAAAAATAAAGAAGAAATAAAAATTTGTTTTTGTTAATGAAATTATTATTCTTATCCAAGTTGGTGGCTGATTCACATTTATTCTAAAAAAATAAAATTTATTCGTGAATTCAATGAATATTTGTGCAAAATCCTCTATTAAAAATATAATTCCTTTGTGCAAAATATGTGAGAAAATCTTTTAATAAAAGGGTAGTAATACTAGTATGACGTTGATATCCAAATTCATCCAAATTATTATACTAGGTTGACAGATTTATCAGTATAAGGTAGCCTTAATAATATAATCTAATAACGAACCTCACTTTTTACTAGTGAGGTAGAGGCGCGATGTTTAACAGTCTTTAGCGGAGCTTGAGAGGGCTATGATTCTAAGGAGAAGGAAATGTTGCCGAAGTGAGTAATATTCTCAGTATTACTTGCTGGGTCTGCAGTGAATAACTGCAGGACTGTCTCAGGAGACTACCCGGTTTTCTGAGTTGTGCTATCTCATTTGGGAAAAGAGAGGGTTTCGGGGCATTCTATTATAATGCGGCCTGAGTATACCTCAGGCCGCTTTTTGTTGTGGAAAAAATGTCCTCGGTCAAAAATCAGGAGGAGAAGACGATCATGAAACAAAAAGCATCATTATTTTTCGTATTAATGCTTTCAGTCATTGTATTATTAGCAGGTTGTGGGAAAGGTGATAGTTCTAAATCGGCATCGGCTGATGAAAATACATTTAAGGTGGGGCTTGAAGCAGGCTATGCTCCATTTAACTGGACACAAAACGATGATTCCAATGGCGGCGTGAAAATCGCTGGAGCTTCAGAATATGCAGGGGGCTATGATGTAGAAATAGCGAAAAAAATCGCAGATGGTTTAGGGAAAAAATTAGTGATTGTGAAGACGGAATGGGATGGACTTGTGCCTGCCTTAACCTCTGGCAAAATTGATGCCATTATTGCAGGGATGTCACCGACAACGGAACGAAAAAAGACGATCGATTTTTCAGATAACTATTACAAGTCCAATTTAGTAATGGTTGTGAAAAAAGGAAGCAAGTATGAAAAGGCTACATCTATTCAAGATTTTAAAGGGGCAAAGGTAACCGCTCAGTTGAATACTTTCCACTATTCCGTGATTGATCAAATTAAAGGGGTAAAGAAAGCAAAGGCAATGGATAATTTCCCAGCTATGCGGGTGGCTCTAGAATCAGGAATTATTGATGGCTATGTCTCAGAACGACCTGAAGCCGTTAGTGCATCTAGTGCGAATGAGAATTTTGCCATGGTTGAATTTAAAGATGGGTTTAAAACTTCAGCGGATGATACAGCCGTTGCGGTTGGAATCCAAAAAGGCAGTGACTTAAAAGGAAAAATCAATGAAATTTTAAAAGGCATTTCAGAGGAACAACAGACCGAAATTATGGATGCTGCGATTAAAAATCAGCCAGCAGCCAAATAATGATTTTTTAGGCCGGCTGTAATTACAGCCGGTTTCATGATGATGGAGGAGGAGAAAGATGAGCTTCGATTGGATTGTCAGAATCATTTCAGAAAATTGGCCAATGTTTCTGCGTGGAGCAGGGATGACGCTTTTTATTGCTCTAATTGGAACCATTCTCGGTGCGATTATTGGATTGTTGGCAGGGGTAATTCGAACCATTCCTGTCCCTGATAGAGGAATGAAAAAGTTTATTCTTAAAGTCATTAATATTATTCTATCCATTTATATAGAATTTTTCCGTGGAACCCCAATGATCGTACAGGCCATGGTCATTTATTACGGTTCCGCATTGGCATTTAATATCGATATGAATGTTTTAGTTGCGGCGCTTATTGTAGTTTCTATTAATACCGGAGCCTATATGGCGGAAATTGTTCGCGGAGGAATTGTATCTATCGATAAAGGTCAATTTGAAGCGGCACAAGCGATTGGGATGAATCATTTTCAAACGATGATGAATGTGGTATTGCCGCAGGTGCTGCGAAATATTTTGCCTGCAACAGGGAACCAATTTGTGATTAATATTAAAGATACATCGGTTCTGAATGTGATTTCAGTATCAGAACTGTATTTCCTAACGAAATCTGTGGCAGGAAATAATTTTAGATACTTTGAATCCTTCTTTGTCGCATGTATTTTGTATTTTGTCATGACCTTCATTGTGACAAGAATCCTGCTTTATTTTGAAAGAAAGCTAGAAGGACCGGAAAATTACACCATGACAAACGATGAGATTCAACCAGCAAGATAATGAAGGAAAGGAGGAGAGAGCATGGAAAAAGTCATTGATATTCAGCATCTAAATAAATCCTTTGGAGCACACGAAGTATTAAAGGATATCGATTTTTCAGTGAATAAAGGAGAGGTAGTCAGTATCATCGGTTCCTCCGGTTCTGGTAAATCGACCCTGCTTCGCTGTATCAATCTATTAGAAAAACCGAGTGGCGGACAAATCATCTATCAAGGGGAAAACATTTTGGATGACAAGCGTGATCTATTTTTGTATCGCCGCAAACTGGGGATGGTATTTCAGCAATTTAATTTGTTTGAAAATCACAATGTGTTAAACAATTGCGTGGTCGGACAAATTAAGGTGCTAAAGCGATCCAAGGATGAGGCGGAAAAGATCGCCATGAAGTATTTGAAAGTGGTCGGAATGGATCGGTATGTAAATGCTAAACCTAAGCAACTATCCGGTGGTCAAAAGCAGCGTGTGGCTATAGCTAGAGCTTTGTCCATGGAGCCGGATGTTATGCTGTTCGATGAACCGACATCAGCACTTGACCCGGAAATGGTTGGAGAAGTCCTAAAGGTCATGAAGGGGCTTGCAGAAAGTGGCCTTACAATGTTAATCGTGACACATGAAATGGAATTTGCCAAGGATGTATCCGATCGGGTTGTCTTTATGGATAAAGGGGTTATTGCGGAAGAGGGAAGTCCAGAGCAAATCTTTATTCATCCAAAGCAAGAGCGGACAAAGGAATTTTTAAAACGAACGTTAAAAGAGTCTTATTGAGTTTAATAAAATAAAAACCGAACAGCCTTCCTTTCTGTTCGGTTTTTATTTTATTTATTTTCCTGTATTCTGTTGTTATCGCTACTTTGTGAGGCTTACCCTCACTTCTTTTTTTGTCATAAAACTCTTTAATTTTAGAATTGCAATTGTTGGTTAATCCACACTGAACTGCTGTATATAGCGCTTGTCTTAGCCTTGTAGATCCCCTTTTTGTAATGCGATTTATTGTGGCCTTGAATTTTCCTGATTGAAATATTCTTGGATCAATACCTGAATAAGCAACTTTTTTTAGGGTGACTAAAGTGCTCAATTTCACCAATTTTTGAAATGATGGTAGCTGTGATTTTACTTTCAATACCAGGAATAGATCAAATTAGCTTATATTCTTCAAACGTTTGTGCTAAGTCATCTATCTCTTTTTCAAGCATGATTAAGTGCTCTTTTTGTTGAAGAAGCATCTTAATGTACATATCCAAACTTATTAAATGACTGCGATATAACGTTTTTTTAAAAGTTTTTTTTTTCTAAAAAGGCGCTTGAACTTGGCTTTCTCCTTTCGCAATATACAGGCCAATTACTGGATCCATATTTTATCACGTCTCCTTGGCTTCAAAATAAAGTCGCGATGCTTTAAAAAAAGATGCGATATTAAAAGGTTTAAAATCCTTGATATTATTGGTTTTATCAAGCGTTGCGGCCAATCTACAAATTTATCATTGATTTTGCAACCATAAAATTAGAGCATATTTTTGATCAATCTTTATTTTAAAACCAAATATTAGGCAGCTTGATATCAATCAATGTTTCTGGCCTATTTATGGTCAAACTTTTTTCCAACCTACAGCTCTTATAGAGCAAATCGTTTCAAGGTTGCTGGGGCACTTTACTTAAATTGTCTAATATTTTCTATGGAGGAGATTAATAATATAATTAAATTCAAAAAATGGCACAACAACATGGTGAAAATTGCACAAGAGACAGAACATAATCCCAAATTAACCTCGGCAGAATTAGGAAATCTTTGGCTTACATTCATGGACGATAGTATGTTCAAATGTATTCTTCAATATTTTGTTGAAAAAAACGAGGATAAGAACATGAAGCCAATTTTTGAATATGCTTTAGATTTAACTCAAAAACATTTAAAAACTATCTCGGAATTTTATAAAATGGATAATCGTCCTGTTCCGCAAGGTTTTACAGATGAAGATGTAATTAAAACCGCACCTCGATTGTTTTCTGATATCTTTATGTTAATTTACGTTAATCATTCGGCAAGGTATCGAATGACCATTGATGCCCTTTCCTTGGGTGATAGTTCACGTTCAGATATCCGAAATTTTTATTCAGAACTTACGGCCTCTATTATTGAACTTTTCCAAAAATCCACAGAGTTAATGTTAGCAAAAGGAATCTATGTAAGAGCTCCTCAAATTCCAACATAAGGAAAAATTGAATTTATTAACAAGCAAAGTTATTTTAACGATTGGATTGGAAATCATAGACCATTGAATGCAATTGAAATTACACAAATTTTCTTTAACTTAACAAGAAATATAATAGGTTCGTCTTTGTTAACAGGATTTAGTCAAGTGGCTAGTTCTCCTAAAGTTCGTGATTATATGATCAGAGGAAAAGAAATAGCTAAAAAACATGTACGTAATTTCAGTGACTTACTCCATGAAGACGATCTTCCTTCACCAACGTTTTCGGATTTGGAAATCACTGATTCAACGGATTCACCATTTTCAGATAAATTGATGATGTTTCATACTACCGCACTTACTCAAGGCGGAATTCAATTTTATGGTACAGGTCTAAGTAGGAGTTCTAGGGGTGACTTAACTATAACATATACCCGTTTAATAGCAGAAACTGGAATATATGCTGCGGAGGGTGTAAAGATAATGAATAAAAATAACTGGATGGAACAACCACCTTCATTACCTAACAGAAAACAATCCTCTTAACAAACCTAATGAAGTAAAAGGTAACATATATTTACATCTTATTGCGGTTGGTAACAGCTATCCTTTTACTACCCTATATTCCGAAACGTCAAGAAAATTAGACTATAGCTAAAAATGCTTTAGAACGTAATAGGGGAACAAATGTTCAAGATTCCGATTGGGTACGGAAACGATTTTGAATTTCAGGTACCACTATGGAAAACAAAATCAAAAATCAGATGAAGTGTTAATAAAATTGTTCCAGAAAAGGGCGCTTTAATGAAGTAATGAAAAAGCTTAATTTCTCTAGTAATTTAAGGAGTAGTTGGACTTTTTTAATCGTTGTAAATCCGCATTTTCCTGACGCTACCCCTAAATAAAGAGTTTTCTCCAACGCAAATATCAAATGCCTTGTTCGAACCAGATATAAGAGACACTTATTAATTAATGCACACCTATTTAGCCTAGATAAAATAAAGGTGCTTTTATCTAGCTACAGCATAATAAGTAGTTGTTGCCCTGAAATATCCCAGGGCTATTTGTGTTTGTTTTGTAATAGGGAAAATATCCCTATAATTCCTTTTTTCATTAGTATCTTATTCCTTGTTCGCATAAAATAGATACACCAAAAAGACTTAATTTTCTAAAAATAAATATAATTCTGTTTTCTTTTCTTATTCTATCATTTAAAATTTGGGATAAACAAAGGAGGGATTTTATGAAAAAGAAGTTTTTAAAAGTCATCTTACCAACAGCGCTAGTACTGACTGCAAGCGTATCATCAGCTGCCTTCGCAGATCCGCAATCAATACCGAACGGACCTTATGTCGAGGGCGAGCAAAATATTTCTTTATCCAGCTATATGTCAAATGAAGAGCTAGCCGAGACTCTTCAGAAGCTGGAAGCATCATCAAAGGGAAAAATGAAATTGGATATTGCCGGATATTCCAATTTAGCGCCCGATGGGTACAAGACAGAAGATGATAAAGGAGTTCCTCTTTATGTGGTAAAATTTGGTGATGCCGACCCAAATAAAAAGCGGATTTTGATTACGACTCAAATCCACGGGAATGAACAGATCGGGACAGAGGCTGCTATTGATATCATTCAAAAGCTTTCAAGCGGCGGGCAGGAAATCAACGACATTCTCGATAAAGTATCGATTTGGATCATGCCGAGAATCAATCCGGAAGGTGCCGATAACCAATATGAAGGCAAATGGTATCCAACCCGTTATACCCACCAGACATGGCTGCCGCAAAACATCAGTCTGCCGGTCGATACAAAAGCTCCATGGTATTATAACGCTGATGGAAGCGAGCGTGGTCAGGCAAATGAAGGACGAGTTGTATATGGAATTCCAGGTTATGACCAAAATAGAGACTATAATCCGAATTTAGATTTCAAGGTAGAAAACACCAATAAAGACACAGTCGCTCAATTTTTAAATAATAAAGCGACCAATAATAGTAATTATGGCGGTCTTTTCGTCACCGCTGAAGCTAGGACGGTCAGCAGTGTGTTTAAGGAATTTAAGCCAGATGTTTATGTAGATGTTCACCATCGCGGATTTAACACGGTTACTGATGAAGATGACCGTTCGGTTCCGGTCCAGCTGGCTGCTGTAGTGGCAGACCCTTATACAGATCCATTTACAGGCAAGCAGTTTGAAGTGGATGCTGATGTTTTAAAGCTGGGCAAGCAGGTTAATGCTTTGTCATCGCTCGCTTTGCAAAGAGGCCATTCGCATTTTGGCGCGGTCCAAAAATATCCGCAGGTTAATCTCCCCGGAACGGCGCTTGGTGCTTTTGCTTTAAATGATACAGCGATTATGCTGATTGAAATTAAAGGACAAAGTCAGACACTCGGGCAGAAGCAGGCTGGTATGTTAAAAGAGACCGTAAAGGTGCCGTTATATGAAGTATTCAAAGGGCTGGCAGATGGTTCCATAAACGACGTCGATACAAAAGTTTATGATGAAATTCCTGAGTCCTCAAACTCAATCAGCGACCCAACTACAAGGGATTAGGAGCAAGGACGCATTAGTGAATAAAAAGGGCAAAATATAGTAGTCATGTCTACTATGTTTTGCCCTTTTTTTAGGTCCATTAGGAATTAGTATCTCCAATATACTTAAATGAATAGATATGTGTTTTTGTTAGATCAATGACTTTCTGAATAAATTTCTTTTGGGGTTCTTTGAAGCCATTTCCAATCCAATTATGAATCGCTTCTTTTACGTTCAATTGTTGATTTAAAATAAAGTCACGATGTTTATTAAAAAGATGCGATGTTTTGAATTAAGTCGCGATGTTTGCAAAAAAGTAGCCTTTATTCGTTAATGAATAGAGGCTGCTCATTTTTGAACCATGTCATTATAAAGCCTTTAAATAATCCTGAATCATGGCATCAAAACTTTCATTCTTCTCCCGGTTGGATTGGAAATATCCCGCTAATTCAAGCGAGACAAACCCATGTACTTGGCTTCTCAGGCTTCGATTTTTATCCAATAATTGATCCTCCGTTAATTGATAGGATTTTAGGATTTGATTTAAAATGGATGTCATCCCTGTTCCTTTATGGAGGGTTTTTACATCAATTAGTTGCGGTAATATGGTCATCGTTTGGTAAAGTTCTGGGTGTTTTAAGGCGTGATTTCTGTATACGTAGGCAAATTCAATAATGGCCTCGTCTCCTGATTTTCCAATTAGCGCTTTATATAAAGTATTTTCTAATTCCCTTAAGTAATAATAAGTAAGTTCTAGCTTTAACTCATTGATATTTTGGAGATGATTATAAATGGATTGCGATCGGACTCCTAAGTAATCGGCAAGCACCTTGAAATTTAAAGAAAACAGTCCTACATCTTCACAAAGGTGGGCGGCGGCCTCCACAATTTTCTCCTTCGTTAATACTCTTTTTTTCAAGTAATTTTCCTCCTAATGTGTGTTCCTTGTTCTAAATTATACTTTATCAATTGTGTCATATAGATAAAATTAATTAACAAACTACAATTCACAGTTTATAATTACATAGTAAAATATTCAATCTGATTTTTACATGTCATCCAAGGGTAAATATCATAATTCAATCTAAGAAAGGTGATGGATTCAATGAACATTAAATGGTTTGGTCAGTCTTCTTTTCTTCTTACTTCAAAAAAAGGAACAAAAATATTAATCGATCCTTATGATCGTTTTCTTGGATACAAAATGCCTTCCCTCGAAGTAGATATTGTATGTGTGACACATGACCATCGTGATCATAATAAAGTGCAAGTTGCTATAGGTGATTATCTTTTAGTGAATGAAGTGAAAGAATATGAATGGCAGGATGTGAAGATTAAAGGGGTCAAAACCTTTCATGATAAAGAACAAGGAGCAAAAAGGGGAGAAAACATTGTCTTTATAATAGAATGTGATGGTTTATCGATTTGTCATTGTGGCGATTTAGGACATCAGCTGACAGAGGAGCAAATCACCAAGATTGGGCCTATTGATATTATGATGATCCCAGTAGGAGGTACGATGACAATTAATGCGAGTGATGCCGCAGTAGTAGTTCAGCAATTGAATCCGGCTGTCACGATTCCAATGCATTATCGAACCAAAGCCATTGGCGTAGCAGGACCTTTCCTTTTCGATAAGGTGGATGATTTCTTAAGACAACTCCCTGCTGTAAAAACCAATCTAAAGGAATTAGATATTGAGAAAGAAACCCTTGAGGATTATCAAGGGGTGATTACGTTTGATTACATTCAAAAATAGGGGTACAAATAATGGATTTTCTTCTTAGTGATTACCGAATTTATAAGATCTTGCTCACACTTGCAACAGCTTTATTTGGTGGATTTCTTTTCTCCGTAATAGGTATACCAATTCCCTGGCTGTTAGGTCCGATGATTATGGTGCTAATCGGCTCTAATGTATTGAAACATCGATATTTATGGTCAGGACGAATCCGTAATTGTGGAATGATTATAGTTGGCTATACGATTGGACTTTCCATGACGACAGCGGCTTTACTCTCGATGGTTCATCAGCTGCCGGCGATGATTGTGATGACTCTTTTGCTGGTTGTGATGTGTGGAGGAATGGCCTATTTATTCTCCAAGTTCTCTGGAATTGACTTTCCTACACTTTTAATGGGGAGTATTCCGGGGGGATTAACGCAAATGATTATTCTTGCTGAAGAAACAAAGGATACAAATTTAACGATTGTCACCGTTTTCCAAGTAATACGGTTGATGATGATTATTATTACGGTTCCATTTTTGATATTTAGCTCATTTCTGGGACAAAATCATGACCATTCGCTAAGCAGCCAAACCTTAAATTCAGTGGCTGGCCATAGCCCTGATTTATTTCCCAATATACTCGTCTTTAGCGTAGTTTGTATTGTATTTGCTTTCTTAGGAAATCGAATTCACTTTCCAACAGCTTTTTTGCTTGGCCCTGCATTTGGAACAGCCATTGTCCAAATCATTGGCCTTCCAAGTCCTCATTTGCCGATGTTCGTCATGGATGCCGCCCAACTCATGATTGGTGCTCATGTTGGACTGATGTTAAAACTGGATGCTCTTCATAAAAAGGCTCAAACGATTGGGTTAGCGTTGGCGAATAGTGTCATTCTTATGCTTTGTTCATTTATCTTAAGCATGATTCTAACAAAATTTTTATCCGTATCCATGTCAACAGCGTTATTAAGTTTAGCTCCTGGTGGCATGGATCAAATGAGTATTATGGCTAGCGAAGTAGATGCGAAGATTTCAGTTGTAGCAAGTTTCCAGCTGTTTCGAACATTTTTTATCTTTTTCGCCGTACCGTCCCTTTTAAAAGTCTTTATTTCTTATTACAAAAAAGAGCCGAGTCATTAAATATAACGTTAAAAAAGGCACAACGATGGGAGTTGTGCCTTTTTTCGATTTGCCCTGTAAATTATGTAGCAAGCTTTTTATTAAGGTAAAATATTACCTGCTGCACGATAAATGCTGTACCATTCCTCGCGAGTTAAATGTATTTCACTTGCTTTTACGCAATCTTTTAATCGAGTTTCATTCATTGTTCCGATAATAGGCTGCATTTGCGCAGGATGTCTCAATAACCATGCAATGGCAATGGTAGTGTTAGAGACGTCATATTTTTTGGCTATTTCATCTATCTTTTGATTTAACTCAGGGAATTTATCGCTACCAAGAAATACGCCTTCAAAGAATCCATATTGGAACGGAGACCAAGGTTGAATGGTAATATCGTTTAGTCTGCAATAATCCAAAATGCTGCCATCGCGATCAACTGCTGATTCATTTTCCATATTGACATTAATTCCATTTGAAATCATGGTAGCGTTAGTAATGCTTAATTGTAACTGGTTCGCAATAAGCGGTTGCTTTACATACTTTTTAAGCAATTCAATTTGCATAGGCTTTTGGTTAGAGACACCGAAATGACGTACTTTGCCTGAAGTTTCTAGATAGTCAAAGGCTTCTGCTACTTCCTCAGGTTCAACGAGTGCATCTGGGCGATGTAGGAGAAGAACATCTAAATATTCGGTTTTTAACCGCTTTAAAATTCCATCGACGGATTCTAAAATATGCTCTTTAGAAAAGTCGAACATTCCTTTACGAATGCCACATTTGGATTGGAGGATAATTTTTTCGCGAATATCGGCATTCATATGAATGGCATCTGCAAAAATTTCCTCACATTCACCACCGCCATAAATATCGGCATGGTCGAAGAAATTGGCACCTTCTTCTAAAGCTGTTTGGACAAAATGCTCTGCACCGGTTTTGTCTAATGAATTAATGCGCATGCAACCAATTGCAATAACAGGAACTTCTAATGTACTACTACCTAGTTTGATTGTTCTCATGATAATTGCCCTCCAATTTTTTGGGAATTTGGTAAGTACGTGAGTGATGTTGACCATTGTAAATCCATTTATAATATCCTCTCACATATACCTGATATGGTGAAACCACTCTATGCGCTCGTTTCTATTTTGACATACTTGTATACTAGTTATCAATATTAATGCACTGTAACCTTTTCTCTTTTTTACCCCTAATATTTCACCAATATTTATCTGTAATTCAGCATGTTAAGTCAAGTCTCTTAATATAGTAAAAGTAAACAGGCTTTATAAAGTTTTGAGTGTAATCAAAGGAAGGCTACTATCTGAAAAGAGCAATAGGTAGGACCTTTCATGAGATAAGGAGGGAATCATGTGCTACATATTGTAGCTTGCATTAAGCAGGTACCTGACACAAAAATTATCAAAATGAATCCGAAAACCAATACCATGGATCGAAGGACAGCACCCGCTATCTTAAATCCATACGACGCTCATGCTGTGGAGGAGGCAGTAAGGCTAACGAAAAGGTACGGAGGAACCGTATCTGTCGTAACGATGGGCCCGCCGCCTGCTGTGAAGGCGATTAGAAAGTGCATTGAAATCGGGGCAGATGAAGGTTATTTAATTACCGACAGGCGTTTCGCCGGGGCGGATACTTTAGCAACGAGTTATGCAGTGACGAAGGCATTGGAGAAAATAGCAAAAATAAAGCCGATTGATCTCATCATTTGTGGAAAGATGAGCATTGATGGAGATACAGGGCAGGTTGGGCCAGGAATCGCCAGACGTCTTGATATCCCACCTTTAACTTCTGTTCATAAGGTGGTAGAAGTGAATCAAGAGGAATGCTATGCGATTGTGCATCGTAAAATTGAGGATGGCTATGAGGTAGTGAAATCCACCTTACCCTGCTTGCTCTCTGTTGAAAAAACAATTAATGAAGTTCCATACTCAACTTTTCCCAATATGTTAAAAGCAGCAAAATACCAGCCTCATATCTGGTCTGTTGATGATTTAGAGGATGTGGATATTAAACAGCTTGGACTAAAAGGTTCGCCAACTATTGTCTCAAAGGTATGGGCACCGCCAAAACCAGAAGGTGGAAACATATTTGAAGGGAACCTTGAGGAACAAGTGGGGCAATTGCTGGCTATTTTATTAGAAAAGAAAGAGCTGTTTCGTGTAAAGGAGGAACATTGATGGATTTCCAGGATTATAAGGGGGTTTGGGTTTTTATTGAGGTGAATGATGGAAGTATTTCACCTGTATCACTTGAACTGTTGGGAGCAGGCAGAAGACTTGCGGACAAACGAGGGGTAGAGTTGGCTGGTGTATTAATTGGTGAAAAAATCAAAAGGCTTGTAGCGACCATTTTTGAGTACGGGGCGGATATTGCCTATGTCTTTGATCAACCGATTTTTAAGCATTACCGCACAGAATCCTTTATGAAGGCCCTTCTTCAATGCTCAAATAAATACAAACCGGAAATCATTTTATTTGGTGCTACATCTACAGGAAAGGATTTAGCCAGTGCCATAGCGACCGATTTGCCAACAGGGCTTACGGCAGATACGACGGAATTAGACGTTGAAGAGGAAACCGGCCTATTACTTGCCAGTCGACCGGCATTTGGTGGCAATATTATGGCTACAATTTTATGTAAAAAGTATCGTCCTCAAATGGCTACTGTTCGCGCAAAAGTCATGAAAGCGTTAACGCCAGAGTCGGGAAAAACAGGGAAAATCGTGGAAGAGATCTGTCTGTTGAAGGAAGAGGATATTCGAACGAAGGTCTTAGAAATTGTGAAAGCAACAACCAAGAAGGTCCGAATTGATGAGGCAGATATTATTGTGGCAGGCGGTAAGGGATTAGGAAGTCAAGAGGGCTTTCAGCTTATTCACGAATTAGCCAATGTCCTTGGTGGTACGGTTGGAGCAAGTCGTGACGTTGTTGAAGCGGGATGGATCGAGCATCATCATCAGGTAGGGCAAACGGGTGTCACGGTTACACCGAAAATTTATTTTGCCATTGGGATTTCTGGAGCGATTCAGCATATTGTCGGCATGAAAAATTCCGGATTAATCATTGCGATTAATTCTGACAAAGACGCTCCTATTTTTCAAGCTTGCCATTGTGGAATTGTTGGAGATGCATTTAAAGTCGTTCCGTTATTAATCGAACAGTTCCAACAGGCTTTATTAAGGGAGGAGGTTCATCATGGCGGAAAGATTTGATTGCATTGTTGTCGGGGCCGGTCCGGCGGGAATATCTTGTGCACATGATTTAGCCAAAGGCGGAGCGAATGTATTATTGATTGAAAGAGGGGAATATCCGGGGGCAAAGAACGTCATGGGTGGAGTCCTTTATCGAAAAATGATGGAGGATATCGTTCCTGAATTTTACAAGGAAGCTCCGCTTGAGCGTCCTATTGTTGAGCAGCGGTTTATGATGATGGATAAGGAATCTGCCCTGAATTTTGGATATAAAGGGATGGAGTGGAGCAAGGAGCCCTATAATAATTTCACCGTCTTGCGCGCCAAGTTCGATCAATGGTTTGCGGATAAAGCAGTTGAACAAGGTGCAATCCTAATCAATGAAACGGTTGTTTTAGAATGTATTGTGGAAAATGGAAAGGTAGTGGGAGTACGCACTGACCGACCGGATGGAGAGGTTTATGCCGACGTTGTTGTTTTAGCCGATGGGGTAAATTCCCTTCTAGCTCAATCGCTTGGATTTCACCGAGAATATAAGCCAGATGAAGTCGCTCTAGCCACAATGGAGATTTTAAAGTTGGATAAAAAAATCATCGAAGACCGATTCAATTTAGAAGAAAATCAGGGCTGTACGATTGAATTATTTGGAGATGCAACGAAAGGAATTTTAGGGACAGGGTTTCTATATACAAATAAGGATTCCTTAAGCATCGGTGTAGGAACACTGCTCTCGGGATTAATCAAACACAAAATAAGACCATATGAATTACTAGAATATGTTAAAAATCATCCGATGATTCGCCCCTACATCCAAGGGAGCGAGCCTCAGGAATATTTAGCTCACTTGATTCCTGAGGGAGGCTATAAATCGATGGGGAAAATTGTCGGAGATGGGGTCCTGGTTATCGGGGATGCGTCTCAATTAGTCAATGCGATTCATCGGGAAGGATCCAACCTTGCAATGACCTCCGGCCGATTAGCAGCTGAAACAATTTTGCTTGCTAAGGAAGCGGGTGATTTCTCAGAAGCCATGCTAGATCGATATCGCGTTCAATTAATGAACGGTTTTGTCGGTCAGGATTTGAAAAAGTATAAGGATTCTACCCATCATTTTGATAAATTCCCTCAATACTTTGATGCCTATATTCCGATGATCAATAAAGCAGCTAGTCAAATGTTTACTGTTGATGGCAAATCAAAATGGGAAAAACAGCAGAAAATTTGGCGTGATTTAGGATCAGCAAAGGAAAAAATGAAAATAGCTCGCGATGTGTATCGAGCCTGGAGGGTGATTAAGTAATGAGTGAACAGAAAAACGGTCAATCCATTGAGGCTAAACAGTATCTTGTTCGCTTTAATGCTGATACGAAATCGCATCTTCATGTGAAGGACACAGACATTTGCATAACAAAGTGTCCGGATAAGATTTGCACGATCTTTTGTCCGGCAGAAATCTATAAATGGGAAGATATTCGCATGCACGTTGGCTACGAAGGCTGTCATGAATGTGGAAGCTGCCGCATCGGCTGCCCGCATCAAAATATTCAGTGGGAATACCCTAAAGGCGGTCATGGGATTGTGTTTCGCTTAGGATAATTATGAAAAATCGATGAAAAGGGCTAACGGGTTTAGTCCTTTTTATCCCACTCTTAACGGACAGTAAGACTCCCACTTCAAGATTCTGAGAATACGAAGAAGATAAGTGGGAGATCAACTGTCCGTAAAGGTCCGATAAGTTCAACTAACCATCAGTGGGGGGATGAATGAAAACCCCCACTGATGGTTAGTTGAACTTTATCGTTTGACTAAGTGGTTAAAGTGAAAGTTTACATGTGAATATATGGGAAATTCTAATAGAAGAGTGTCTCACATACCTTTTAGGGAAATTCATTTTGAATTCAGTGAAAGAGAAAATGTGATTTATTAGAGGATGAGGAGAATGAACGAAGCTTTTTAGAAACTGAGAAGTAAAAAGGAAATAAAAAGACAAGCTTACACGCCGCCGAATCTAAGCATTTGGCTGTTGCCTTGAAAAGAAAAGCTGAGCATTGATAAGACTTTGTGATGGATATGGCGCGGACCCGAAAACAAATGGATTATTTTCGAATGAATGGGGGGGTAATTAGATTTTATTCCGAGGGAGAAAGGAAATGTATGTACTTTTTTCACAAAACTAGTTAAAAAGAATTCAAAAAAATGATTCTTTTTTTTTATGCTTGGTAAATGCTAAAGAGCTCGTCATTTTTCGCTAATAATTCCAGCCTCCTTGAAAAGAGGAGAGCTTCATTGAATGAGTGAAAGAATGACGATCGATAGAACGGCCTTGTGAAGTTGAACGTTCCGCTCGACCTTGAAGGAAAGATGATGACCCTCCATTGAGTGGTTTTCTGCTCGAGTTCACTCCCTTCTAACCCAATCAACCAGTGAGTGCAATGTTCAAACATTTGTGATAGCCGATCATCCATTTGAATGGCTTCCCAATCCTTTGTATTAATGAGGATGGGGGTTTTTTGATAAAACTCTCTAAAATTCAGTAAATCTGTCAACCATATCACGCTCCTTTTATAAAAGACTGTCGGGAAGATTGCTTGAAGCATAAGGAGTTTGTTAGTAGGGGTTATTAATAAATATATGTAAGAATGTGAAAAAAAGATGGGTGTTTTTGAAAAAATAAATAGATAAATAATGTAAGAAAACTTCAAATTTCATCAATATTTTCAATGCGGAAATATTGCCATTTCACACGGGAGATTTTAAACTGAGAAGGTAAAAAAATTTGACTTTTTAGGTGGATGCGATGACGAAAACGATAGTGGAGAAGCTTAATTTACAAAAGTATTCAAAGAGAGCTGTAGTAAATGTGCCAAAAGGAACGAATTATTTTCAGGGGCTTGAGGGATATGATACCGAGCTCAGTGATGCTTCCTATGATCTTATTTTTGCCTTTGTTTTAGATATGGATGCTTTTAAGGAATTACTCCAGATGATAATAGATAAAAATTATTTAAGTCAAAATGGATATTTGTATGTGGCTTATCCGAAAAAAGGCAATAAGGTGTATCCGACCTATATTCATCGCGACGATTTATTGAGTGGACTTGGGGCGAATCAAGAAGGCTATATTGGGACAAGTCCTATTAAGTTCGCTCGTATGGTAGGTTTGGATGATGTATTTACCGTGGTGGGGTTAAAAGAGGATTCAAAGGCGAAAAATAAACCTGCTATGAAGGTAAGTCAGCACGTTGACGATTATATTACCTTCATCCCAACGATTGAAAAAGATCTACAGAATCATCCTGAATTACTCGCTTTCTATCGGGCACTTACCCCAGGCTACCAAAAGGATTGGGCACGATATGTATATAGTGCAAAGCAAGAGACTACAAAGGGGAAAAGGCGAGAGGAAATGATTAAGATTTTAGGAGCTGGATACAAGACTCGGGATGCTTATCTTAGAGTTCAAAGATAAATGAAGGATTTGATCAGTACCGAAAGATGGTGCTGATTTTTTTATTTACGATTGTAAATCTATCTATAGAGAAATTTTATTTGAATTCTAACGAAGGGTAGTCGATTCATAATATAACTGGTGTGTTATTTAGGGTTTTTCAAGAGACTATCACAAATATCATGCGTCATTCGGAGACGACGTTTGTTAGTGATTAGTTGAAAAAGGTCGAGGTTCAGATTTTTATGTTGATTCGGGACAATGGTATAATGAAAACCAGTCAAAAAATTGGAGTAGGATTTGGCTTGTTTTCGCAAGGGTTGTTGTTATTTCGAGCGGACTTCATTTTATCTTTCACAATAGGACTTCAGATTCGATTCCTTTGGAATTCTTTTGAGTTGTCCAAATGAGTCTCTAATTTTATACGCACAAAAGTTTACAATAAGAGTTAAAGAAAAAAATAAAAAGGTATATAGAATGCGGCTTAAGCGCTCATTAGTTTTTTTTTTTGAAAGGGGGAATTACATGGATATTCTCATGACAGTCATTTTATTACTCGTCTGTTTACTACTTTCGAATATCTTCAGTCATTACATACCTTTTATTCCCACGGCGTTAATTCAAATTGCTTTTGGTATGATCATTGCTTTGCTATTTAAAAAGATTTCATTTGAAATAGAGGCTGAGTGGTTCTTGTTATTATTTGTGGCCCCTCTTCTTTATAATGATGGACGTCATTTTCCACGGGAGGAATTGTGGAGGCTGAGGTCATCCATTTTTGGAAATGCCATTATTTTAGTTCTTTTGACGACGATTGCAGGAGGATATTTGATTCATTGGATGTTACCGATGGTTCCACTTGCAGCAGCGTTTGCTTTAGCTGCAATTTTATCGCCAACAGACCCTGTGGCAGTAAATGGAATAGCCAAAAGAATTCATATTCCTGAAAAGGTCCTTCATCTTGTGCGCGGAGAATCTCTTATCAATGATGCCTCTGGCTTGGTTGCTTTTAACTATGCTGTAGCCGCTGTCGTAACAGGGTATTTTTCCCTTAGCGAGGCGTTGCTTAATTTTTCCTTCAAGTTTCTTGCTGGGGCCATACTTGGCTTGCTTTTGGGTTTAATTGTAACCTGGATACACTTCATATTGCGGAAGCAAGGAATCAATGATGTTACCTTTCATTCCTTGCTGCAAATTTTGACTCCATTTGTGATTTTTATTATTTCAGAAGAACTTTTGCATGCCTCTGGGGTCATTGCTGTCGTCGTAGCAGGGATTATTCACTCCTTAATCAGTGAAAGAACAGAAACGATGATTGCTCAGGAGCAGATTCTGGTAGAAAATATATGGTCGATTCTGTTATTTATTTTAAATGGGATTGTTTTTCTGTTATTAGGGCTTAACATCCCATCTTCTATGATTGAAACGGTGAAAAACCCTTATATAGGAAACCTTAGAGCGGTTAGTTGTGTCATTGCCATTGGAGTCGCTATTCTAGCCATCCGCTTTATCTGGACTTATGCATTTTCCTATTATGAATACCTCTTTGCGAAAACAAAAACGGTCGAGAAGCCTGATTTGAAAACAGCTCTGTTTATTAGTTTAACAGGGGTCCGCGGTGCAGTCACAATGGCTGGTGTTTTATCTATTCCATATGTCATTATGAGCGGTCAGGCATTCCCAGAACGTGCTTTCATCCTTTTTATTGCTGCAGGAGTGATTTTATTCACCTTGGTTGCTGCGACTGTCTTTTTGCCCCTTCTAAGTAAGAAAGAGAGTGTTGATGGTGAAAAACAGAATTTGATGGATTTGAAAGAGGCGAGAGGCAGGCTGCTGCTTGCAGCTATCAAAAAAATCCGCTTGGAAATGAACGGGGAAAATGAAGCTGCTGCCTATGAATTAATGGATGAGTATAATTTCATGTTTAATCAAATACATCCAGAACCAAATGCGAAAGAAAAAGGGAGCATTGGATATCAGCAAAAAATGAGAAGCATCCGGTTAATGGCATTGAAGGCAGAAAGAAAATTTCTCCATAATGCTGTATTGAAAGATGGATTGGATAAAGAAATTTATGAGACATTTGAGAAATCGCTCGACCATCGGGAAGAGGTTCTTTCTAATAATGTTCGGACGGGAATGAGCTTTTTGCTTGGACGATTTTTAAGACTCTGGTTCTGGCACAGGGGGCATTCACGTGAGGATGAGGCCAAACGTCTAGAAACTTTTCGCCTAGGAAGTGTTATTCAGTTACAATCCTTCCAAGCCGCTCTTGAGTATTTAGAAGAATATGCAAGAACAGGTGAGCAAACTGAAATTGTTCAAGCGGTGATAGTGGACTATAAACGCCTGATTGATCGCTTAAAACGACCAAGGATTCGAAATAACGAGAAAACGGAAGAGCAAAAAGAAGAATTGCGGATAAAAGTGATGGACATTGAACGTTCGGAAATTCAACGTATGTTTGAATCAGGAGAAATTACAAATGATCAAGCAAGAGAATTAAGGAGCTTCGTTAACTATATTGAGAGTATTACTTTATATGAGTATGTAGAGTAGCAGAAAATGGGGATAAAAGAGTCGTGTGTAAGAATATGAAGGGGTTGTTCTCTTTCGATTAAGAGGAGGAGAGCACTCTTTTTTTCTATATATGAAATTTTCTATCCTTATAAAAGATAAAGTATAAATATAAGGAAAGCCAATCCTCTAATTATAAAAGGATTGGCTTTCTTATATTCATTTGAAAACAAATATATTTCCTCTACACCATTTCTGCTTTCCCATCCTCTTTAGTTTCCGGTACAAAAACAAGAATTACAATGCCAATGATAAAAAGGATAACTAAACTAAATACTCCCATGTTCGATTTACCGGTAATTTGTGCAGTTGCTCCTAGTAATAGCGGTCCCATGATGGAAGCGAATTTCCCAAATATATTATAAAAGCCGAAGAATTCATTCGAGTTCTTTTTAGGAACTAGCTTGGCAAAATAGGAGCGGCTTAATGCTTGAATTCCTCCTTGAGAGGTGGCAACGAGAATGGCCAGAATCCAAAAGTCTAGGGTTGTTTTAAGAAAATAGGCATAAATACACACCATAATATAAATAATGATGCCGACATAAAGCATTTTCTTTCCTGAAAATCGATCGGCTAATTTTCCATATAAAAAAGCAAAGGGGGCAGCTATGATCTGTGTTACAAACAGGATGATAAGAAGATCAGTGGAACTAATTCCTAAGTCTGTTCCATAAGCGGTTGACATTGATATAATCGTACCAACTCCATCAATATAGAAAAAATAGGCGAGGAGGAAGAGAAAAAGGGCACGGTATTTTCTAATTTCCTTAAGTGTTTTGGAAAGACGCTTAAAGCTATTGCGAATAGGATTTGCTTCCGGTTTGATATAGTGATGCTGGTGAACGTTTTTGAGGATAGGAATGGTGAATAATCCCCACCATAATGCCGTAATGAGAAAGGCAATAGAGCTTGCGGTCGTTGTTGAGATTGCCCAGACTTTGTTTTGAGAAAGAATGATGATCGCGATACTGATCATAAACGGAATTGTACTGCCAATATAGCCTAAACTATACCCTTGTGCGGAAACGACATTCATCCGCTTTACTGTGGTGACATCGACAAGAAAGGCATCGTAGAACACATTAGAGCCTGTCGACCCAATTGTAGTGAAGGTATAGCAGATTAGTAAAAGGAGCCATTGATTACTAGGAATAATGGCAAGAATAGCCGTTCCTACGACACCAAGGGCAAAGAAAAAGGCGAAGAACTTCTTCTTAAAATTTTGATAATCTGCTATTGTTCCTAAAATGGGACCCAGAATTGCAAGAATAAACGTAGCGATCGCGACAGTATAGCCTAAATAAGCAGTTGAATGGCTGAGACTGACACCAGCATTGGTAGCAGCAGCCTTATAATAAAGTGGAAAGACAGCCGTGGTAATGATAATCGAGTAGGCAGAATTAGCCCAATCATAGAAAATCCAACTTTTCTCCTCTTTTGAGTAAGGCTTCATGAGTATTCCTCCTATTATTCTATTGCTTTGATATTATATCGGAGAACAATCCTTCAAGTGGCTTTATCGTAATCAAGTAATTCTTCGAGAATTCTCCCATCTGTGTTTTCAAGTTGAAAACCTAGTAGGCGAGCGAGTGTTGGACCTTCATCAATAAGACGCATGGCTGGAAGGAAGATGTTTCGTTTAATCCCTTTTCCCATAGCCATAAAAATCGTTGTGTAATTGTCCTTTTCAGGAGAATAGCCGTGACTAGCGAGGGTATAGCGCTTTTCACTGAGATCCTTTTCCGTAATCTTATCAATAAACTCACCTTGCAGATATTCAGTAAAATAATAATCCCTTTGTGCTTCTAGGATAAAGAGGGCATTTTTATCAGCTCCCCTTTCAATGACATCCTTATTTGATAAAACTTTTTCGATCCCATTGGTTTTATCCTTCATAAGTTCTTCTAGAAGATGAAGAATCTTTTCCTTTGAATCGTCATCTTGTTCATCTTTTAGATAGATATAGGCTGAACCATCACAACTCTTACAATAAGCCTTCCAGTCGAGCACTTTTCCTTTTTCATTTACTTGAATAAGTCCCATTTTTTGAAGAAGGACGTTTGGTTTAATGGCATGTGATTCATCAAGTGCACTGTGGTCACCAAGCGCGATAATGGTTGTATGTTCATCAATTCCAGCCTCTTTTAGTGCCGTGAAAATCCTTCCTAATCGGTAATCATGGCGTTCAATAGCCGCGAATGCTTCATTCGAAGAAAATCCATGATTATGTCGTTGCGTATCTAAATCGGTAAAGTGGATTAATAATAATTGGGGCTTTTTCGATACAATCGTATCAACCGCTGCTTCTAGGACAAAATGGTCTAATTCGGGTTGTTGAAGGCCATTGCGAATATGCCCGAATTTACGCTGCATTTGGAGCTGAAAAAGTGGACTCCCATTGCAGAGTGAGACGGGAATTTGATGGTGCCAAGACCGGTTGGCAAAGATTTCTGGCATGTTATAGTCAATCTTAGCCTTTGCGGTAACTGGCCATAATAAAGCGGCCGTTTTCATCCCTCTTTTTTGGGCCTCATCATAAAGGATCGTTCCTCTAATATATTTGCGCTGCCAATACCAATCAGGAGAGGATTTCCCTGGCTGCAAAAGGGTGTTATTGATGACCCCGTGACGATTAGGATATTTTCCTGTGACGATGGTTGCGTGGCATGGATAGGTCACGGACGGATAAATCGTTTCGACATTCCGACAGTATGCTCCTTTTTCCAGCAACTCTTTAAAATGAGGGAGCGTCGAGAGAATGGGAAAATCCAAAGCGGAGAGGCAGTCAAACGAAATGACAATTAAATAGTCGGTAAGTCGATTCATCAGAACCTCCCAATAAATGAAATTTGGTTATGCATCTTGCTTTATTTCATTATATGACATTTTTATTTTACTAGAATTCCCAATATCGGACAAAGCAAAAAATAGAAAAAATTCTTTAAAATGGAGTATAATGGTGGAATATTAATATACAGGGGTAGAGTTCATTTGGATAAACAGAATAGCAAATATCGATGGGTTGTTTTTGGAACGGTCCTCTTATCGTATTTTTTTATTGTTACGCAACGAACTGCGCCAGGATTAATATCCGATCAAATCATGAAGGAATTTCATGTTACTGCAGCAACGATTGGATTATTAACGAGTATACAGTTTTTTGCCTATGCAGGCTTGCAAATTCCTATCGGGATATTATCAGATCGGTTTGGACCCAACTTTTTCTTAATTGTCGGGACATTTCTCAATGGAGTTGGTACCATTATTTATAGTCTAGCTCAGAATGAAGCGATTCTTCTCGTGGCCCGCTTATTGGTTGGGATGGGGGATGCAACGATTTGGGTTAATATAGTTCTCATTTTAAGTGGCTGGTTTAAATCAAAGGAATTTGTTGGCTTGCTTGGGATTGCAGGGATGAGTGGAAGCTTTGGGTTTCTGACGGCGACGGTTCCCTTTTCCGCTTGGATTGCCTTATCTGGCTGGAGGACTCCTTTTTTGATTGTCGGCCTTATTTTATGCCTTTGTGGACTCCTTCTTTACTATGTTCTAGTGAAGAAATCAAGGGAGCTTTTCTCGAGTTATTCGGAAAAAAAGGTTTCATCTGAAAGGATACAGGATAAAGACGAAAATTTATTAAAACGACTATTTTCGAATCGTCAGGCTTGGGCAACCTTCTTCTGTCATTTTGGTCTTGTCGGTACATATGTCGGTTTTATTGGCTCTTGGGCCGTTCCATATGGGATGCATGTTTATGGAATGACACGTTCCGCAGCAAGTCAATTAATTATGGTCGGTCTGATTGGGGCGATTATTGGGGCACCGCTGACCAGTTGGATTTCCGGTCGATTTTCTTCCCTTAAAAAGCCATATATTGTGGTGCATATGATTGTTTTTCTTAGCTGGTTAGGGTTTCTTCTTTTTAATGGGAAGCCTCCGGTATATTTGCTTATCCCCTTTTTCTTCTTCATTGGTTATGGGAATGGCGCAAGTGCCTTAACCTTTGCCGTCGTTCGCGAATCGTTTGCTCTGAAGGAGGTAGGGGTTATTTCTGGATTTGCGAATACGGGTGGATTTTTAAGTGCTGTGTTATTGCCTAGTTTATTTGGGAAAATATTGGACCATTATCATCTGCAAGCGAGTGTCATTGGGTATCACTACGGGTTTATGATTCCAGTATTATTCGCCTTGTTAGGATTAATGGGAGGAGTTCTTATTAAAGAAAAATCTCAAAGGGACAAGAGGACAAAGGAAATCTCTTCCTAAGTACTGTGTGATTCATTCGTATTTTTGTTCAATAATATAATTTGAATCATGATTAATCGTTATAATTTATCGAATAACCGAACGATAGAGATTGACACAAATTAAATATTCGGCTATTATTAGTTCCGTTATCATAAATCAAGTTAAGTTCATTCGTATATTCTTGGTGATACGGACTGAGAGTTTCTACAAGGAACCGGAAATTCCTAACTACGAATGGGGAGCTTCGTCTACCCATTCGTAGTTAGGAATTTTTTTCTTTAGAATGAGCTAAAATCTCTAGTTCTTGTTTAACTGGGTATACTAGTACCAAGTTTTCATAAGGCTATGGAGTTTTTCTTATAAGGAGGACATATGGAACGTTTGTTTAAGCTACAAGAATTAGGAACAAATATGAAAACAGAAGTTTTGGCGGGGCTTACAACCTTTTTAACCATGGCATATATTATTGTAGTGAATCCTGCAATCCTTTCAGCCGCAGGAGTACCATTTAATCAGGTGTTTGTTGCAACGATACTTGCAGCGGTGATTGGAACAGCTGTTATGGCGTTTTCCGCGAATTATCCGATTGCCATTGCACCTGGAATGGGGATGAATGCTTATTTCACAAGTGTTGTCGCTACACAAGGCTTAAGCTATCAAATCATTTTTGGCGCGGTCTTTTTAGCCGGGATTCTTTTTCTTTTATTAACCTTTACTAAGCTTCGTGAATTAATTATTGAATCTATTCCGGATTCTTTAAAGTATGGAATTGCCTCTGGTATAGGTTTATTTATTGCTTTTATCGGCTTAAGAATGTCTGGAATTGTAGTTGCTAATAAAAGCAATCTTGTTGCTCTTGGTGATTTCCATGAGCCCGTAACGATCTTATCGATTATTGGAATTTTTATTACGCTTATTCTTAATGCTCGTAAAATCAAAGGGTCCTTGTTTATTGGCATGCTGATTACAGCCATAATTGGTTATTTCATGGGCCTCCTACATTTCGATGGTATTGCTTCTGTTCCACCATCGATCAAGTTTTTTGATTTAGATATTTCTGGAGTATTTTCTCATTCTTTATATACAGTGGTTTTTGCTTTTCTACTTGTAACGATTTTTGATACGACCGGGACGATTATTGGAGTGGCCGAGCAGGCTGATTTAATTAAGGATGGTAAACTCCCAAGAGCAAAATCAGCTCTTACGGCAGATGCTATTGCCACAACCATTGGCTCTACCTTGGGGACGACGCCAACGACTGCTTATATTGAATCTACATCAGGAGTTGCCGCTGGTGGGAGAACGGGTCTTACGGCTTTAGTTGTTGCGATTCTTTTCCTCATTTCATTATTTTTATCTCCACTTGTATCAGCGATTTCCGGACTTCCTTCGATTACAGCTCCAGCGCTAATTATTGTTGGTAGCTTTATGATGGAAGGCTTAGCGAAGGTGAATTGGAGAGCATTTGATGAAGCTTTTCCTACCTTTGCCGTGATTTTAACGATGCCATTAACGGGAAGCATTGCAACCGGAATTGCGATTGGCTTTATTACGTATCCAATTATTAAATTGGTCAGTGGAAAAGGGAAAGACGTTCATCCAATCATCTATATTTTTGGAGTGATTTTCTTAATCCAAATGGCCTTCTTCCCGAACCATTGATAGGGGAGAATAGAAAAATGAAAGACAGACAATTTGATTCATTGTCTGTCTTTTTCTTGTCTAGGAAAGTAAGAAAAACCAAGGTATTTGACGACGGAGAGACAACACATCTTTTGGCGTATGGGCAAACCAATCCGTATTGGTGAAGGTATCAAATTCCGAGAAATTTCCATCATCAAAAGCAAGTAAAAATTCGCAGCCTTTTTCTAGTCCCTGAATGGAATGGGGGATACCGGGTGGAAAGTACTATAAGTCACCAGATTGCTTTATCCTTTTAATGGAGAATGGCCGCTCTTTTTAACAATCTTTTGATTGAAATATTCGCTTCCTTTAAAATGGTGGGTTTATGGATGGTCCTTATTTTTTTGTTTTCCATGATGATTCGGCCATTAATAATAGTGGTTTCGACATCGGCTCTAGTAGCAGAATAGACAATACGTGAAATAGGATCAACACCATAAGAAGGATAAGTATGGAAATCATTTAATTGTAAAAGAGCCAAGTCAGCTTTTTTTCCCACCTCAATACTGCCAATCTCTTTCTCCATGCCAACAGCCTTTGCCCCACCAATCGTGGCCATTCTAAAGACTGTTCTCGTATCCATTGCTGTCGGTCCATGCAGTGGTTTTTGAATGAGGGCAGCCAGTCTCATCTCATTAAACATATCCAGATTATTATTACAGGGGGCACCGTCAGCTCCAAGACTTAGTGATACATGGTTTTTCAGTAATTCAGGAGTTTGGGCAATACCCGATGCTAATTTAAGATTGGAGCCTGGACAATGGCTAACATGAACACCACGGTCTCGGATAATTTGCTGTTCTTCTTCATCGAGCCAAATACAATGGGCTAAAATCAGCCGGTCATTGGCAAGCCCTAAATGGTCTAGGTAAACAATATTTCTCATGCCGGTTTCTTTTTCCACCACTTCAATTTCGCTGAGATTTTCTGAAGCGTGGGTATGAACCTTAACCTGGTATTTATCAGAAAGCATTTGTACTTCTTTTAATAATTCTTCTGTACAGGAAATGACAAATCTGGGTGAGAAGGCATACTGAATTCTTCCTTGATCAAAATGGTTCCATTTCTCGAGTAAGTCGACGCTTTCCTGAATGGAGTTCGCCGTTGTTTCCTTTAAACCAGGAGGAACGTCCTCTCCTTTATCCATCATTACCTTGCCAGATAGAGCTCGAATCCCGCTATCTGCAAGTGCTCGAAAAGCATATTCTGTATGATGGACGGTTTCCATATCGACAATCGTGGTGGTCCCGCTTTGAATGAGTTCTCCTAATCCGAGCATGGCTGAATAATAGATGGACTCTTCGTCATGTGCGGCTTCTAGAGGCCAAATTCTCTTTTTTAACCAGTCCAATAACTCTAAATCATCCCCTTGACCACGGAAAAGGGTTTGGCAAAGATGGATATGTGTTTGGACGAATCCGGGAATAACCATCTTTCCCGTTGCATCTATCACTTTATCAACTTTTTCCGGATGCAAATCAACACCCAATGCCTGAATGGTGTCATTGACAATCCATATATCCCCACGAAATATTTCTTCAGCAGCATTCATGGTAATGATCTCAGCGTTTTTAATCAGTAAATTCATATAATACCCCTCTCAAGTCATCCCGCAATTCTTTTTGCCCATTGAAAAAAGCCACGAGAAAAAAGTTGCGGAAAAGATTTAGCAAGCTTTTTTTCGTAGCTAGAAATTTACGGTTTCTATGTAGAGACCCTTAATCCAGATTATTAAGGATATACGAATGATTGATTATTCACTTTGTTAAAGTGATTATAAAAAAATCATCATGTTGTCACAACAAAGTTGTTAGATGATCTAACAATGGAAATTCTTAAGAACATTATACTCCAGTTAACAAATATAGGGGAAGGAAATAGTTTGGAATAGATATTATAGTAATAAAATTTTTATTGAATAGAATTGAAACAATTATTGAGTGATTGGAAATATTTGACATAGAAATTTAGTCCTTTTTGAGGGGAGAATACATTTATTATAAAAAAATGTTTAAAAAAAATATATGCAGGCAATTTTGATTTAGACCTAACCATTTCTTTTATAAAATGAGCAAATGAAAGAGGTAATAAAAAATGGAGATTGATAAAAAGAAAGGGTATTTTATGTTGACCATACTTTGGCTAGCATATGTTACTTTTGCGATGAACTGGGTTGCCGGATCGTCTTTAACCCCACAAATAATGGAGACATTCTTTCGTGGCCCTGTGGATCCAGTTATTTCTCAGCTCGTCAATTACTCCATTACGACAGCTCGGGTATTTGCGAATATTTTAGCAGCTGTCATCATTATGAAATTGGGACCCAAAAAAGCTGCAGGAACGGGAATTGGTCTCCTGATAATGGGATTGGTCGCGATTTACCTGCCAAACTATTGGGCTTATACCATTGCTCGGATGGTTATGGCAATTGGAGGTTCCATGGTCATTGTCTATATGAATCCTGTAGTTGCTCATTATATTTCCAACTCAAAGGAAAAAATGAGAATCAATGCAGCTAATACGGTTTCCTATAATGTTGGTGCTTTTGTAGTCGCCGTTCTGTTCACACTGTTTTCAAGTCAAATGGTTGAAAATTGGCGTTTGACCTTAACCTTTTTTGCCTCCCTTACGTTATTTTTATTTGTTGCATGGATATGGAAGGCGGAGGATTTTCAAACTCGGGAAGTGACGGGAGAACAAGCAGAGAATTATACGTATATGGACGCCTTAAAGGATTCCTTTCTTTGGCGCTATGGAATTGCATTTGCTTCCTTCTTAACTTTGTACGTTTTATCGCTTGTTAGTTTTAAAACCGTTTTTGACCAATATACGCGATTAGATGGCTCCGTTACAAACCTTCTGATTTCGGGATTTGCAACGGTTGGCACATTTGCTGGAATTTATATTGCCAACAAAGGGTACCCGCGGAGAATTTCCTTGATGATTGTCGGAATAGTCATGGTGTCAACCTTTACCTTGACCTTACTATTTGCCAATTCCAATCCATTACTGGCTTATATCTTTGTATCAATATCCGGATTCGCCATGTTTACGCAATATCCAATCTTTTTAAATCTACCTCATGAGTTAAAAGGAATGAATCCGCAAAGATTAACCGTGATGTTTGGTCTCTTTTGGGCATTGGCTTATGCAGGACAAACGATTGCAACGATTATTTGGAGCTATTTATTAGGATCGGCTGGTTATGTACCATCCATGATTTTCTTTATCGCTTTTTCCAGTATTTACATTTTCTTAGTGGCAACCTTCCCGGAGACCCGTCCAGCTACGCTGGCAAAGAAAAAACTTGTTTAGGAAAACTGACAGGCAACCCGCACATTATATCGGGTTGCCTGTTCGATTATAAAGCTTCCTTAATGACTCTTTTATAATAAAGAACCGAAAGGATGCCAAAAATGGAATATAAAGCAGTATATAAAACCATGACAATAATCATCGGTGTCCAAAGCTCTGTACCAAAAAGGAACCACCCTGATTTTACTGCAAAATAGCCATGAAGGAGTCCGACAAGTAATGGGATTCCGAAATTAAAGATTTGTTTGCCTTGAATTCCGAGAATGAGATCTTTTTGTGTAAACCCCAGCTTCCTAAGAATGGTATAGTTCGGCTTTTCCTCTTCACTTTCATCCATTTGCTTAAAGTAGAGAATACAGCCGGATGTGATCAAGAAAGTTAAGCCTAAAAAGCCAACAATAAACATCATAAGCCCCATAGTGTTTTTTTGATGATTACTAATTTCAAGGCGAGATAAGTTTGTAAAACTGTCTTCCAAATGCATTTTTTGAAAGATGCGGTTAGCTTCTTCAATTTTTTCACTATCCTTCATATTAAAGCCAATAAACAGAGTGGCCTTCTTTTGAATGGATGGCTCAAAATCCTTCTTAAGTTGATTGAATATCGTTTCATCTACGATGGCAACGGGCTGTCCAAAGTAGGTTGAGATGACATAATCCCTTTTTAGTCCTAAATAATGAAGGGATTGAGTTGTCCTTTTCCCCTTTATTTCGATTTCTCCAGAATCCTTAAGAGATAAAAATGCTTTAACCGAGTCGTCAAAACCAGTGAAAATGATATCTTTTGGTGAAAGGTTGATTCCTTTTACTTCCTTATCACTGATAATCGGAACGATGGCCTTTTTAGGATTGAGATTTATTTCTTTTAAATTCGTTTCAACAATGGATTCAATGTCTGCATGCACTTGAATCACATCAATGATCTTTTCCTGATAAGCCAAATTTTGCTTGTCTAATTCCTGTTTAAATTGCTGCGCCAATTCTTTATTCGTGAAAGAGAAATCCGCTGCTACCCGGCTTTCTGCTAGTCTTTCAGCAGAATAATAGGAAATATAGCTTAAGGACAGTAAACCAATGGCTAAGCCGGAAACCGTTGTAATAATCGTTAATAGTAAGGCGTTCGATTTCATCCGGAACATAATGGATGAAAGGGATAGAACTTCCTTGATGCTAAGATAGCCATCTTTCCTTTTCCTAATCATGTGAAAGATAAAGCTGACTGAACCTTTATAAAATAAGTAGGTCCCAATGATAACAGAGGCAAGTATCCCCACCATGACAAATGTAAGTTGATGTAAGGTTTTAAAAGCCCCATCAAATAATTTTGAGGAAATGAAATACCCCGTTATAATCAGGGCTAAACCTATGATTCCAATGATCACTTCAAATGGAGAAATTCTCTTCACCCTTGTTTCTGTTGATGAAAGAACTCTAAATAAGGATAAAATGCTTTGCCTTTTGATAAAGAGAAAATTCATCAGCATAATAAAGAGATAGATAATACAAAAAACCAATAATGATTGTATGAGGGCCTCTGAAGAAAAATGTAATCTAGCAACCGCTTGAACTCCGGTAATTTTGTATAAAATCATGATGATTAGCCTGGAAGCAGAGAATCCCAAGAAAACTCCAATAATCAAAGAGCCGAAGTAAAGGAGGAAACTTTCTACAGAGAGAATGGCAAATATCCTTCCTTTGGTCATCCCAATCAATTGAAATAATCCGATTTCTTTACTGCGCCGTTTAATAAAAATGGTATTCGCATATAACAGAAAGATGGCAACGATTGCTACAAGAAGAACGGAAGCCGCTCGAATAGCTGCTGCCCCCTTAATGCTTCCTTTTGCCGCATCCATTGATGGGTCATATTGCAAGGTGACAAAAGCAAAATAAAGGGCTACTGAAAAAATTAAGGCAAATACATAAAGATAGTAATTCTTGATGTTCTTTTTCAAATTACGGAAGATGAGATGATTAATGCTCATTTTGCACCCCACCTAATACACTTTGAGTACGCATAATGTCCTTAAAGAAGGTTTGTCTTTCTTCTGTTCCTTTATTTAGCTGAGTATAGATTTGTCCGTCCTTGATAAAAATAACGCGATGGCTGAAGCTCGCAGCAACCGGATCGTGGGTCACCATAAGGATGGTTGCTTTTCGTTTTTGGTTTAAATCACTGATTTTATTGAGTAGATCCGATGCTGATTTTGAATCTAATGCTCCGGTTGGCTCATCGGCAAAAATAATACTAGGCTCATGGATGAAAGCACGAGCTGCAGAAGTTCTTTGTTTTTGACCTCCGGAAATTTCATTAGGATATTTATCTTTGACATCAAAGATCCCTAATTCATTTGCTAAAACCTTGAACTTTTCATTTGCTTCCTTTTTAGAAGTTTTGGTAATAGATAAGGGTAAAAGGATATTCTCTTTGACGGTTAAGGTGTCTAAGAGGTTATATTCTTGAAAGATAAATCCCAAATGGTGTTTACGAAATTCGGCTAGCTGCTTTTCTTTCATCTGGGTAATCTCGTTACCTTCAATTTTAATTGTCCCGTTACTTACTTTATCAATGGAGGAAAGAAGATTTAAGAGGGTAGTTTTCCCGGAACCGGATGCCCCCATAATGCTGACAAATTCTCCTTCGTCGATTCGAATATCAATTCCTTTTAATACTTCTTCTCTATTAAATTTATTTCCGTAGCTCTTATGAATTTTATTTGCTTCTAATATACTCATCTAAGCCTCACTCCTTTTTCTCTTTCATTATAAAAGTCTTCCTCTTCTCTTTCCTTCGATTCTCCGAACAATTAATGAAGGCATGTGACATTCACGTCACATGCCTGTAATCGAAACAAATTCATTTCTTTTTGGAAGAGTGAGGATAAAGGTTGTTCCTTGCTGAAGCTCAGATAAGACCTCGATATGAATCAACAAAGCCTTTGCAATTTTTTGCGTTAAATATAATCCCATTCCAGTTGCAGCTGCATCCTGATGCTTGGTTGTAGAGGTAAAGCCTTTCTCGAAGATGCGCGGCAAGTCCTTTGGATCAATTCCTCGCCCAAAGTCTTTAATCATTATCCTTGTTTTTTCCTCCTGTTTTTCGCTTTTAATGAGGATGGTTGAGGCTTCGCTATATTTTATGGCATTAGATAGGATTTGGCGGAGCATAAAAGCTAACCATTTTCCATCACTATAAATGACATTTTCCTCTAGTTCAATATCAATGCCAATCCCCTTTTGAATGCACCAAGATTGTAATGTCTTGATTTCTTTAAAAATTAAAGGCTTTAATTCAAGCTTTTCGATATATAAATCATTCTCTATAAAAGGAATGCGCTTTTGGTGCAGCTGCTGATCGAGAAGGAGATGAATCCGTAGCCATTCATGGGCAAGCTGGGCCTTTATTTTTTCGTCTTCTATACGGTCAATGATTAAATGTAACGTCGTTAATGGTGTTTTCACTTCATGAATCCAAGATAGAAGTTCATCTTTTTCCTGCTCAAGCAATAATAAGTTTTCGGAAAGAAGCTGTTTTTGTTTTTCTGCAAGACTCGTTATCCCTTCCTCAATGATTTCCTCAAAAGGACTATTCGCATTGGTGATCGTTGTGATATCGAGGCCATTCTCCCATTCAAGAAAATTTCTGTAAAATTTCGTTTCTTTATGATAGCGAGTGATAAGGAAAAAAGAAAAAATAAGCATTGATAAAAAGACACTATAAAGGATGGGTAAAAAGGGAACGGCAGAATCAATATAAGCAATAAAGAGACTAAACAATTGCATAAAGAGAAAAAGAAGAATCCAGCTCAGTCTTTCTCTTAAAAAGGTTTTAATCATAAGAGTGAACCTCTTCCATTGCCATATATCCCTGCCCAACCTTTGTCTCGATGTAGTGGCCTAAGCCGATTTCATCCAGTCTTTTTCGCAAACGATTGACATTAACGGTTAGGGTATTATCACTAATAAAACGCTCATCGTCCCATAAGCTCTTAATTAAGGATTCACGACTGACAATTTTATTTTTTTGCGTAATCAGCTCTTTTAATATAAAGATTTCATTCTTTGTCAGTTCCACTGTCCCGGATTCATTAGAGACGGTATTTTTCTCATAATCAATCGTGGCTCCACTCCAGGTTTTAAGCTGGATTTGATCGGTGTTGTAATTATAGACGCGTCGGAGGATTGCCTGGATCTTCGCAATCAGTACATCAAAATGAAACGGCTTTTGCACATAATCATCCGCTCCTAGCTGCATGGACATGACGATATCAGAAGGATGATCTCTAGAGGAGAGAAAAAGAATCGGAACATGAGAATGAGCGCGAATCATTCGACACCAATGAAAGCCATCAAATTTAGGTAATTGGACATCAATAATCACTAAATCTGGCTTAATCGTGGAAAATTCCTCAAGAACTTTACTAAAATCATGAATCCCATAAACATCATAGGACCATCCTGACAAGCGTTCCTTTATCTCCTGAAAAAGAGTCCTATCATCTTCAATTAACAACAGTTTAAACATCGGAATCATCACTCCGTTCTTTCACTTATCTTAAATTTTACAGGAAAAGTTTTCTAGAGGCTAGCACACATCTTCAACTATTACCTCTACTCATCTTTTCAAAAGAATTTAGAAGAAAATTTGTTATATTTAAAAGAAATTTGTCAAAGGGAGAAGCAAAAATGATATTTTTAAGAAAATTTTTCATATTCCCATCGAAATAGAAATAATCTTAGCAAAAAAGGGCTGAATTTGTATGATTTTCTTTGTTTATTCTGAATTTTCCCTATGTTACTATTATTTCTAAATATAGTAAGTTCGAAAGGAGAATAAACTTTTGAAAAAGAAAAAACTACTAGCTATTCTATCTGCAAGTGTTATCACTCTTTCTCTTATAGGGTCACCTTTACTAGGAGAATCAAAAGCCAAAGCAATTACCGCTCAGAATTGGAATGTGGAGAGGTATGGGGACCGAATAGATATTGATGGTCAGTTGAATCAACTTTCCAATGATTCTTCATTTTTGCATCAAGCGGATAAGAAAATTGAGGAGGAAGCTAAACATATTCAATTTGATGAAGAGGAAGGAACGAATACTGCAGCAAATAGCAGCCAATTTACATATAATGGGCCAACAAAATATTTTTTAAATCGAAATCTAGCATTTAAGTCCTTTACTCTCCGAAGCGTAGGGGAAAACATAGAGGTGTGGGTAGCGGATGATTTGTCCTTCCCAAAGGGTGATCCTCGACCTCCACAAGTAGTGACTCAGGAACAGGTGGATAAGCTGCGGGATGAATTTGACGGCAACATTTACCCAAAAGCAACATCATTCTTTGGCACACCGGATGTTCATGATGGTTCAAAATCTCCCCTAGCAGGAGTGAATGTTCCAGCAGGCTACTATGAAGGAAGTGACAAGGTCATTATGCTTGTTGATAATATCCAGGATGAAAATTATGATGATCCTACCTATCCTTTTTTTGTGGCGGGATTCTATTGGCAGACACTAGAAAACTATATTGATAGAAATATTATTACGGTTGATACCAACAGTTGGGATACGCGATTAGAATCAACGTTCTTTGGGACAACTATTCATGAGCTTCAGCACCTGATTCACGCGGATCATGATAGTGCGGAGGAAACATGGCTGAATGAGGGAATGTCAACTTTTGCAGAATTTCTTGGAGGATATGGACATGATGAGGGTTCGATAAATTTCTATCTCGACCATCCGGAAAACTCTCTAGTTAATTGGGATGATCATTACTCAGCTGCTACAGGGCCTGAAACCATTGCTGACTACGGACAAGTCTATTTATTCGTATTATATATGTATGATCAATTAGGGAATGATTTCATCCGTGACCTTGCCTTAAATAAAGAACAAGGAATTAATAGCATTAATGAGGTGCTTAAAGCTCATAAATCAAAACTCGATTTTACGAAACTATATCAAAACTTTATTACTGCCGTTGCAATAGATAGTGATCGTGTTGGCAATGGTGTGTTTGATATCGATCATATCGATCTTCGTGACCTTGCTGTCGATAATAATGGAACGAAACGGGGAATGACCATCAATTATGATAAGGCACTAGAATATGAAAAAGAAGGAGTTCCGGCAT
The DNA here is from genome assembly GCF_042263505.1 of Cytobacillus sp. Hz8. NCBI lineage: Bacteria > Bacillati > Bacillota > Bacilli > Caryophanales > Bacillaceae > Cytobacillus > Cytobacillus sp. Hz8. The sequence continues at coordinate 144,847 of NZ_JBHKFI010000003.1, read as the reverse complement.
GGGGAGGGGATTTTAAGGCCTTAGATTTTAAGGATAAAATTCGGAGTATCTCTTTTGATGGCGTTGATTTTCTCCCAACTCCTTGGAAGTCTATTGTGGATCCGAAAGATGCAAGCAATAAAGTATTATGGGGAAATGAGGGGGATGAGGCAGATAATTCCGTGGTGCTAGAAGCCGATCTTTCAGCAGTCGATAATGCAACCTTGAAATTTGATCAGTTTGTTGATATTGAAGAGCAATGGGATTTCGGTGTCGTTCAAGTTTCTTCTGACGGCGGGAAAACCTGGGTAAGCTTAGAAAATGAACATACACGGAGTGATGTCGACCCAAGCGGCTATCCGAAAATTCAAGAAAATGTTCCGGGTTTTACAGGACATTTCGCTGATTGGCAAAAAGAAACATTTGATTTAAGTGCTTATGCCGGAAAGAAGATATTAATCTCCTTCCGTTATTTGACGGATTGGGGCTATAATGATTCCGGTTGGTTTATTGATAATATTGAAATACCAGAGATCGGGTTTGCGGATCATGGAGATTCAACTGATGCTTTCAAATCCTTGAATGAAATATTCAGCCAATACGTGAATTACACTGTTACCTTTATAAACGAAAAAGAGGTGGGAAACAAGAACGGGGAAAAGACGAATTACAAGGTCATTACCGTTGATCCATTTAATGTGACGGATAAGGATGCTTTAAGCTTAAGACAGGCTTTTCAAGATGGAAAGAATTATATGATTACCACATATGCTGCACCAGTAGATGATAAAAACCCAGTTCAATTTTCATACGAGGTTCATTTGAAAAAAGATCAAGTAAAAAAGAAAAAACATAGATGATAAAGTGAAACTTCCATCAGTGGGGGTTTTCGACGCACAGGACGTGTTAGTGCAGACGTTGCGACAGGACGCGCTTTTAGTCTGTCATTCATCCCCCACCGATGGTTAGTCACGCAGAGCCTGATTGATTTTTCTAAGGGCTGAAGCCCAAAGAAAAATCTTATTTCACTTATCACGCTCATAACGCCACGTCCTGTGGCTTCGCCTGACTAGGACCTCCTGTCCGTCGTCGGACCTTTACGGACAGTTGATCTCCCACTTATCTTCTTCGTATTCTCAGAATCTTGAAGTGGGAGTCAAAATGTCCGTTAAGAGTGGGACAAAAAAATAGTGAAATGGGGTTTTTATTTCCCCATTTCACTTCATGGATGTTATTCCGGATTAACCTTGGTGTTAAATACTTGTTTTCCGTCTTTATATTCTAGAACCGTTGCAGATTTAATCGGATTGTGATCCTTATCAATAGAAATGACTCCTGTTACAAGAGATAGATCCTTTGTTTTGGCAAGGGCATCTTTAATTTTGCTTGGATCGGTGCTACCAGCACGTTTGATTGCGTCTGCTAAAAGATAAACGGTGTCATAACCAAGGGCATTAAAGGCATTAGGTGAAGCTCCGTCATTCTTTTCTTTGAATGCTGTCACAAATTTCTGAATATTTTTATCGGGGTCCTCAGAAGAATAATGGTTCGTAATATACGTATTATTAAGGGCTTTTGCTCCAGCTAATTCTACTAGCTTAGGAGAATCCCAACCATCAGCACCCATAAATGGCACATTCAGTCCTAATTCACGAGCTTGTTTAATAATTAATCCAACCTCTTCATAATATCCAGGGATAAAGACATATTCAGGTTTTTTAGATTTGATTCGGGTTAAGGTAGAACGGAAATCTGTATCCTTGGCCATATATGCCTCTTCTGCTACAACCTCTCCACCAGCAGCCTCGAAAGTTTTCTTAAAGGAAGCGGCTAGACCCTTAGCATAATCACTTGCACTATCAGCAAAAATAGCCGCCTTTTTAATTTTTAATGTATTATAGGCAAAATTAGCAGCAACTGTACCCTGGAACGGATCAATGAAGGATGTACGGAAAACATATTCGTTTAATTTTCCATTATCTCCAACGGTTACGTTTGGTGCAGTTCCAGAAGGAGTTAATAAAACGGTTTTATTATCATTCGCAATTTGGGCTTGAGCCACTGTATTTCCACTTGTTGCCGCCCCAATAATTGCCGTTACTTTATCCTGACTTGTTAGTTTAATCGCACCATTTGTTGCTTCTGCTGCATCTGATTTATTATCAACCTTGACGACATCAAATTTCTTTCCGTCAACGCCACCGCTTTTATTGATTTCGTTCACGGCTAAATCAATTCCTTGAGAAAGGGATTCCCCGTAAGAAGCGACATTGCCGGAAAGTTCTAGGTTTACTCCGATTTTAATCTTATCACCGCCTCCTCCAGAGCTGCTATTTGCTCCTGAACAGCCGGCTAAAATACCAGTTAGTAATGATGAAGCCACGAAAATTTTAGTAAGTTTCTTTTTCACTGCGACAATCTCCTTTTTCTGATTTTTCTGACACATGTATTTGTAGATTCGTGTCGGCTCCTAATAGATTAAGTACGGATGAATATTATTGTAAAACAATATTTTGTACTCGTCTAGAATAATATTTTTATATTATGATATTTCAGAATTTTTTGCAATGTCTTATTTCATTTCTTTAATAAATTGTTTAATTTTTGCAACGTGATGGTGATATTTAGGCACAGGATTGAGAGAATGAAAATTATTTATATTTTTATTTTTAACAGTGAGATAGATATTGTAAAATATTTATTCCATTTTTTTACTTTATTATTATTTTTACACAAGGGTGGGGCTTAAGCGAATATTGTCAAAATATTCATTAAAATGTCAGCTTGCAGGGAAGGGAAAACGGCTCAACTGGAGAATTATTCTATTTATGTGATAAGAATGGGGGGAGATGAGTGAAAAATAGATTACAGTCAAGAAATGCCTATGCTGCTAAGAGTAAGGTTGAACGTGTTGCCCAAAAAATTGAGCAACAAATCAAACGGCATGGATCAGTTGATAAATGTATGGAAGAAATTAGAGTGATCATGGATGAGGAATTAGGTCAGGATGAATATTTCGTTTTCGTTAATAGAGAGGGGAGAGGATTAATTCATACGAATCGTTTGCGGGAAGGCACCCTTTTTCAAGATGAGGTAGGGTTGAAGTCAGCAAATACAAAGGAACCATTATTACAAATGTACGCTCGTAACACGGGAGAGATTTTAATCGATGCTTCATGTCTGGTTATTCAAATGCCTGATGGCAGACAGTATAATTTGCGAATGGGACGAATTGTTCATCGCCCTTTTTTAGTCCCTTTTATTTTTGGACTAGGGATCTTGCCTTCCTTATTTACAGTTTTCCTTGGACGGATTCTTGGTGGGGAAGGGCAGCTTATTTTTTGGATTCCGCTCCTTTCATTGGTTATCGGTATTGGTGGAGCCACTGTTTTTTACAATCAAATACGCAGGCGATTAAATGAATGGTATCAAGTTACACGTAGTATCTCTGCTGGTCATTTAAATATCATGGCTCCAAGCAAAGGAAGAAATCAATTTGCACAGATGGGATATGAATTAAATAAAATCATTATCGGTACGAGAGATATTGTTCAAGAATTAGCGAAATCAGCGTTGGTTACGCAGGAGGTAAGTGAGCATCAAGCTTATGAATCCAGACAATTGTCGCAAACGTTTACGGAAATGTCAGCCATGATGCAGAAATTTCGTGAGGGAACAGAGGAACAATTAGCTTCATTAGAGGAATTTTATACGATGATTGGTCAGATGATGACCGAAGTGAATCAAATGCAGAAGAATACCGATGAAGCCAGGAGGCTATCGAAAATGGTTGCAGACGCATCTAAGCGTGGTCAAAAGGCTATTGATGATTCAGAGGAGGAAATGAATCGCATAGAAATGACAGTTGATGATTCTGTTCAAACCATCATCCAAGTTTCCGATGGAGTGAATCATATTATGCATAAGGTTTCAGCTATCACCAATATTGCACGACAAACTAATATGCTTGCTCTTAATGCATCGATTGAAGCCTCTCGTGCAGGTGCAGGAGGAAAAGGATTTGCTATTGTGGCGAGTGAGGTGAGAAAGCTGGCGGAAAGCACATCTGCATTTGCTTCTGAGATTTTGGAAGCATTACAACAAATTCAGTATCAGGCATTAGACGCAGGAAAAAAAGCTTCTACAAGCATGAATGCTATCAAACGGGGGAAAGATGTTGGGAAGGTGGCAGGTCAAGCGATTGATGAAATGAAAGAAGCGGCGGATCAAGCACAACAACAGGTCATTTCGAATTATCACTTGGCGGAACAGCTAACAACAGATTTTAGTGAAATTGAAAAAATAATTGGAAACCTAACTACGATTTCCGAACAATTTACCGATTCAATGTCGAAGGCAGCAGCAACAATGGAGGAAAAGGTGGGGGGCATTCACCAGCTAGCGGAAAATGCAAAACTTCTTCTAGATCAGTCTCAATCACTGAACAAGATTGTCAAAAGATTTAAGCTGAGTTAATAAAATGTAAGTGTTTAAAAGAGTTGGCGTTCTCTTTTGATAAGTGAACAATGGATTATTTGATAATGCCTTGTTAGAAAAAGTTATTTCAAAAATGGAATGGTATCGCAATCTAAAGGACATACTGATTTTTATCTATTCCAATAGGTTGTGATGATTCATGACATTTGCCTTAATAGGTGCTTTGGCAGTGATTATTCTGGTTCTATTTATGAAATTAAACAAGCATTTAATCATCTTCGAATATCTCTTCTTTTGGTTATTGATTTTATTTGTTTTTACAACCTTATTTGATGTTGGTACCCACCATCATTTGTTTTCGATTTCCAATAAAGTTAGCGACTATTATTCATTGCGACTTACAGAGTTCGTAATTATACCTGTATTGCTATTGACCTTTTTGGATAGAATCTCTACGAGGAAATCAGTAAGGAATAAGTTGGTCATGACCGTTATCATGTTCCTGCTCTTGCTGGGAGTTGAAACAATTCTAAGAAATTGGGTTCAAGCTTTCCAATATGATCAATGGAGCATGGGGAAATCGATGATGACCTGGCTGGGATTCTTTGCTTTTCTGTATATCTCTCATCATATTTTTCAATCATTATGGATAAAAGGGAGATACTCTTAATGTACGGACCGGAGAAGTTTGATCAAAATGAATGGTTTGCTATTATTTCTGGGCTTAGTATGCTTATTCTGATTTTTCTTTTGCCACGACGTCTGCCAACCATCGTAAGTGTTGTTGTTTTTATGATTGGATTGTCCTTTTCTCGATTTTCTGATCATTTATTGGGTTCAGTCGATCCGTTTGACCATTATGATGTGATGGACAGTGGGCAGTTCGAATGGTTTGATTTATTTACGTATTCTCTCTATGGATTCTCAGCTTATTTCTTTATTTATATTTACTCTTGGATGAATCTTAAAGGGATTTGGGCGAAAGCTGTGTATGTGCTAGTATGGTCCTCGATTGGAGTAGGTTTTGAGTATTTTGCTGTATATTTTGATTTTTTCCATTATATCGACTGGCATTATAAATGGTCATTTCTCACTTATCTTCTTGTTCAACCAGTGACCTTGATTCTTTATCACTGGGTAAACGCTACCCATTTCAGACGTGCGGTTGAAAAGGAATCAGAAGAGTGATTGGTGAATAGAAAAGAGTGAATCGGTGGATGGATCGTTCACGTTTTTTTGAAAATCTGAATCTTTATTCAGATTTTTTTTTATGATAAATATCATAGGTTTATTTGAAAAGAGAAGGAAGAAGTATGAGATTTGCCGAAAAATAAATGACTTTTGTCCGCATGAAAAATTTAGTATGATCAATAAAGTGAAACTTCCATCAGTGGGGGTTTTCGACGCACAGGACGTGCTAGTGCAGACGTCGCGCTTTTAGTCTGCCGTTCATCCCCCACTGATGGTTAGTCACGCAAAGCCTGATTGATTTTTCTAAGGGCTGAAGCCCAAAGAAAAATCTTATTTCACTTATCACGCTCAAGGGACGCCACGTCCTGTGGCTTTCGCCTGACTAGGACATCCTGTCCGTCGTCGGACCTTTACGGACAGTTGATCTCCCGCTTATCTTCTTCGTATTCTCAGAATCTTGAAGTGGGAGTCAAAATGTCCGTTAAGAGTGGGATAAATAGAAACAAATCTTGTGTGGCAAGGAGGAATACTGTTGAAAAAGACAGTGAAGGAAGTAGATAGGCGATTTAAGGTAGCCCATCGGGAAGCTCTGATTGGAATCGTACTTGTGATTATCAATTTTGTATGGTGGTATGGATTTGCTTACGGGCTTGGATCTAGAAAAGTAGATGATTATACATACATAATGGGGTTACCTGCGTGGTTTTTCTATAGCTGTGTAGTTGGATTTATTTTTATGGTTATACTTGTAACACTCTGTGTGAAGTTTTTATTTAAAGAGGTACCTTTTGAGGATGAACAGGAGGATTCCAAATGAATTGGGCCGTTATTGCTCCTTTAGTCATCTTTTTAATTGTGATTTTTATAGTTGGTTTTTGGTCTAATAAATTTGTTATTCAATCTAATTCTTTTTTGCAGGAATATTTTCTAGGAGAACGACAATTAGGTGGCTTTATTTTGGCAATGACCATGGTTGCTACCTATGGGAGCGCAAGCAGTTTCATCGGTGGTCCAGGGGTTGCCTACACGCAAGGATTGGGCTGGGTTCTATTGGCTATGGCACAACTTGCTACAGGCTATTTTGTTCTCATGGTATTAGGGAAGAAATTCGCCATTGTGGCTCGTAAATATGAGGCGATAACGTTAATTGACTTTTTGAAAGGACGATATCAAAGTAATGCAGTGGTGTTAATCTCAGCTGCCAGTATTATTATTTTTCTTTTTTCATCGATGACAGCTCAATGGATTGGCGGGGCTCGGTTAGTGGAATCCTTAACGGGTCTTTCATATGTGACGGCATTATTGATTTTCGCGATTTCGGTTCTTGTGTTTGTCATTGTCGGTGGTTTTCGTGCGGTTGCCGTGACGGATGCAGTTCAGGGTGTGGTTATGTTTGTTGGGACGTTAATTTTGCTCATTGCTACGATAAAAGCGGGTGGTGGAATTCCCCATATCATATCAAGCTTACGAGCAGAAAATCCCAATTTAATTAGTCCTTTTGGGGCTGCTCATGATCTAACCCCTCGATATGTTTCATCCTTTTGGATTTTGGTGGGGATTGGTGTAGTCGGCCTTCCACAAATAACCGTTCGGGCTATGTCTTATAAAAATTCAAAAGCCATGCATATGGCTATCATAATTGGGACGATCGTTGTTGGTTTTATCATGCTCGGGATGCATCTGATTGGTGTGTTTGCAAGACCTGTACTTCCTGGAGTCAAAATTGGGGATACGGTTATGCCTTTATTATCAATGAAGGTCTTGCCGCCATTTGCTGCGGGAATTGTCTTAGCTGCCCCAATGGCTGCAATTATGTCAACGGTGGATGCGCTGTTGATTTTGGTGAGTTCAGCGATTGTGAAGGATATTTATATTAATTTTATCAAGCCTCATGCGAAGGAAAGTCATGTGAAAAAGGTCAGCTTTAGTGTGACCGCTTTGATTGGGGTTTTAGTTATTCTTCTGGCATTGAGTCCACCTGATTTAATTATTTGGTTAAATCTTTTCTCCTTTGGTGGATTGGAATCAGTCTTTATTTGGCCAGTAATATTTGGCCTGTATTGGAGTAAAGGAAATAAATATGGAGCGATTACATCCATGTTAGTTGGCATGATTTCGTATATTTTATTTGATCGTTTTTATCCCAATGCCCTTGGGTTGAATACCGTGGTGCTTCCCATTTTGCTTTCCTTGCTTGTTTTTGTTGTGGTAAGCTATGCAACATATTCTAAAAACGCTATTTCTCTACAACTTGAAAAATAGTCTATGTATATCACTATAAAGGAAAAGGGCGCGCTTTCCTTTTTCCTTTATAGTTATTAAAAAGGATTTGATATAAAGTGTGTAAAGCAGAGAAATTATTTTTATGATTGGAAGACATTATTTTCGTATATTGAAATGAGCGTTTAATTGACCGCGGATCATTTGATCACGAATATCTTTCTTTTTGGTTTCATTGATAAAATCCTTCTTGATTTCATAAGTTTGAATGCCTTCCTCTCGTTTGTCCGCAATTTTTAAAAGAAGCTCGATATCAGTAAAGGAATACTTTCTTGTGCCACGCTTTGTTCTTTCAGGGAATATCAAGCCTCGTTCTTCATAATAGCGAATTTTCCTTTCGGATAATCCCGTTAATTCACTGACAATTCCGATCGTAATAACTTTTTTATCTTTATAAGATGACATTTCTCCTCCTCCTTGTTAGATTTTATTCGCTTTATTTTATGAGAGAAAATGGGATATTCATAATTAATTATCCTATGATTTATGATAATTCTCAATTTTTGTGTGAGATTTTCTAACATAAATTACGGTTTTCTCCTCGAAAAGGAGAAAAACCACCCTAAGAGGTGGCTCATTAGCGATTTCGTTTATATAAATTTTGAAGTTCAGTAAGTGTCAGTGAATAAGGGGCTTGATCGGAATGTTGAAAAACACCGGCATCAAACAGCTTTCTGATGTAATACTGTCGAAGTTCTTCCACGGCTTTCCTTATATGAGACATACTATTGTCTTCCCTCCTGTGCGCCATAATGATTCTGAATGGTTCTTAGTAAGTCGTATGCTTGTGAACCTAAAAGGGTGCTTAGTTCTTCAAAAAGTTCATCTCTTTTTATATCCAATTGAATGATTTGGCGGGCCAATTGCAGTTCTTTTGTGTGTACCATTGTTAGTCCCTCCTTAAATATATCTTCATGATCAAATAAATGGCTGAATTTGTATATTCATTTTAGAGGAGATGGAAAGGTGCGTCACTAAATGTGTAAGAAAATCTAACGATATTTTTGTTAATATTCCTTCCCCATTTTTAAAGACTTATATTTTATGAAAAAAATGGTGAAAATAGTGGTTGAAGATTGTTGATAAATAGTAATAAAGCCGATCTGATAAATGTTCCTCCCAGTGCTATATTTATATTTGTAATTCATCATGTTCAACTGGAGGAAAGTCATGAGTATAGCAAAATTATTGGGGATTCGGTATCCCATTTTCCAAGGAGCCATGGCACAAATAGCTTTTGCTCCTCTTGTCAGTGCCGTTTCTAACGCTGGAGGGCTAGGTATTCTCGCTTCAGGTGGTTTAACGGCAGAAGAATTGCAGGCAGAAATTCGCAAAACAAGGCAAATGACAGATAAGCCATTTGCCGTTAACTTAATGCTTATGATGCACAATATTCCTGAGCTTATAGAAGTGATTGTACAAGAGAAAGTGAAAATTGTGACAACGGGGGCAGGTACTCCTGCTCCATATATGGATACGTTTAAAAGGAACGGGATTCTGGTGATACCGGTTATCCCATCTGTAAAAATTGCTAAGAAAATGGAGGCTTTGGGAGTTGCGGCTATCGTTGCTGAGGGGACGGAAGCAGGTGGTCACGTTGGTGAAACAACTACAATGGCCTTATTGCCGCAAGTGGCTAGTGCCGTATCCATTCCCGTTATCGCGGCAGGAGGGATTGCTGATGGACGGGGAGTTGCTGCTGCATTCGCATTAGGAGCACAGGGTGTTCAAGTGGGGACCCGATTCTTAACAACAAAGGAATGCCCAACCCATGAAAATTATAAGCAAGCAGTCCTTAAAGCAGACGATAGGAGTACTATTGTTACAGGACGAAGTATTGGGGGTCCAGTTAGGAGCATTAAAAATCAAATGGTCACTGAATTCCTAACGCTTGAAAGGCAAAACGTATCCCGCAATGAATTGGAGAAATTGACCTTAGGTTCTTTACGGAAAGCAGTATATGAGGGTGATATCGAGCAAGGGTCCGTAATGGCAGGGCAAATTAGCGGTATGTGCAATGAAATCACAACCGTTGAAGAAATGATTAAGGGTATGTTTTCAGATGCACAAGAAGTATTACATCAACTTGGTAGACTAAAAATTATCAGGAATGAGTTTGAATAAGAGCTAGGTAAAATATGAAATAAATACGCAATCTAATGGTAAATGAGGGAGATTCTAGATTTAGATCCCTCATTTTTTTATGGTTTAGTAAGATCATCCCATTTTTATAAGTTTTTGTATATTAATAGTTATTAGTTGAAATGTTTTTGGTCTGGGATTATTCTTCTTTTATGGTTTAAAAAATCAATCTTAGAATATACTCAGGAGATAGTGAGGCAGATTATGTTTGCTAAGTCATTTCTACAGCTGAATACTATATTTATTAGTATTTTAATAGAGGCCCTTCCATTCGTCTTAATCGGTGTTTTCATATCGGGATTTATTCAAATGTTTATTACAGAAGAAATGATTGCGAAGGTTATGCCGAAAAATCGGTTTTTGGCGATTTTATATGGAGCATTGATTGGCTTCTTTTTCCCATCCTGCGAATGTGGAATTATTCCAATTGTTCGGCGCTTAGTGCAAAAAGGGGTTCCTTTACATGTCGGAATTGCTTTTATGCTGACGGCACCTGTTATTAATCCTATTGTATTATTTTCGACGTTTATTGCTTTTGGAAATCAATGGAATATGCCTTTATATCGCGGGGGGCTTGCATTAATTGTAGCGATCATAATTAGTGTGATTATTTCTTATCAATTTAAAGAAAACCAGCTATTAGAGGAAAAGGATCATGGGCATCACCATCATCACCATCATCATTCAAATAAATTAACTTTCTTTCAAAAGTTTATCGGTATGCTGCGACACTCTGTCGATGAGTTTTTTTCAGTTGGAAAGTATGTTATTATTGGAGCTTTTATCGCAGCATCAATGCAAACCTTTATTAAAACTGCTACTTTGCTGCAAATTGGACAAACAGAAGGTTCCGCCCATTTGGTAATGATGGCATTATCTTTTGTTTTGTCTTTATGTTCAGAGGCAGATGCTTTTATTGCATCTTCTTTTAGAAGTACGTTTTCAACAGGCGCTTTAGTAGCCTTTTTAGTTATTGGCCCGATGGTGGATATTAAAAATATGCTTATGATGCTCAGTGCATTTAAAAAGCGCTTTGTCTTTTTCTTAATTTCATATATTGTCATTTTTATTTTTCTTGGATCATTATTAATAAGAGGAGTGTGAGGAGGAAATGTTTCGAACCTATGTTTTAATGCTTTTTACCTATTTCTTCTTTCACCTCCAAGCTTCAGGGAATATTTCGAAATATATCAATATGAAATATGCCTATGTCTCAAAGATTGCCGTAGTGTTATTAGGAATTCTTTTTCTTGTTCAGGCGTATGACACGATTAGATCCAATAAAGAAGATACGGAAGAACTTTCCTGTGATTGCGGCCATGATCATGGCCATGAGAAGGATAAACCCCTTTTTCAACGGTGGTTTATTTATTTTCTTTTTATTTTCCCATTAATTTCTGGTTTTTTCTTCCCGATTGCGACGCTGGATTCTACGCTCGTAAAATCCAAGGGGTTTACCTTTAAACCGATGCAGCAAATCGAATCGGCTGATCGCTATGCACAAACACAGTATTTGCGACCAGATACGAGTATTTATTATGGAAAAGATGGCTATGAAGAGGAAATGGCTAAAGAACTGAAAATGTTCTCCGCGAAAAAGGAATTAAATTTAGATGATAAATTATTCTTAAAAGGGATGGAGACGATTTATCGCTATCCTGGAGATTTTCTCGGAAAAACGGTTGAATTTGACGGCTTTGCTTTTAATGGGGAAAATGTTGATAAGCGACAGGTCTTTATTCTTCGCTTCGGGATTATTCATTGTGTTGCAGATTCAGGTGTTTTTGGTATGCTTGTTGAATTTCCAAAGGACGAGAATATTCCTGATGATAAATGGTTGCATGTGAAGGGAACCTTATCCTCAATTTATTATCAGCCTTTTAAATCAACGATTCCTGTTCTGAATGTGAATAATTGGAGCAGTATTGAGAAACCGAAAGATCCGTATGTCTATCGTGGTTATTAAATGGAAAAGCACACTGCTTTAAAAACAGTGTGCTTTTCTCTATGCTTTCTTATTACCAATTCCGTTCATAATGAATTGAATCGTGCGTTCCGTTTCTAGCTCATCATCCCAATCCAAGTCTGGTAGGAGAATATAGCGAGTAGCTAAATAGCCAAGGATACTCGTGATAGCGAGTCTGGCCAAACTTGCAGGGGGCATTTCGATTAATTGCCCATCCGCTTGATAGCCTTCGATAATATTGGCTACACGATCAAATATCCTTTTCGCAATTAAATCAATAAATTGTTCTCTGAGCTCAGGCTGGAACGGAATTTCTTGAAGCATTATCTTCACGACAGGAAGGATCTTTTTGATTACACCTCTGCGGTTTTCAATGATTGCTCTTAAAAAGTCTTCAACCTGTTCATATTGACGGTTAAGCACTTTGTCAAAATCATCCACAATAAATGGGGCAATCAATCTTGTCATTAAGGGGGTGACAATTGACATAAGCAAATCCTTCTTTGTTTTATAATGCCGAAAAATCGTTCCTTCTGCGACCCCCGCTTTTTTAGCAATTTCATTGGTGGAAGAAGCAGCATATCCTTTTTCCGAGAATGTTTCGATTGCGGCAATAATGATTTTTTTTTGTTTTTCCGTTAGTTTTTCTTCATCAAACAGCTGTTGTATCATCAATTCTTCCTCTGACATAGCTTGCTCCTTTTCTCCTTTATCACTAGTACTAGTTTAATTCAGAAATGGCAAATGTAAAAGTAGAATGCGAATTGTGACCGAATGCTGTATTCCCAGGTGCCTTTTTGTTAAATTTTCCGATATTTCTTTAAGGCAAGTATATTTAAGACAATAAAGATAAGGGCAAATCCTAATAGAATCAATAAGTCATATTGAATATCGCTTAATCCTAATCCCTTATACATGACACTAACTAAGGCGTCTCCTCCATAATACATCGGCATAAATTTCGCAATTACCTGTAGCCAAGTTGCCATCCCCTCGACGGGAAGGATTCCTGCAAAGAAAATCTGCGGGATAATAGCAATGGGAATGAATTGCATCATTTGGAATTCCGAATTAGCGAATGCTGATAATAATATGCCGAGTGTTAATGCGACTAGAGCGAGAAAGATATTAATGATAACTACATTCCATAATGAGCCAACAAGCATGATATCTAAGACTTTTACAGCATAAAAGACCACGATTAGGGTTTGAATTACAGCAAAAATACCGTAACCCAGAATATAACCAAAGACAATATCTCTTCTTAAAATAGGAGTGGCCATTAACCGATCTAGCGTTCCAGTGGTTCGTTCTCTTAATAAGGCAATACCGGAAATAAGAAAGACAAAAAAGAAAACGAAGAAACCGACTAAAATAGGGCTCAGCTGATCAAAAAAGGTGGAATCACTGCTTCCGTATATATAGGAAGTATCAAATTTAGGAGCTTTTGCTTGCTCCAGTTTTAATGGAACACCTTGTAATTTAGTTTGAATATTCTCCATGAAGGCAGATAAATTCTTCGCCTGCGTTTTTGCCAGATCGGCGGCAATTGCTTGTTGAATCTTAATTTGAATGGATTTTGCCGTTGCCGGTTGATCATTCTGCAGTACAATATGATATTGATCATTTTTCAATTGAAGGATGCCATCTAAATCATCATCCTTGATGGTCTGTTTGACCTTATCTAATTGATCATATTGAATGACCTTTAAATCTTTATCCTTTAATTGTTCTATGAGAGTGGAGGAGAGATTGTTTACACCAATTCTCGGAGTGCCAGTTTCCCCATCAAACAAATAATGAAGAAGTGTCAGAATGATTAAAGGCGCAACCATCATAAGGGCAAGAGCCCGCTTATCCCGGAGCATTTGTCGAAAAATTCTACTAACCATGGCAATCGATCTCATTCTTGTTTCCCTCCAGCTTTTAGGAATACTTCCTCTAATGTTTTAATTCCAAAATGATCCTTTAATTCCGCTGGTGAACCACTCGTTATAATTTTTCCGTCTCTTAGCATGGCAAGGCGGTCACATTTCTCTGCTTCATCCATTACATGAGTGGTAACTAAAATCGTTTTTCCTGCGTTTTTTAACCGAGTGATTTCTTCCCAAATGGAGAGTCTTAATTCTGGGTCAATCCCGACGGTAGGTTCATCTAAGATTAATACATCCGGATCCTGTATTAATGCTATAGCCAAGGATAATCGGCGTTTCATTCCACCAGAATAATTTTGCACTCTCTTTTTCAAATCATTGGTCAGATCGACTAAATCTGCAGCATAGGCAATTCGCTTTTTTTGAACATCCTTTTTGAGCTTAAAAAGGGAGGAAAAGAAAGCGAGATTTTCTTCTCCTGTCAAATCATTGTATAAAGCATCCGCTTGCGCCATGTATCCAATTCTTTGCAGTAATTTCAAATTGGGTACAGACATATCCAGTACTTTGACATCCCCGTGTGAAGGGCGATCCATCCCAACGATAAGCTTGACTAAAGTGGTTTTTCCAGAACCGGAAGGACCAATTAAGCCAAATATCTCTCCAGGAGAAACCTTTAAGCTAATGTGATCTAAGACCGTTTTTTTTCCAAAGCTCTTACTTATTTCATGAATAACAATGGTTGAAGTCATTTTGTATGGTGACCTCCTTAAAAGGATAGTGAGTGATTACTCACTTTTATTATAATGCAATTCAATCAAAGGTCAATAGGGATTAGGAAAAAAATGGAGTAGAATTTGACGGAGTGGTTTCGACGGGAATTGAAAAGGGATTTTTCGCGAATAAAATAAGATTTCACTTTCTTTTGCAAAAATGATTCTCATTTTTGCTCATAGTTTCCTCTTTTTCCAGAATTCATCTTGAAGAAATCCCTAGTCTCTATCAAGAAATAGTCTAAACATATTTAACAAAGTTACCCCATCTAACAAGTGATTTAATTATTTCACTAGAATAAATAAAATGGTTAAGATATGGTATAATCATGAAATGAGTCTTCATCTGCAAAAAACAAACTTCTAATATGAAGTGGTCACTTCTCCTTTTAAAAATAGTTGAATTGGTGTCCTATTTCATATTAATATTTTTTTGTATATATAAAGTGGAAAGAGAGTGTTCATTATGGGCCGTAAATGGAACAATATTAAAGACAAAAAGGCGTCAAAAGATGCGAATACAAGTCGAATTTATGCTAAATTTGGCGTGGAAATTTATGTAGCTGCCAAACAGGGTGAACCAGATCCTGAAGCGAACCAAGCATTGAGGTTTGTTCTTGAAAGAGCAAAAACATACAATGTACCAAGACATATTATTGATCGTGCGATTGATAAAGCAAAAGGTGGTTCTGATGAAGCCTACTCAGAACTTCGCTATGAAGGCTTCGGACCCAATGGTTCTATGGTGATTGTCGATGCATTAACAAATAATGTTAACCGTACAGCAGCAGATGTACGTTCTGCATTTGGAAAAAATGGTGGAAACATGGGTGTCAGCGGTTCGGTTTCCTATATGTTTGATAAAACGGCAGTAATCGGCTTTGAAGGAAAGACAGCAGATGAGGCATTAGAACTTCTTATGGAAGCAGATGTGGACGTAAGAGATATTTTAGAAGAAGAAGATTCTGTTATCGTTTATGCTGAACCAGATCAATTCAATGCTGTGCAAGAGGCTTTCAGAAGCGCAGGTGTAACTGAATTCACGGTTGCTGAAATTACAATGTTAGCACAAAATGACATTACACTTCCAGCTGATGCACAAGCACAATTTGAAAAAATGATTGACGTATTAGAAGATCTTGATGATGTTCAACAAGTTTACCACAATGTGGATTTAGGTGAATAATCAATAAAGCAGACCCATGTCGAAAAGCAGGGTCTGCTTTATTCGCATATGAAATCGTATACATATAGCTGTGTGAGAATCTTTCCATATCAATCATCAGGAGGAGGAAGGCATGGGGGCATTCGTTGAGAAAATTCAGTTTTTAGGTGTGAAGGCGATTAAAGCGGGGAATGAATTTTTAGAATTTATCGTTGTTCCAGAGTGGGGCTCTAATTTGATTTCTTTGGTAGATCAAGCAACTGAGACAGAGCTGCTCAGAGTACCAGCAACATTAGAGGAATATTTAAAGGTGCCGATGCTCTATGGAACTCCTATTCTTTTTCCTCCTAATCGGATTGAGAACGGCTCATTTACCTATGAGGGAAAGAGCTATCAGTTTGATATAAATGAAGTGGACAAGCAGAACCATTCCCATGGCTTTGTTCATGATAAACAATGGAAGCTATTGAAAGCAGAGGTATGTGGGGGAAATGTGGAAATCGTGACAGAGTTTGATTCTAGCCATTTTCCCAATGTAATGAGACAATTTCCGCATCATTTTATCCTACGCGTGAGTTATCTGTTGCGTGATCATGTCCTAACGACTCATGCAGAGGTGAAAAATCAGAGTGATTCCCGCATGCCATTAGGTTTTGGTTATCATACGACTTTTTTGTTTCCGCAAGAATCAGCTTTTCTTTATCTTCAGGCAGACAAACGCTGGGTGCTGAATGAACGAATGCTGCCAATCGGTGATTTTGATGAACCGGCAGTTATTGGAAAGTTGAGTAAGGGGACCGATTTAAAGGACGAGATATTAGATGATGTGTTCCTTGCTGCTCCGAAAGAAGAGGGCGGACATGAAGTGAAAATATCCTACCCATCTGAAGGGTTAGATGTCATTTATCAAACGGATGAAAGCTTCAAGCATTGGGTTGTTTTTAATATGGATGGAGAGCATGGATTTATTTGTCCAGAGCCATATACATGGGTAACTAATGCCCCTAATATCAAGCTCTCTCCCTCAATAACCGGGCTTGTGGGTTTAGAATCTGGAGAAACAAAGACCGTGAGCACAAGGATATCTGTTTTCCACAATAGGGATTCAATAAACGATTCTTTTGAAAAGAGGTAGGAGAGAAATGGAACAGCTACTTTGGGGATCACCTGATGCCTTAAGGGAGTTATTAATCGAAATCGTTGGTTGGGATAGTCTGTCATTATCAGAGGGTGAAAAGAAATTTCCTAAGAGATTAAAGGAAAAATTGCAGGAACTTCAGTATTTTAAAGAAAATCCAGCTTTTTTAGAGCTTCATCCGGTAGATCAAGAAAGAAGTTTTCTAACTGCCTTATATAAACATCCAAAATGCAGTGAGACAATCGTTTTATTAAGTCATTTTGATACTGTTAGTATTGAAGAGTATGGAGATCTTAAAAGTTATGCTTATCAACCAAGGATGCTGACAAAATTTTTTCTTGAAAGAAAGACTGAGTTTAAAGAAGAAGTGCAGAGAGATTTGGAATCTGGTGACTATTTATTTGGTCGGGGAACAATGGACATGAAGATGGGAATTGCTATGCATATGAGTCTACTAGAAAAAGCTTCAAGGGAGGAGTGGCCACTTAATCTATTAATGGTAACGGTTCCGGATGAAGAGGTGAACTCAGAAGGGATGCGTGCAGCCGTTTCTAAATTATTGGAGTTGAAGGATGCGCATCAGCTTTCTCTTAAGCTTTTTTTAAATGGGGAGCCTGTTTTTACTAAAGATGAGAAGGATCACAATTATTATATTTACACGGGATCCATGGGGAAAATCATGCCTTCTGCCCTTTTTTACGGAAGGGAAACCCATGTTGGAGAGCCTCTTAGAGGGATGACGGCAAACTATATCGCTTCTTTTTTGACTCAAAGAATGGAGTGGAACAAGACTTTTCAAGAAACCGTTAGGGGTGAGACAACGCCGTTACCTGTAACCTTACAACAAAAGGATTTAAAAAAAGAATATTCCGTTCAAACACCATATCGTGCAGCCGCTCTATATAATGTTTGTCTATTGGAAAGAACCGCAGCAGAAATGATGGATCTTTTTGAAAAGGTGGCTCAGGAAGCTGCGTCTGCCTGTAATGAAGCCTATGGGAGGATTTGCAAAGAAGAGCAGGTTCAACCGATAGGAAAGGTACAGGTTTACCGTTATGAGCAATTACTTCAATATGCCGTGGATAAATTTGGCGATGCATTCATTAAATCATTGAAGGCGGAAATCCATGCAAAGGTAAATGATGATGATCGTGAAAAAGCACTGCAGTTAACCGATGCCCTTATGATTCAATGCCAAGAGCTCGCACCGGCTATTGTTTTATATTATTCCCCACCTTTTTATCCATCGGTGAACTCATCGGAGCATGAGCTTATCAAAAAATGTGTCGATTATATAAAGGAACAAGGGGTAAAGAAATTTAACCTTCCAGTTGAGCAAATCCACTATTTTAATGGGATTTGTGACCTTAGCTATGTCAATTATCAGGGAAATGAAAAAGGGTGGAAAACCTTTGTGGCAAATACGCCCGTATGGGGAGACAGCTATACCATTCCTTTTACGGCGATGTCACAACTACAGGCACCCGTATTAAATATTGGTCCTTTTGGTAGTGATGCTCATAAGCGTACAGAACGGCTTCATATCCAAAGTGCATTTGTTGAGGTACCTGCTTTGGTAGAAGGGATGCTTAAAAGCTTCTTTGTTAATTAAAGATCACGAATCAAGCTCTTACCTAATGATGGGTAGGAGTTTTTTGATTGAAAGAAAGAATAAAGGGTAGTCAAGCCTCCCAGATGATCAAGCTTTGAAATATGCGAAAGAAATGATGCATGGTGGGAGATCAGATGCAAACTTTGTGACTCTGTCTCTCATCCCCTATGTTTTTTTTTTTAAAAGAGATTTAAATGTGTAAATGAAAAAGCACTGGATACTCCTAACGGGTTCCGTTAACTATCGCAAACATTAAAAAGGTAATGCAAAATGTAGGGGTACAATATCCAGTGCACCGCAGCAAAATACACGACATTTTTACTTGCAAATTGATCTACAGAAAAATATTGTTTTTTTAAATTTAAGGTTAGCCTCTGTAATAACTGAATGTTGATTTTACTGTGTATGAAAAATAAACGGAAAAATTCCGTCTAAATTGGGAAATACCCATATTTCCTTAAAAATAAGGGGAATTTTTCCGTTTATATGATCAAAATCTTTGGATTTTGTCTTATTTAGAGCACTTAATCGGAATATCTCCGCTTATATCGGCTTCTTAGGCTTCCTCGATATACATTAGCCGGAAATTCTCTGCCTATAAATTCTCATACCTACACGAAATCGATAAGGAGAAGGCGAAAATGGTTTGTAAACTTTTTAATGCGCATCATTCGTCATTCGCAATCCGAAGAATTAGCCATTAAAAGCAGAAATAGCAAGGGTATAAACCCTTGCTATTTCTAATGTTTTTTCATTTCTCTAGCCTTACCATTTGTCCTACATTTTTGAGTGCAAAAAGGATTACATTTTGGTTTGCATTTTCCTGTGTAAATTGACGTTTTGCGATAGTTACGGAACCTGTAAGGATACTCCAGTGCTTTTTTCGTTTATTTCTCAGCAAAAAGCTTCGTAATTTCGATAATCACGTTGGTTGCTTTCACCATATTATCAACTGAAACATATTCATATTTTCCGTGGAAGTTTTCCCCACCGGTAAAAATATTCGGTGTTGGCAGTCCCATGTAGGAAAGTTGTGAGCCATCTGTACCCCCACGAATTGGGTTTACAAGCGGTTTGATATCTATATTTTCCATTGCCTTGTAGGCGATATCAACAATTTCCTTCACTGGTTCGATTTTATCCTTCATGTTAAAGTATTGATCATGAAGTTCAAGGGCAAGTCGATCTTCTCCGTACTTTGTTTGAAGGTCACTGACAATTTGTTTCATCGTTTCTTTTCGTTGATCAAATTTTTTCTTATCAAAATCACGGATAATATAATACATATTGGTTTGCTCAACATCACCGTTTAATGAAAGGAGATGATAGAAGCCTTCGTATCCATCTGTGTATTCTGGAGCTTCCTTCTTAGGGAGCATTTGGTTTAATTCCATGGCAATTTTGGTTGAATTAATCATTTTTCCTTTAGCAGAGCCGGGGTGGATATTATTTCCTTTGATGGTGATTTTCGCACTTGCAGCATTAAAGCTTTCATATTGTAGCTCTCCAAGTGGACCTCCATCTACAGTATAGGCATATTTTGCTTGGAAGGCTTCGACATTAAATTTATGCGGACCTCTGCCAATTTCTTCATCGGGTGTGAAGGCAACACGAATTGTTCCGTGCTTAATTTCAGGATGCTGAATTAAGTAAGCCATTGCCGTCATGATTTCGGTCACACCAGCTTTATCATCAGCCCCAAGAAGGGTTGTGCCGTCTGTAGTGATGATTGTTTGCCCAATATATTCACGAAGACTTGGAAAATCCTTAGGTGAAAGGACGATATGTAATTCGTCATTTAATGTAATATCATTGCCATCGTAGTTTTCCACAATTTGTGGATTTACATTTTTACCAGTAAAGTCAGTCGCTGTATCTACGTGGGATAAAAATCCAATCGTTGGTATTTCTTTATCCGTATTGGAAGGAAGCGTTGCCATCACATATCCATTTTCATCAATGGTGACATCTGTCATTCCAATGGTTTTTAATTCTTCAACAAGCATACGGAGAAGAGTCCATTGACCTTCTGTTGAAGGGCATGTTTCGCTATTTTCATTGGATTGTGTATCCACTTTTACATAAGAGGTAAATCTTTCGATGATTTCACTTTTCAACTTTCCTTCATCTCCCTAGAACAAGATAATTCCATCATAACATATTATGAAATGCCAATTTAAATAAAATATTTTGATAAATGAAATGATTTTTGATTGGAACTCTGCCTTTTATGATTCGCTTGGAGTTTCATTTTCAGATTCAGCAAAATAGGGCTTATTTACATAGTGGTATAGAACCCCCATTAGGATGCCTCCACCAATCATGTTCCCAATTGTAACGGGAATCAGATTATGGATGACACCTCGAAATGAGATTGATTCTGGATGATTTAAGACTAATGAAATCGCAAAGGTACACATATTAGCAATACTGTGCTCATATCCGGAAATAAAGAAGCAAAACACAAACAACATCATCGTAAATAATTTGGGGCCATCCCCTTTTAAATTCATAGGGATGAAAAAGGCTAAGCAGACAAGCCAGTTACATAAGATCCCTCGGAAAAATAATTGCATGGTTGAGGCATGGATTTTTTTCTCGGCAACCGCTAATAAAAAGCCATTGACCTCCGGATCGTTAAAAAGACCAGTTGTAAAAATAAGCAAGGCAAAAGCCATTGCTCCTAAAATATTGCCCCCATAGCTGTATATCCAAAGCCGGATTACCTCCATCCAGCTCATTTTTTGCCGGAGGGCAGCGAAGGTGAAGTAGAAGGTGTTTCCAGTAAACAAATCCCCTCCGCCATAGGCGATTAAAATGATGGCTGCTCCAAAGGTTAGGGCTGCCATTGGATAGGCTAAGGGGGAGTGAACAAGGTAGAAGAAGTTTCCCGTTTTAAAGGCAACGATAACACCAAAGCCAATAAACATACTGGCTAGCATTGCTCTAGCAATGTAATGCCATTGGTTTTCTTTAAAAACTCTATTTTTTTTTAATGCTAATTTTTCTACTTCCTTTAGAGATAGTACTTCCATATAAAGGTCATCCCCTACCATTAATAAACAAATTTCTATTTGGTAGGGTTACCCAAAATTCGCTTAAGCATGTATTGGGTGATGATTAATAAATATAAATGGAAAGGAATTATTATTCTCATATTAGTTTTTAAAGGAAAGTCATTTCCAATTTATGTATGAAGGTAAGAGCCCTCTAATCGGTGCCAAACTTATCATAATCAAGGCTTATATGGAAGGGCATCAAAGAAATCAGCCATTTAAACGTTTTTGTATGGAATTTCTCTACGAATTCGTTTCAAAAAAATAATATTTTAATAATAGTAAATTGATACTAGACGAATAAAAAGATATCATGTACAATATTTTCAGAATATTATTTTTATTAGGAATAATGACTTTCGTTTGAAAATTGGTACAACAAGGGGATGCGACATACCGAATCGCTTTACAAAATAGTATTAATAAAAAACAGGGGGAAATTCAATGAAAAAGAAAAAGCTAGCAAGTATTTTTCTATCTTTATCTCTAGCAGCTGGTGTTATGGCTGGTTGTAGTGGTTCAAAGAGCAGTGGGGGCAGCGAAAGTTCAGGTACTAAAGGTGGAGACACCATTAAAATTGGTGCAAATCTAGAGTTATCCGGACAAGTGGCATCTTATGGATCATCCATTGAACAAGGTCTTGAACTGGCAATTGACGAGATTAATAAAGATGGCATTGATGGCAAGAAAATTGAGCTTGTTAAAGTAGACAATAAGTCTGATGCTGCAGAGGCTACTAGTGGTGCACTTAAATTGCAAAGCCAAGATAAAGTAGCCGCAATTATTGGTGCAGCTACAAGTACAAATACTTTAGCACAGGTCCAAGTTGCTGAAGAAAACAAAATTCCGCTTATTACACCTACAGGTACAAGTCCAGACATCACTAGTAAAGACGGAAAAGTGAAAGATTATATTTTCAGAACATGCTTTATTGACCCATTCCAAGGTCAAGTGGCAGCAAACTTTGCTACTCAAGATTTGAAATCTAAGAAAGCTGCTATCTATATTGATAGTGCAAGTGATTATGCAAAGGGTCTTGCAAAAGCATTTAAAGAAGTTTATGAGAAAAATGGTGGGAAAGTTGTTGCCGAGGAAGCTTACGTTGCGAAGGATACTGACTTCCATTCAACATTAACTCGTATCAAAGCAGCTAAACCAGACTTTGTATTCGTACCAGGCTACTATGAAGAAGTTGGTCTAATTGTAAAACAAGGTCGTGAATTAGGCATTGATGTTCCATTCATGGGTGGAGATGGTTGGGATTCTCCTAAGCTAGTAGAACTTGCTGGTGGAGAAGCATTAAATAATACATTTATTACAAACCACTATTCTTCCGGAAACACAAAAGATCAAAAGGTTCAAGACTTTGTAAAAGCATTTGGAGCGAAATATGACGGAAAAACTCCTGATGCCTTCAATGCTCTTGGATATGACACAGCTTACTTCTTAGCTGATGCAATCAAACGTGCAGGTTCAGCAGATCCAGCAAAAATTCAAAAGGCTCTTGCTGAAACAAAAGACCTAGCATTAGTATCAGGTAACTTAACTCTTGATGAAAATCATAACCCAGTTAAATCAGCTACAATTCTTGAATTCGTTGACGGAAAACAACAGTTTAAGACAATTGTAAATCCTTAAGATTTGGATTTTTACAAAGAAATTGGGGGCTATGTCCCCCTTTTCTTTTCAAAATTAATAAAAATAGCACTTTCAAGGAGAGTTCATTATGGAACTAGTACAACAGTTAGTGAATGGAATATCACTCGGTAGTATTTATGCTCTAATTGCCTTGGGCTATACAATGGTTTATGGAATCGTTAAATTAATTAACTTTGCTCATGGTGATGTATTTATGGTGGGAGCCTTTGTTGGGTTTTATTCCATAACCGTTCTTCATCTGTCTTTTTTCCCTGCATTACTTCTAGCGATGGCCGTATGTGCAATATTTGGGGTTATCATTGAGCGCATCGCCTATAAGCCATTGCGAAATGCCACACGTATTGCTGCCTTAATTACAGCAATCGGTGTTTCATTGCTTATTGAGTATGGAATGATCTATATTCGTGGAGCGCAGCCTGAAGCCTATCCTTCAGATGTACTATCGGTAGGAGACTTGCATGTTTTTGGTGTAACCATAAGCGGTCAATCGATCTTCATATTATGTATCTCCATTGCACTTATGATTATTCTCCAATTTATCGTTCACAAAACAAAAATCGGAAAAGCCATGCGTGCTGTTTCTCATGATGCCGAAGCAGCAACCTTAATGGGGATTAATGTCAACAATACCATCTCTGCAACATTCGCCATTGGTTCAGCATTAGCCGGAGCAGCTGGTGTCATATTTGGGGTATATTACACAAAAATTGAACCGTTAATGGGAATTATTCCAGGGTTAAAAGCCTTTGTAGCCGCAGTCTTAGGGGGAATTGGCATCATTCCGGGAGCAATGGTCGGCGGACTTGTACTTGGAGTCATTGAAGCACTAGTTAGTGCACTAGGCTATTCGCTCTGGCGTGATGGGGTAGCCTTTGTTGTTCTAATCCTTATTCTTTTATTCCTTCCAACTGGTTTATTCGGTAAAAACGTAAAAGAGAAAGTATAGGGGAGACAAAAAAATGACAAATATTAAACGTACAGTAGGCTTTTGGCTCTCGGTTGTAGCGGCATTTATTTTCTTTTTCGTCATTCAGTTTTTAATTAATGGACAAATTTTAAATTCATTTTATATTAATACCTTATACTATATGGGCATTAATATTATCTTGGCCGTAAGCTTACATTTAATTATTGGAATAACAGGGCAGTTCTCTATCGGACATGCAGGATTCTTAGCCGTAGGGGCTTATGCTTCAGCGATTATTACGATGAAACTGCAGCTGCCGTTTTCTTTAGGATTATTAGCTGGAGGGACTGCAGCAGCAATTGCCGGGTTGATTATTGGAATCCCAAGCCTTCGTTTGAAGGGGGATTATCTTGCGATCGCAACGCTAGGATTTGGTGAGATTGTTCGGATTGTCCTATTGAACCTTGACTATGTAGGCGGGGCAAGTGGAATGCAAGTATCTCACTTGACTACATGGCCATGGGTATTCGGTTGTATGTTCTTAACCATTCTTGTCATTGTGAATTTTACAAATTCAACTCATGGTAGGGCATGCATCTCGGTTCGCGAAGATGAAACGGCTGCGGACGCCATGGGAATCAATACGACTTATTATAAGGTGCTAGCTTTTGCCATCGGCGCTTTCTTTGCTGGTGTGGCTGGCGGATTGTATTCCCATAATTTTTATATCATCCAGCCTTCTAACTTTGGATTTCTCAAATCTTTTGATATTTTAATCTTTGTTGTATTAGGAGGACTTGGAAGCTTGTCTGGCTCTGTCATTGCTGCTATTCTTCTAACGATTGTTACAACATATCTTCAAGACTATCCAGAAACAAGAATGATTATCTATAGCTTGGTATTAATCATCATGATGATTTATCGCCCTCAAGGTTTGATGGGAACAAAAGAGCTTACATCATTCTTTAAAAAACGCAAATCGGTTGAAGGAGGTCCCACGGATGGCAGCAAACACACCGTTGCTTAAAGTAGATCATGTCGGAATCCGTTTCGGTGGCTTAAAAGCAGTATCAGATGTGAATTTAGAAATGAATAAAGGAGAGCTTATTGGATTAATTGGTCCAAATGGAGCTGGGAAAACGACCTTTTTTAACTTGTTGACGGGCGTATATGTTCCAACAGAGGGAACGATTACCCTTAATGGAGAGAAATTAAATAAGGTTCCACCATATAAAATTAATCGCAAAGGAATTAGTAGAACGTTTCAAAATATCCGCCTTTTTGGCGATTTATCGGTTATAGATAATGTAAAGGTAGCCTATCATTCTCTTGCGAAGCATAGCTTTATTAGTTCCATTATTCGCCTTCCATCCCATTTTAAAGGGGAAAGGGAAATGCATGAAAAGGCAATTGAATTTCTTAAAATCTTTAGTCTAGATGGGTATAAGGATGAGTTAGCGAAGAACTTGCCTTACGGTCAGCAAAGACGTTTGGAAATTGCTCGGGCTCTTGCTGCCAATCCAAGGGTTCTTTTACTGGACGAACCAGCGGCAGGGATGAATCCTCAGGAAACGAAAGAATTAATGAATCTAATCGCTTTTATCCGAGAAAAATTTGGGTTAACCGTTCTCTTGATAGAGCATGATATGCAGCTTGTTATGGGAGTTTGTGAACGTATTTATGTACTAGATCACGGACAGTTAATCGCACATGGTACGCCTGATGAAATAAGAAATAATCCAAAGGTTATCGAGGCGTATTTAGGCGAGGAGGTTTCATAATGCTAAAAATAGAAGACATCAATGTTTATTATGGAAATATACACGCGCTAAAAGGGGTTTCCCTTGATATCGATGAAGGGGAAATCGTGACGCTTATTGGTGCCAATGGTGCCGGGAAAAGTACTTTGCTAAAAACGGTTTCAGGTCTGTTAAAACCGAAGCAAGGGCAAATTTTGCTTGAAGGACATTCTATTGCCGGAAAGCAAGCCGTCTCGATTGTAAAACAAGGAATTTCCCATGTTCCAGAGGGACGCCGCGTATTTGCCAATATGACCGTTGAGGAAAACCTAGAATTAGGCGCTTACTTACGGAAAGATAAGGATGGAATCAAAAAGGATATGGCGAAAGTCTATGACCTTTTTCCCCGTCTTTTAGAACGCCGTAAACAGCAATCAGGTACGTTGTCAGGTGGGGAGCAGCAAATGCTTGCAATGGGACGTGCTTTAATGGCTCGGCCAAGGCTATTATTATTAGATGAGCCTTCAATGGGGTTAGCACCAATCTTAGTTAAAACGATCTTCCAAATTATCGAGGAAATTAACAAGACAGGTACCACGATTTTATTAGTTGAGCAGAATGCCCATATGGCGCTATCAATCGCGAATCGTGCCTATGTTATTGAAACGGGTCGCGTGGTGTTATCTGGTACTCCGGAAGAGCTGAATGCAAGTGAACAAATTCGACAGGCTTATTTAGGTGGAGCCTAATGTAGTGGAGTCCTTAGAGGCAATTTTCAAAATCTATAAAAATAGTAAAAAAGCAACCACAGAAACGGCATAGTGGTTGCTTTTCTATTGGTTATCCTTCAATTGACATCAGGGACTATGAAATTATCGATTTTTGAAAGCTCTTCTTTATCCAATTTTTCCCTTCAACGAAACGAGTGACCATCATGGCGCTGACTGTATTTCCAGTGGAGTTCAGTAAAGTGGCTGGTGCATCGATAATCGTGCTGATGACTGCGATAATGGGTAGAACTTCTGCTGGAAAGCCAAATACACTGAGGATAAGCATTTCGCCAATCATTCCACCACTTGGAATAGCACCCATAACAGCCCCAACTAAAAAGGAAACGCCGAGAATTGTTAATATACTGGTGATGCTGGTCATATCCTTTCCAAAAAGGCTAAATAAGAAAACAATCTTAAAAACACCGCCAAAGACAGAACCGTCTTTATGGGTATTGGCACCAAGGGGAATCATCGTTTCCGCAATATCCTTAGGAACCCCCATTTTTTGGACAGATTCTAGATTCACTGGAATACATGCTGCACTAGAGCATGTGGCAAGAGCTGTAACAGAAGGAGTGATGGCATTCTTCCAAAATACCTTTATCCCTTCCTTACCACCAGCAATGAATGCGTATAGGGTGAAAAATCCAAAATAATAAATAATAGCTAAAACTAAATAAAGAATAAATGTACGTGCGTACCCTTGAAGAATTTGTGGACCCAATTCGCCAATTACCGTTGCAAAATAACATCCAAGTCCGATTGGTGCATAATACATGACGAATTTAACGACCTTCATCATAACCGTTGTACCAGCAGATAGAAAGTCAGAAACCGGTTTTCCTTTTTCCCCAGTCATGGCCGTTGCTAAACCAAAGAGAACGGAGAACACAATGAGCTGTAACATATTGCTTTTAGAAAAAATCATCGAAAAGTCAGAAACCGTAAAGGTATTCACAAGTTGTCCTAAGAAAGTTACATCTTCCGCAGGCTGATCTGGCTTTGCTGCTTTATCCATCAAATGATTGATTGCGGACGTATCTGTATGTTCTAATGGATTCACAATCGATGTTCCAATAAATCCAATAACAGCAGAAATTAGGGCTGTTGCTAAGAAGACAATCACAATGCTTGCCATGATTTTTCCTAGTCTTTTCATCTCATTCATACTGGCAATAGCAGAAGCAATACTGAAAAAGACAAGTGGAACGATAATGGTGAACATTAAATTAAGAAACAAATCTCCAAATGGCTTTACAACAGTGGCATCTGTTCCATATATCGCGCCAGCTGTCCCACCAATTATTATGGATAAAAGCAGGATAATCGTTGACTTATAGTTTTTAAATATGTAGGCCAAACTAATCCCTCCTCCAAAATTTTTGTTCTACAAGAATTGACAATTTTTGAGTTCGGGTTAATTATACTTGAAAAACCAATAAGTGCAACTAGTCCCAGTGTATCTGGATCATATTGTAATGCCGAAGAAAAACCGATGAAAGCTCGCTTTCTCAGCTCTTCAAGACGAATTACTATAAATGTTCACCAATTATACTAAAATAAGAAACAAAATGATAAATAGTCGAGAGATATCAAGTTCTGGCTGATTTTCAAACGAAGATTTTTGGATTAATTTTACTATCAATCAACTAGACTATTGTATAGAGAAAATAAGGGAAGGGGACGGTCAAGAAACAGTATTGATACTATTAGCGAAATGAAGATTAATGAGGCCCTTAAAAGGCTCATGAAGGGACGCACAAGCTTTGTTATTGCCCACCGATTAAATACCGTTCGTAATGCAGATCAAATCCTTGTCTTAAAGAATGGGGCAATCGTGGAGAAGGGATCTCATCAGCAATTAGTCAAAAGGCAGGGATTCTATGCACATTTATATGAAAAGCAAAGAGCGAAAGGAGCGGTCTAACAAATATTCTTCTATTATCTAAAGGAAAATGAGAAGTGAAAAGGGAAATGTAATCAATTAATTCCTTATTTTACCTCAATATTTCAATAAATGGAGGAAGTTTATTTTTCAAAAAGGGTAAATTAAATGAAAACCAACTTTATTGGGAGGGGCTCATTTGATTTATGATTGTGTCGTTATTGGTGGAGGAATTGCCGGTTTGCAGGCGGCAATTCAATTAGGAAGGTATAGTCATAAAGTGTTAGTGATTGATGCAGGTGATGGCAGATCGATATTATGCCATAGCTATCACAACATATTGGGCTATCCTGATGGGATCAGCGGACTAAAGCTCCGAGAAATCGGCAGAGAGCAAGCGGAAAAATCGGGAGTCAATTTTCTTTTAGCTAAGGTCGAAAAAGTGAAGAGGGAGGGGAATCTATTTTCTCTCACGCTTCATAATGGTGGGGAACAGAAGGGAAGAAGACTTCTATTAGCGACTGGAGTGATGGATCGAATTCCTCCATTCCCTAATTTGTATCCGTGTCTTGGGAAGAGTGTGTATGTATGCCCTGATTGTGATGGCTATGAGGTAAAGAATCAAAAGGTTGCTGTGATAGGGTCCGGAATCGTTGGTGCGAATATGGCATTAACGTTAACCTATTTTACCGATCAAATCATTTTGATCAATCATGAAAGAGAGGAGATAGCAAGAGATATTGAGCAAAGGCTTAAAGAAAAAGGAATTCGATATATCAATCAGCAGATTGAAGAAGTACTAGCGGATGGTGAGCAGTTGCTTGGGTTCCGTCTTCAAGATCAAAGTAAGATCGAGATTAAGCAAGCTTTTATAGCCTTTGGAGGAAATGAGGTAAAATCTAATATTGCAAGTCAGCTTGGGGTGGAACGTTTGGAAAATAAACATATCGTAACGAACCCAAGAACCAAGATGACAAGTGTCCAAAATGTTTGGGCTGCCGGGGATGTTGCAGCACATTCGGAGCAGGTCACCATTGCTATGGGAGAAGGATCCCAAGCGGCTATTTGGATTCATAAATCAATCATAAAGTGAAACTTCCATCAGTGGGGGTTTTCGACGCACAGGACGTGAAGCGTGCAGACGTTGTGATTGACATCGCGCTTTTAGTCTGCCATTCATCCCCCACTGATGGTTAGTCACGCAGAGCCTGATTGATTTTTCTAAGGGCTGAAGCCCAAAGAAAAATCTTATTTCACTTATCACGCTCATAACGCCACGTCCTGTGGCTTCGCCTGACTAGGACCTCCAGTCCGTCGTCGGACCTTTACGGACAGTTGATCTCCCACTTACCTTCTTCGTATTCTCAGAATTTTGAAGTAGGAGTCAAAATGTCCGTTAAGAGTGGGATAAATGAATAGAAGCAAATAACGAGGATTGAAAAAGGATTGGCTGACGGTACACTAATAGTACAAGGGAAATGCAAACGATTGCACAATAAAATTTTTTCTAAAAAAGGAAGTAAGATATGGAGAAAATTTGGTGGAAAGAAATAGTGGCGTATCAAGTCTATCCTCGTAGCTTTCAAGACTCGAATGGTGATGGAATT
Source organism: Cytobacillus sp. Hz8 (assembly GCF_042263505.1). Taxonomy (NCBI): domain Bacteria; kingdom Bacillati; phylum Bacillota; class Bacilli; order Caryophanales; family Bacillaceae; genus Cytobacillus; species Cytobacillus sp. Hz8. The sequence continues at coordinate 114,664 of NZ_JBHKFI010000003.1, read as the reverse complement.
GGTGATCTTCAAGGGATGATTCAAAGATTGGATTACATCAAGGATTTGGACATTGATGTCATCTGGATTTGTCCAATGTATAAGTCGCCCAATGATGATAACGGCTATGATATTTCAGACTATCAGGATATTATGGCTGATTTCGGGACGATGGCTGATTTTGAACAGCTATTAACGGAGGTTCATTTGCGAGAGATGCGCTTAATCATTGATTTAGTTCCGAATCATACTAGTGATGAACATCCATGGTTTATTGAATCCCATTCCTCAAAAGAAAGTTCAAAACGAGATTGGTATATATGGAGAGATGGGAAAAATGGAGCCGAGCCAAATAATTGGGATAGTATATTTGAAGGTTCTGCGTGGGAATATGATGAACGGACCCAACAGTATTATCTACACATTTTTTCAAAAAAACAGCCCGATTTAAACTGGGAGAACTCAGAGGTTCGAGGAGCCATTTATGAAATGGTGAACTGGTGGTTGGATAAGGGGATTGATGGCTTTCGCATTGATGCCATCAGTCATATTAAAAAGCGGCATGGTCTTCCCGACATCCCGAATCCTGAAGGGAAAAGATATGTCCCCTCCATTGATATGCATCTAAACCAAGATGGAATTCTTGACTTTTTGCAGGAGTTTAAGGAGAAAACCTATGCAAATTATGATGTTATGACAGTGGGTGAAGCCAATGGGGTTTCGGCAGATGAAGCCCATCTTTGGGTTGGCAAGCAAGGAAAAATGGATATGATCTTTCAATTTGAACATTTAGGCCTGTGGGATGCAGTAAAAAGCAAAGAAATGGATATTGTCAAATTAAAGCAGGTGCTTACCTGCTGGCAGAATTCGCTTGCTGAGGATGGCTGGAACGCCCTATTTGTCGAAAACCATGATAAACCAAGAATCGTATCAACCTGGGGTGATGAGGGAGCATATTGGAAGGAAAGTGCTACTGCAATCGCCTCGATGTATTTTCTTATGCAAGGAACGCCGTTTATTTATCAAGGTCAAGAAATTGGAATGAAGAATGTTCATTTCCCTTCCATTGAGGATTACGATGATGTTCAAGTCAAAAATCAATACCGAATCTGGAAGGAGCAAGGAATGGCAGAAGAGGAGATTATGGAAATCATTTGGGCTTCTGCACGGGATAATAGCAGAACTCCCATGCAATGGTCTGATGCCCCTAATGCTGGTTTTACAGAAAGCATTCCATGGATGAAGGTCAATCCGAATTACAAGGAAATTAATGTTTACAAGCAAATTTCTGAGGAAGATTCGATTTTATCTTTTTATAAAAAAATGATCCGTTTGAAAAAGGAAAATGACATTTTTACTTATGGAAGATATGATCTTCTATTAGAGAAAAATAAGCAGATCTATGCTTATACAAGAACACTTGGTGAGGAGCAAGTGTTGATTATCACAAACCTCACAAAAAGGGAAGCCTTGTTTACTGAGGTTGACTTGATGCTGGAAATAGATCATTTATTATTAAATAATTATCCAGTAGACTACCATGAGCCGCTCCAAAGCTTTAGCTTAAGACCGTTTGAAGCAAGAGTATATCGTGTTAAATAAATTTACGTGAGCTCCAATGATTTGGGGCTCTTTTCTATGGTGCTAGATCATTTTTTTCTTAATGTAGATGGTGATAAAATGAAGATAACTAAATTTGTTGGAGGCATGAACTTATGGCACAGGGGAAGACCAATGCAATGCGAATTCTGGACGCAAATAAAATCAACTATCAGATGATTACCTATGAAAATAAAGATGGAAAAATAGACGGTTTATCCGTTGCTGGAAAAATTGGCAGAGACCCGAAAAGCGTATATAAAACTCTTGTTGCTCAAGGGAGCAGTAAAAATCTTTATGTGTTTGTGATCCCTGTCGCAGCTGAGTTGGATTTGAAAAAGGCAGCAAAGGCAGTTGGAGAGAAAAAGGTTGAAATGATTCATGTCAAGGATATTCAAAAATGGACAGGCTACATTCGCGGAGGCTGTTCCCCAATCGGGATGAAAAAGCAGTATCGGACGTTGATCGATCAAAGTGCAGAAAATCTTGAGACAATCATTGTCAGCGGTGGAAAAATAGGCATACAGATTGAGTTAACGGTTCCGGATTTACAAGCTGCTACTGAAGCAGGGCTGGAGGCAATCATTAAAGATTAAATGGTATCTCCAATGCAAAATGTATCAGATTTTCTCCATATGGGCATACACCTATGTCAGATTTTCTCCATAAATTAAAATGTGAAATGAAAAACGCTATAAGTGAAAAGGAGTGTTATAGTGGCTGGGAAAATCAAGAATTACTTTGCAGGTGGAAATACAGCTCGTGGATTTTTCAGCTTATATGAATCAAATCTTCAAGGATTATCCCGTGTATATATACTTAAGGGAGGACCTGGGACAGGAAAATCAACGCTAATGAAAACAATTGGCAATAATTGGTTGAAAAAAGGGTTTAATATTGAATTCTTGCATTGTTCCTCCGATAATGATTCCATTGATGGCGTGATTATTCCAGCCTTAAAGGTAGGAATTGTTGACGGAACTGCTCCCCACATTATTGAACCAGCGGCCCCTGGTGCCATTGAGGAGTATGTAAACCTTGGTGAAGCGTGGGATTCAGAAAAATTATCTTTACAAGCAAGTGAAATTATCTTCCTAAATTCACAAATAAAAGAGGCCTTTCAATCCGCATATCGAACCTTTAACAGCGCACTTTCCATCCATGATGATTGGGAGAAAATCTATATTGAAAATATGGATTTTAAAAAGGCAGATGAGCTAACCGCGACGCTTAAAAAATCATTTTTTGCCAATATGTCATTAAATAAAAAGGCAGATATTCGCCATCGTTTTTTAGGTGCGGCCACTCCAAAGGGAGCAGTGGATTTTGTTCCAAATCTGACGGAAGATATTCCGAAAAGGTATTTTATTAAAGGTAGAGCAGGAAGCGGCAAATCTACACTACTCAAGGAACTGGCCACTAAAGCAGAAGCACGCGGCTTTGATGTGGAGATTTATCATTGCGGTTTTGACCCTCATAGCTTAGATATGGTGATTGTAAGAGAATTAGGGATTGCGATATTTGATAGCACAGCCCCACATGAATATTTTCCATCACGTGATGGCGATGAAATTGTGGATATGTATGAAAAAGTCATCATGCCAGGAACGGATGAGATTTATGCAGAGCGAATTGCCGAAATCGCAAAGCTTTATCGTGCAAAAATGAATGAAGCTACTGGATATCTCGCACAGGCTAAGGAACTGCATGATCATCTTGAAGCTATTTATTTGGAGGCCATGGATTTTCAAGTGGCGGATGGAATTCGTGAAAGAATAGATCAAAAAATCCAGCAACTTGCCAAGTAATAAAATAGGAAGAGCTGACTCACAATGTTGGGTCAGCTTTCATTTTTCAGGGTGAATATTTCTCCTTTGTAAAGGGATCTAATTTCTCCTCTATTCGATCTAATTGTACTTTTTATTTTTTTAAGGAACGAATGAAGAAAATGATCAAAATAATGAAAAATATAGGAACAAGAAGGGCGAATAATTGAAAAATGATATCTCCAATATTATAGTGCAACTATAAACACCTCCACAGAAACAGTATGCTAAAATGAAATCAAAAATTTTATTTTGGTTAATAGCTAATTATCATGAGAATGTGGCAGCGAAGAGAATGGTGCCTAGGCCTTAAAAGATGACGATAATAAAATCTATTAGGAGGAAATATGGAACCAATCGACGCAATCCGCCTATTATTAGAGGCACATCAAAATGAATCGAATGCCATTCCAATGGGAAACTATATGAAAAACCATTTTCCTTTTTTAGGGATAAAAAAACCGGAGCGCGAAAAGCTTGTGAAGCAATTTTTCAAGGAAAGTGAAATCCTAAAGCAACCGCTGGATTTTGATTTTATTCAGGAGCTCTGGAAAAAAGATGAGCGAGAATATCAATACACTGCCTTAGATTATTTAGAAAAATCACTAAAAAAGTTGAAAAAGGACAATCTTCCCTTTCTTGAAAAGCTAATTACAACCAAATCATGGTGGGATACCGTTGATATCATTGCACCAAAGCTAATCGGTAAATTAGCCCAAGATTACCCTGAAATCATAGAAGAGGTGATTAACGGTTGGGCGGTGAGTGAAAATTTTTGGCTTATACGGGCGGCAATCTTATTTCAACTAAAATGGAAGGATCGTACAAATGAAAAACTTTTATATCACTATATTGAAAAAAACGCCAGTACTAAGGAGTTTTTTATTCAGAAGGCGATGGGATGGGCGCTTAGAGAATATTCGAAAACCAATCCCGATTCAGTCAAGCAGTTTATAGAAGGACATGCCCTTCCAAAACTCACGATACGAGAAGGAAGAAAATACTTAACATAAGAAAATACTGACATAGAAGGAGAATGTAAATGATTAAATGTATTGCAACCGATATGGATGGAACATTGTTAACCGCACAGCAGAAAATTACAGAGGAAAATATTAAAGCCATTCGAGAAGCACAGTCAATGGGAATTGAAGTGGTGGTCGCAACAGGGAGATCTTATTCAGAAGCCTCTTCTGTTCTGAAAGAGGCAGGATTAACGGTTCCCTATATTTGTGTGAATGGAGCCGAGGTGAGAACATCTAAGGGGGAAGTATTAACTTTCAATCCATTGGAAAAGAAGATTGCTCGGGAGGCAACGAAAACCCTCGAACAACATGATGTTTATTATGAAATCTATACGAATCATGGAACATTTACGAATAGCTTTGCCCAATCCGTCCGCATTTTAGTAGATATCATTACGACAGCCAATCCTAATGTAGACCCAAGTTTTATTACAAAGAGGGCTGAGGGACGATTACATAATGGACGAGTAAAGGAAGTCCATCATTATGATTTACTCCTTAATAGTGATGATCACCATATTTATAAGCTTCTGGCATTTGCCAAGGGCGAGGAGCAGTTAGCAGCTTCTGCAACCAATCTTAGGAAAATTGCAGGTTTATCTGTGAGCTCATCTGGTTATAACAATATTGAACTAACTAGTATTCATGCACAAAAAGGCATTGCGTTAGAGGCATTTATTAATGAAAGAGGAATATCATTAGAAGAAACAATGGCGATTGGCGACAATTATAACGATCTTTCCATGCTATCAAAAGTAGGGAGATCCGTCGCGATGGGGAACGCAGATGAAAACATTAAGGCTCAATGTCACTTTGTAACGGCATCAAATGAGGAAAGCGGGGTGGGAAAAGCGATATTTGAAGCAATAAGGAGGAACTAAATGAAAAAAGGGTTGTTGGTTGGACTGTGGGCTATGATTTTTTTGGTAGGTTGTTCGATCGGAAATCACCATAATCAGGCGGATGATGAAAAGGAAACGGTTGCACCTTCAAAGGATGTCAAGGTGATAGCCAATCAACTGCAAATTCCATGGGCAATTGCCAAAATTGGCGATACTTTTTACATAAGTGAAAGAACAGGAACCATTGTGAAATATTCAGGTGAGGGTAAAATTCGACAGAAGGTGTACTTAAAGAAGCCATTAGCACAGGCAGCTGAGGCAGGATTGTTAGGATTTGTACTTTCTCCTGATTTTCAAAAAAATGGGATTGCCTATGCCTATTATACTTATAAGGATGAGAGCGGGCAGTTTAATCGGATTGTCACTCTTCATTTATCCGGAAATGAATGGCAAGAGGAGAGCCTTTTACTCGATAGAATTCCAAGTGGAGCCTATCACCATGGTGGGAGACTGGCCATTGGCCCTGATGGCATGCTCTATGCGACCGCAGGAGATGCTGCAAAAAATCCTGAAGTAGCTCAAGATCTTCATTCTTTAGCTGGAAAAATATTAAGATTAAATTTAGATGGCTCCATTCCAAAGAATAATCCCTTTCCCAATTCCTATGTGTATAGCTACGGCCATCGCAACCCTCAAGGGCTCACTTGGGCACCGGATGGCACCCTCTATGCCAGCGAGCATGGTCAATCGGCCCGCGACGAAATTAATCGCATTCAGAAGGGGCACAATTATGGTTGGCCGGTGATTCAAGGAGACGAAAAAAGCGAGGGGATGGAAACACCGTTATTTCATTCAGGTGCAAACGATACATGGGCACCATCTGGCATGGCCTATTATAATGACAAGCTTTATGTTGCCACTCTCCGAGGTAATGCCGTCCGCGTTTTTGACTTAAAGTCTGGAACTACGGAAAAGGTCATTACGGGTTTAGGACGAATCCGCGATGTCTTCATCGAAGGGAATACTCTTTATTTTATCAGTAATAATACGGACGGACGCGGCACCCCGGATGAAGAGGACGATAAGCTTTATCAAGTTTTACTAGAGGAATTATAAGATCCTTGAGTGATAGCTTAGTTTACTACTTGCCATAAGTGAAGAAAAAATGGTATAGTGACAAAGCGATGAGCTAAATTGTGTAAGTCGACAGACACTCCATTTATGGAAATGCACGATGTGGCGTGCAGTCTCGGTCGCCTCAATACGTAAAAAAGATGTCCTTTCTTGTGAAGGGCATCTTTTTTGTTTGAATGAAATTGAAGCTAAAGATAAAAGATAAACGGGAGTTGGTTCCATCCATTGTGGGCAGCAGAATAAGAAAACGGGTAAAATGCATGTTAATAAGGAGCTATAATTAAGCTAAAAGAATTAAAAAGGGCATCATGCTCTGTTCAACTTTCACAAAACACAATGCCTCCTTATAACGAATTAAAAAATCTCAATCCCAGAGAATTCACTTGTGAAACAAGTAAGTCCTCATATTTCTTTTGCGCTAAATAATAGATTTCCTGGTCACTGACCTTGAATGAATATAAGTACATTTCTAATCTTAAGTGGAAGAAAATGGTGTGTTTGTGATGTAAATCATATTTTCCTGTGAAGTTTCTGTGAAAAATAAATAATGACAAGGATGGAAGCGCTTAATAAATTGTTGATAAATTGTGAAAAAAATCACGCAAAAATAGGATTATACCATTTAGAATAAAAGAAACAGAGAAAAGCAGGAAAATGGGGTGATACACATGTTTGATGAAGTAGTAGATCCACATATCAGAATTATAAAAAAATCAAATATCGAGGAATTTCTAGGAAAAATAAAGGCCTTTAAAGATCTTTCAAAGGAATCCATTAGACTTTTAGATAAACGAATTCAAAAGCTAAAGTTCAAAAAGGGCGAAATCTTATTTACGGAATTTGATGAAGCAAGAGGCGTCTTTTTTGTCGATCATGGAATCGTAAAGCTCACCAAATTAGACGAAAATGGGAATGAAATTATTGTCTGTATTAAGAAGGAGGGCGAAATCTTTGCGGAGGCTTGTCTGTTTAATGAGCAGATGAGCAACTATCCGGCAACAGCCACAATGGTCCAGGCTGGGGAAATTTTCTTCCTCAATACCGAGAAATTAGAGCAGGAATTATTGCATTCACCGGAGCTTGGGGTCAGAATCATTCATTATATGAGCGAAGCGTTAAGAGATATGACGCTCTCATTGCGGGATGTGACCATGCTTGATGTTCAAACCAAAACAATAAAGACACTTGAGAAGCTCGCAAGGAAATTCGGCGAAAGAGTCCATAATGAAGTCCATGTGGAGCTTCCAGTTACCGTTCAAGAATTTGCCTCCTTAGTTGGCAGTTCACGGGAAAGCGTCAGCAGGGTATTTTCAAAATTGAAAAAAGAAGGAATTATTGTGGCATCTGGGAAAAAAATAATTATCCCCGACTGGAATCACTTTTGTTCGCTGACAACAAAATAAAAATAAAAATAACCCTAGTGTATCCCTAAGCATCACTAGGGTTATTTCGTTTATTATATTTGATAAGTCCAGAAGCGTTCCGTGTTAATTCTCGCCATCACTTGTGGATCCTTACTATTTAGCTTTTCTTCCGTGTCTGAAATCATGAACTGTGTTTGAGAGAGATGGGCTTTCATTGCTGCAATTTTTTGATCAGCAACGGCGCTTACATCATTCATGATATCGGGCTCACCTAGTTCTTCGATGCAATTATTGGAAAATGCGACACAGTGGAGTCTTGGCCTTTTTTCTTTAGGCATGCTCTTGACGGCTCTAATGACTGCCGCACCGGTGGCATCGTGATCAGGATGGACAGAATAACCTGGATAGAAGGTGATAATTAAGGATGGCTGGGTTTCAGCGATAATCGCGGAAATATCATTTGCTAATGCTTCCTCGTCTTCAAATTCTACGGTCTTATCTCGATATCCAAGCATGCGCAAATCCTGAATTCCGATGGCTTTGGCCGCATTTATTAATTCCTGCTTCCGAATAAGTGGAAGCGATTCACGGGTAGCAAAAGGAGGATTTCCTAAATTTCTCCCCATTTCTCCGAGCGTTAAGCATGCATAGGTAACGGGTGTCCCATTTTTCGTATGGGATGCAATCGTACCCGAAACCCCGAAGGCCTCATCATCCGGATGAGGGAACACAACTAAAACATGACTTTCTTTTCCCATTTTGGAGCTCCTTTCTAATTTAGGGTTTGGTTTATCATATGACTAACGTTTATCAGTGAATTCAACTCTCTTTGCCCATGCTACTATCGAGCTGTCTGCCATTATTCAAAAGGTGTTTTGCTAATTTCTAATGCAACCGCGAGTTTTCCTTCAAAATCATGCCCCGCTAAAAGCAGACGATCCTTCTCATCAACCTCAAAATGAGTTATTCCTTCTGCATAAACCCAACCAATTCCCATCTTCAGGCCAATTCGATAGGGACCGCTACCTGTTATTTTTCCATGCTCATATTGAATGAGTGCATTACGAATATAGGCACCAGAAGAAAAGAAAGACTCATCACGATGCGCGGCATAGGCACCATTGGTTGTTTCTAAATGAAGATAAACATCCTGCTTGCTAAATCGATCCAACTCTTTTTGAACTTGTTCGGTAATGACCTTTTCCATTTGCATGACCTCCTTTGATATAGGGTAGAAGTGTATGGACTTTAAAGATAATAATATCTTACTAAAAAGAGGGGAAAAAGCGAAATAGATTGGCTTGAGATTTTGGAAAGAGCGGAGGACAGAAGGAAGGAAAGTATGGGAGCGAAAAGGATCTCAAAGGGCAACAGCCAAGAAAATATAAGAAAATTGTCCGAAAACAGCAGAAAAACATGAATAATATAGGGGTCCTAGAAAAATGTATCATTAAAATCAAACTCAATTAAATCTGCAATTGCCCGTTACGAAAAAGGCACAAAAAAAGATAGATAACGTCTTCGTCACCTATCTTCAAGATCTCATTATTTAGAAGTTTGCTCTGCTTCCAAGCGACCAGCACCAAAGATACGGTAAGCGCCATGCATTGTAGGACCAACATATTCATTAAGTTTAAATCCGTGGCTGATGGCAGCTGTAATAAAGTCTTTAGCTACCGCAATCGCCTCAATAACAGATTTTCCTTTTGCTATTTCAGCTGTAATAGCAGCGGAGAAAGTGCATCCGGCTCCATGAATATACGTGGTATCGATTCGTTCACTTTCGTATAGTTTAAAATCATTGCCATCAAATAATAGGTCAACCGCTTTTTCATGTTGTAGCTTGCTGCCACCTTTAATCATGACATATTTTGCACCAAGTTCATGAATTTTTACAGCGGCTTCCTTCATGTCGCTAACGGTGCGAATCGGGCCAGTTTTCGATAATTGCCATGCTTCAAAAAGGTTTGGTGTCACAACGGTTGCACGTGGAACTAGGAGTTCACGAAGGGCATCGGCAGTATCTGGCTGAAGTACTTCATCTTCACCTTTACATACCATAACCGGGTCAATGACTACTTTATCCAATTTGTTTTCGTCAATCGCTTTTGCCGTAAGTTCAATCGTTTCAACAGAGCCTAACATCCCTGTTTTCATCGCATCAACACCTATGGAAAGAACCGTATCTAGCTGTGCTTTTAATGTTTCAATCGCAATAGGAGTAACGTTATGATGCCATCCGTTTGGCTCCATCGTTACGATCGTTGTTAAAGCGGTCATTCCATAGACGCCAAGTTCTTGGAATGTTTTTAAATCTGCCTGCATGCCTGCGCCGCCACTTGTATCAGAGCCGGCAATTGTTAAAGCTTTTTTCATGGTCATATGTAAAAAACCTCCTGCACCTTAAATAAGTTAAGCTATTAGAGTTTAGTTTATCACATCTGTCTTCTTATAAAAAAGAATGTGGATGGATTTTTGCTATCAATTAAAATTTTTGCCCAATTAGAAAAAAATGGCTAGTATTTCAAAAATTCATTTACTATGATAGGTCTGTGGAAAGGTTAGGTGAAGACGGATGAAATCTATTTTATACATAGAAGATGATCTTGAAATAGGCAAATGGGTAAAGGATGACTTAGAGGCAAGGGGTTATAAAGTGAATTGGCTAGTATCCGGGGAGAAAGCGATGAGCTTTATCAATGATGTAGATTTAGCAGTATTAGATATCATGCTTCCGGGGCTAGATGGGTTTACGATTGGGCAAAGGTTGAAAAAGGAAAGAGCAGAGGTTCCGATTCTGTTGCTTTCTGCGCGCACAGCGGTGGATGACAAGCTGCAAGGGCTTCAGTTTGCCGATGATTATTTAACAAAACCTTTTCACCCAGAGGAACTAGCCGCTAGAATTGAAGTCCTGCTTAGAAGATTTGGCCATAATTTGAAACAGGAAATACAACTTGGTCATATCAAGGTGTTATTAAATGAAAACCGTATGATAGATGGTAGAACAGGTAAAGAATTGATTTTAACAGGGAAGCAATATCAAATCTTTATGTTTCTCTTAAAACATCCAAATCAAATTTTAACGAAGGAACAGATTTATGAAGCTGTTTGGGGTGAACCATACTTGGAAGGAGATAAGACTCTAATGGTTCATATTCGTTATTTACGAGAGAAAATAGAAGAAAATCCAAGTGCTCCAACAATTATTGAAACTATTCGTGGAATTGGGTACAGGATAAAATTATGAGATTAAAGAGTTCCTTACTATCCAAGTATTTATTGCTTATTTTCATAGCGATTATGATTATGCCTGTCACATTTCCTATCCTTAGTTTGTTAATTTATGTTCCTAATGATGACGCTCAGAATCAATATAAAAATGGGACGGATATAGAGAAACTATGGCATCAGGAGGCAGGAAGGCTTAATCAGGCTTCAGATAATGAAATCAATTTGCGAATAGAAACTCTTCACAGGAAGTATAGGAAAGCAATTATGTTTTGGGTTGATCAAAAGGGGAATACAAAGTACAGCATCCCCTTCCAAAAATCTATTCCTGCTCATTGGAATAGTAGTTATACGATTGATTTTTTGAAGAAGAGCTACGATGGGGACCCTTTTACTGTAGTGGCTTTTATTGGTGCTAATAAAAATCAGGGATTTATGGTGATGCAGGTCCCACGGTCAGAAATGAAAGCTTCTGGGAATCAAGCTCAGGAGAAATACAATTATATTATCATTATTGGATTGTTCCTCATTTTGGCAGCTTTTATATTTGTGTCATGGATTTTTTTCTACCGAATTCGAAAAAGGCTATTGCGTTTACAAGGGGCAATGATTGAACCAACGGACAGAGGAATACCAACTGCCCTTCAAGTAGGGAGATTGGATGAGATTGGGAAATTGGAACAGTCCTTTAATGGGATGATTGGAAAGCTTGAGGAAGGAAGAAAACGAGAGCAGGAAGAAGAAGACTTAAGGCGTCGATTAATCGCGAATTTATCCCATGACTTACGAACTCCTTTGACAACGATGAGGGCCCAGGTCTATCAGTTACAAAAGGAGCCGTTAAATGAGGATGGGAAGCAGTCATTAAAACTGATTGATAATAAGATTTCATTTCTTGCAGAATTAATTGAGAATTTGCTGTCATACTCTCAATTAACATCCGGGAAGTATCCTTATCATCCTCAACTTATTGATATTGTGAGGCAGATTCGCGCCTCAATCGCAAATTGGTATCCTGTTTTTGAAAAGGATGGATTTATTATTGATGTTGATTTACAGGACGAGCCGATGCAATGGTTGATAGACCCTCTTTGGTTGGAAAGAATTCTTGATAACTTCTTTCAAAATATTAATAGGCATGCTAAAAAGGGGAAATATATTGGGGTTAAACTGCAAAAACAAAAATCCGGTAAGATGCTAGTGATAGAAGATAAGGGGCCCGGTATAGAAGCTGATTCTACTGAGAAGGGAACGGGAATGGGGTTAACCATTGTCACTCTCATGCTAAAGGAAATGAATCTAGATTGGGAGATTGAAAGCAATCAACAAGGAACAAAGGTCATTATATGGTTCAAGGAAGAAGTTGCCTAGTTTAAATAGGGCAGCTTCTTTTTTTAAACAAAATTTAACCTTCCTAGACCTCTTGATTTAACCTTCAAAGGATAAAATCCGTATTGAGGTGAAGGAAATGAGTGACATAATTGTTCAAACAAATGGATTAACTAAGAATTTCGGGTTAAGAACGGTGGTCGAGAATGTTGACTTGCAAATAAGAAAAGGGGATATATATGGATTCCTTGGTCCAAACGGGGCGGGAAAGACAACAACCATTAAGATGCTTCTTGGCCTTTCTAAGGCAACAAAAGGCTCTATTCAAATTTTTGGTCAGGATTTGAAAAGGGAAAAATTGAGCATTTTGAAAAAGGTGGGTTCTCTTGTTGAATATCCTTCTTATTATGGCCATCTGAATGCTTATGAAAATTTAGAAGTTTTAAGAAAATTACTGGATGTACCAAAATCTAGAATAGATGAAGTATTGTCTATTGTTCGTTTGAAGCATGAGGCGAAGCGTCCTGTAAAGGGATTTTCCTTAGGAATGAAGCAAAGATTAGGAATTGCAATGGCCCTTCTGGGAAATCCGGAGTTATTGATTCTAGATGAACCAACAAATGGATTGGATCCGGCTGGAATTATCGAAATTCGCGAGCTGATTAAAAGGATGCCAAAGGAAAATGGAATCACGATTCTTGTTTCCAGTCATCTTTTGTCGGAAATAGACCAAATGGCGAATGAAGTTGGAATTATATCCAATGGAAAGATGATCTTTCAAGATTCCATTGAAACCTTAAGGAAAAGCTCTTCTAATCAAATACGCTTAAATGTGAGCCATGAATCCGGTGCATTATCTCTTTTGATTGCAAATGGTTATAAAGGAGAGCTAAAAAACGGACAGATCTATTTTCAAGGAATTGATGATGAACGTGTTGCAAAAATGATTCATATCCTTGTCGACCATTCTTATTCGATTTATCGAGTGGAAGAAGAAAAGCAATCACTAGAAGATATTTTTCTAAAGCTTACGGGGAAAGGAGGGGGCCTATAATGATGGGTATCTTTGCTTCTGATTTCATTAAGATTCGAAGGAAAGGGATTATCTTTCTAATGATTCTTGGCCCAGTGGGAGTGATTGGTTTAGAGGCTGTAAACTTTATTCTTCGCTATGATTATTTAACAAAGGAATATGAAAAGGATTTGTGGAGGGGTCTTATTGATGATGCCCAGTTCTTGGCGGTCCCTACGTTAGTGATTGGTTTAACGATTATCATCTCAATGATTGCTAATATTGAGCACCAAACAAATTCGTGGAAGCAATTGCTGGCATTGCCAATTTCAAGATGGAAGGTCTTTACAAGTAAATTCACACTAGCTTTTGTCCTTCTTTGTACCTCAAGTATCCTTCTTGCTGTAGGAACCGTAGTTTTAGGGTATGTATTACAGTTTGGAACGGATATTCCCTTTTCGTATTTAATTAGAATGTGCTTTTATCCATTTCTTGCAGCAATGCCTTTTATCGCCTTACAGATGTGGCTTTCCATTATGATTCAAAACCAGGCCATTCCCCTTACGATAGGCATTCTTGGAACGGCTCTCTCTCTTTACGGATCTGCTCTTCCTGATTGGGTCCCTTATAAATGGCCGACTTTAATCAATGATTGGAATGAACCCCTTTATTCGGTTGTAGCAGGTATTTTTGTTGGAGCGGTGATCTATGCGATTGGGATTTTCAATTTTGTGAAGAGGGATGTGAAATAGGGTGCTAAAGATGTTTCAATCAGAGTTTCTAAAAATCAGAAAATCATCCATATGGTTGTTAATCTTTGTGAGTCCGCTATTAGCTACAGTGGCAGGTTTTGCTGAGCCAATTGTGAAAAATGAAGGTCAATGGGCATTTACGCTTTCCTTGATGACTTTTGTACACGCTCTGCTTTTTTTACCGCTGTTAGCAGGTGTTTTCTCTGCCTTTGTTTGTCGGTATGAGCATATTGGAGGTGGCTGGAAGCAAATGCTCTCTATGCCTGTTTCAAGGCACCATATTTATATAGTTAAATTCGGCATTGTAATTGGATTGCTTTTTTTAACACAGCTTTTATTTTTAGTGGGACTTTTGTTTATTGGTGAGGTAAGAGGTTTTTCTGGAGATATCCCATGGAAAATGGTATTGATAAGTGTTATGGGCGGCTGGATTGCGACCATGCCAATAGCTGCGTTACAAATGCTTGTTTCTGTTGCCTGGTCTAGCTTTGCTGCCCCTTTAGCTATCAATGTTATTCTTACACTCCCCAATATTTTGGTGGTTAATTCGGCAAAGTATGGTCCCGTCTATCCATGGGCACAGCCTTTCTTAGCCATGATTCCACATAGGGGTGATGCTTATTTTGCTCTTAATATTTCGGTAGAAACTTTGTTTTTTGTCATTTTAGGAAGTTTATGTGTCTTTTTCTTGTCAGGAATTATTTATTTCCAGAAAAAAGAAGCATAACGGTTATTTTATGAATCATTTCCTCCTAAAATGGATGGGAGTGACACCATAGACTAGTTTTTTATTTTTGAAGGAATTTGAGATAAAAAAGAAAGAAAAAGCATAAAAGTCATATTATATCGAACGTAAATCAGGTACATTAGTATAGATAGGCTCCTGAACTTTACAAGAATAGAGAAGGTGAAAGCATGGAAGCAACGGCCATCATTCTTGCTGGAGGGAAATCTAGTCGAATGGGTAGGAATAAGGCCCTCCTTGAAATAGGGGGTATGTCAGTTATTGAGAGAATTGTAACGGAATTATCGAAAGTGACGAATGAGATTATACTGGTTACGAATTCCCCTGCGGAATATCAATTTCTAAACCTCCCGATGGCTGAAGATGAATGGAAGGGTATGGGACCTCTTGCCGGGATTCATGCAGGTCTCCATTTTTCCAAAACAGAAAAAAATCTTGTTGTGGCATGTGATATGCCGTTTATTTCACCTGCATTAGCTTCTTTTATACTGGGAGGCTTGAGTGATATTTACGATGCAGTAGTGCCAGAAATAGCGGGTAAGCTTCATCCTCTTTTTGCGGCTTATCATAAAAGGATTCTTCCTGTTATATCAGAGTCATTACAGAATAAACAGCTCCGAATTCGTAGTATTTTTGAGCAAATTCCTGTTAAGATAGTGAACGAGGGAGATTTTCTCCATGTTCAAGATATGAGGAATGAGTCTAGTTTTTATAATATGAATGAACCTCATGATTTCAAAAGAGCTCAGTTGATCATGCAGGAATTAAAAGATTTAGATAGAATGTAAGAAATCAATAAATGAGGTGTGCAGATTGAATTACCAAATTTCAAAAGAACCGATTAACATTCAATCCGTGATCGAGAAGGTTGTAGCACGGGAGGCTGGGGCAATTACCACCTTTATAGGAACAGTGAGAGAACTAACTAAAGGAAAGAAAACGCTCTATTTAATTTATGAAGCATATGAATCCATGGCAGTGAAAAAGCTAGAACAAATTGGTAAAGAAATAGAAGAGCGCTGGAACGGTACAAAGGTGGCCATAACGCATCGGGTCGGAAAGCTAGATATTACGGATGTGGCGGTTGTTATCGCGGTCTCAACCCCTCATCGTGCAGATGCTTATGAAGCCAATCGTTATGCTATTGAACGAATTAAGGAAATTGTACCAATTTGGAAAAAGGAACATTATGAGGATGGAGTAGAATGGGTGGGAAATCAGCTAGAAACGGTAGCCTATCCATCTGGAAAGCCGCAAGAGGAGGATTTGAAATGAATAAAATCTTATTTTTTGCTCATTTAAAGGATATCGTAGGAAAGGACTTTATTTTGCTTGATTTAGCAGGGAAATCTGTGGCAGAGGTAAAGCAAATCATTTCTGAAACCTATAAGGTCATGAATCTGGAGACTGTGATGACGGCGGTCAATGAAGAATTTGCATCAAATGAGGAAATCATTCGAGCTGGGGATGAAATTGCCTTTATCCCTCCTGTTAGTGGTGGCTGATTACATATTTAGGGGAGATTAACTCGTAAAGATAGAATACAAACGGAGATGAGCTCAAAATGCAAGAGCGCTATTCAAGACAAACATTATTTGCTCCAATCGGCCTATCAGGTCAAGCAAAAATCAGATCCAAGCATGCACTGATTATCGGTGCGGGTGCTCTGGGCTCAGGGAATGCAGAAATCCTCGTAAGATCAGGAATTGGCAAGCTGACGATTATAGACCGCGATTATATTGAGGCATCCAATTTACAAAGGCAGCAGCTCTACACGGAAAAGGATGTCGAGGATAAATTGCCAAAAGCCATTGCGGCAAAAAAACGTCTGCAAGAAGTAAATTCCGATGTTGAAGTGGACGCCATTGTTGGTGATGCTACCCCTGAGGTGTTAGAGCAATATGGTCAAAATGTTGATCTCATCCTTGATGCAACGGATAATTTTGAAACAAGGATGGCCATTAATGATATCTCACAAAAGTACCAAATTCCTTGGGTTTATGGGGCCTGTGTTGGCAGCTTTGGGATGAGTTTCACCATTATTCCGGGAATAACGCCATGCTTAAACTGTTTGCTTAAAACTATTCCCATTCAAGGAATGACTTGTGATACAGGAGGAATAATTGCCCCTGCAGTCCAAATGGTGATTGCTCATCAAGCAGCAGAGGCCCTAAAGGTTTTAGCTGAGGATTGGAATGCGATAAGACAAACGCTTGTAAGCTTTGATTTATGGCGCAATCAATACACGGCGATAAAGGTATCCAAAGCAAAGGATGAGCATTGTTTATCCTGTGGGTCAAACCCAACCTATCCTTATTTAGCGAAAGAAAATTTAACGAAAACAGCTGTGCTGTGTGGAAGAGATACAGTGCAAATACGTCCTCCAAAAAAGATTATGATTCAGCTTCAGCAGCTAGCTGATAAGCTGCAACAACTAGGATATGAAGTGAAAGGCAACCCTTATTTATTATCGGTTGATATCGAGGAGAAGAGAATGGTTATTTTTCAAGATGGAAGAGCTTTGGTTCATGGCTTAAAAAATGAAGACCAAGCGAAATCCATTTATCAGCGTTTATTAGGATAATTGTACCTGCAGCTTATTAGCTTGCAGGTTTTTTTGCCTTTACAAAAACCACTACCAGCAAAAATTCGATTCATTTCAACAAAATTAAACAAAAAATGCACCGTTCCACTTATAATGAAGGAGAATGCCGTTTTAGAGAGGTGTGATAATGATGAGTGAAAAAGATCAAGAATTACATGATCAGCTAGAAGCCATTAGGAAGGAATTACATGAAGCAAAACAACAATCGGCAAGTGCCATCGCAATAGATCAAGGGAATGCCACCTTTACCTTTCCCCGCTCTTTGAAATGGGGCATGAAGAAATGGAGCGGGAAGCTAGTATTGTTCTTTGTTATTTTTCTTCTCCTAGGAGTTTTAATTGGCTCTGGCTTGTTTTATCTTTTTTCTGGAGGAAAGGCGGAAATAGCAAAGGGCAGCTTTGTGGAGCAAATGCGTGATTTATCCTCTCTTGCTACTTCCCAGGCCTATGTAAAGGCTGTGATTGAAAAAGAAGATAATCAATTGTTTGGGAAAGAAATTCAAACCAATATCCCAGGAACGAAAAGGAAGCTGCTCTTGATTGTACCAGGGACAGTCACAGCGGGCGTTGATTTTCAAAAGGTAGGTAAGAAGGATATCGATATTAATCAAGAACAGAAAAAAATAACGATTACCCTCCCTAAGGCAACGATGATTCAAGAGCCCTCTCTTGATTTAAAGAATGCGCAAACCTTCTCTGTGGAAGGAATTTTTCGGAAGGACGTTAATTGGGATGAGGCATATAAGCTGGCGGATGAAGCCAAGGATCAAATAGAACAAGAGGCCATTACCCAAGGAATTTTACAAATAGCAGAAAAGAATGCGGAAAAAACATTAAAGGGATTCACCAAGCAACTGGGTTATACCATGGAAATCAACTACCGTCATGAATAGAGATGAAAAGAATGAAGAAGAAAATAGTTTTGCCGGATGATTGGTTAGAGATGCTTGAGGAGGAGTTTGAAAAACCATATTTAATAAATCTTAAGCATTTTTTACTAAAGGAATACAAGCAGGGTACGGTCTATCCAAAACAGTCAGATGTGTTTAATGCTTTAAACTATACACCATATAAAAATGTGAAAGTTGTTATTCTTGGACAGGATCCTTATCATGGGGAAAATCAGGCACATGGCTTAAGCTTTTCAGTTAAGAAAGGTGTTGATATTCCTCCATCCTTGAGAAATATTTTTAAAGAATTGCGGGATGATTTAGGATACGAGATTCCGCATCATGGAAATCTGCTTAAATGGGCACAGCAAGGAGTGCTATTATTAAATACGGTTCTTACCGTTCGAGCGGGGGAAGCCAATTCACATAAAGGGAGAGGCTGGGAGAGGTTCACGGATGAAATAATCCGGAAATTAAATAATCGGGAAAAACCTATTATTTTTCTCCTTTGGGGACGTCCGGCACAGGCTAAACAAGGCTTGATCGATCGGAATAAGCATATTATTATTACATCCTCACATCCTAGTCCATTATCTGCACACCGTGGTTTTTTTGGCAGTCGGCCTTTTTCACAAGTTAATCACTTTTTAAAAGAAATGAATGAAACAGAGATCAATTGGAAAATCGAATAAAGTGAAACTTCCATCAGTGGGGGTCTTCGACGCACAGGACGTGAAGTGTGCAGACTTATGTGTTGACATCGCGCTTTTAGTCTGTCATTCATCCCCCACTGATGGTTAGTCACGCAAAGCCTGATTGATTTTTCTAAGGGCTGAAGCCCAAAGAAAAATCTTATTTCACTTATCACGCTCATAACGCCACATCCTGTGGCTTCGCCTGACTAGGACCTTAATCCCTCGTCGGACTTTTACGGACAGTTGATCTCCCACTTATCTTCTTCGTATTCTCAGAATCTTGAAGTGGGAGTCAAAATGTCCGTTAAGAGTGGGATAAATCTGACTTCATTTGACATGTTTCACGTGAAACAGACAAAAAAGGCTATTTTTCGCTCATGGAAAATGGCCTTTTTCATAAGGGGTTGAATTAGTACAGAGGGGGAACATAATTGGAGCGTGTGGATTGCTATAAATGTCGTTACTTTTTTGTCACATGGGACCCCAACTTTCCAAAGGGGTGTAAGGCTTATCAATTTAAAACAAAGCAGCTACCGGCGATAGAGGTAAAGAAGGCCTCTGGACAGGTCTGTCTTCGATTTGAAAAGAAGTAATCGCTTTTTAAGGTTATGAGTTTTATCTTCAACAGGAAAAAATAGATAAAGTAGTTTACTATAGAGATAAAAAAAACATGAATGAAAAAGAGGTGTAAAGATTGGCTATTTCGATTCAGCAAATTATGACAAAAATCGAAGAGGAGCTTAAATCTGCAAAGGCGAGCTCTTCAGAGGAAAAAATAAGAGAAAGAATTTATTCAATTAAAACTTTATGTGAGCTTGTGCTTGAGGAACAACCCAGTCAGGCGCATTACTTTCAAGAAGCGAAGAGGATGTCAGTGACACCTCTCCATTCTCCTTTACCAACCTCTGTTCAGCCTCTTGCCACTTCCCAACCGAAAAAAATGGAAATGGATGATGAAGCAAACGGCGATTCCCTCCTGGATTTTTAATTTAGCTATGCAATCAAAATGGTTTCATTTCAAATAGGCTTGTGTTTAAATAAAATTGCAGAATAATTTTCTTAATTTTCATATTTTAACGTGGGAAACTGCTTATTTTTTGGCTTTGGGGAGGAGAATACGAACACATGAAAACATTTATTGTAATTGGGGCCATTAGTGCGTTATTATCAGTCGCATTTGGAGCTTTTGGGGCACATGGTCTAGATGGGAAAATTGAGCAAAAGTATTTAGACATTTGGAAGACCGGTGTGACTTATCAAATGTTCCATGCGACAGGATTACTTATCATTGGGATTTTATTAGGAAAATATCCATCCAGTTCTTTATTAACCTGGTCTGGATGGCTGATGTTAATTGGGATCATTTTATTTTCAGGAAGTCTTTATATCCTTAGTGTAACGAAAATTGGAATCTTAGGGGCGATTACACCATTTGGTGGAGTTTCTTTTATCGTCGCCTGGGCATTAATAGCCATTGCGGCTGCTAAATTATTCTAACAATAAAAAAGATGCTGAATGAGGTGCTCAGCATCTTTTTTATTTTATCTTGGAGGAAAAGTTGTAATCCCCGGAGATGCTCCGTAAGGATACTCGTATTCGAGCTCCTCATCAAATGTAGCGTAGTTAAAAAATACCATTGGAATTAAGGTTCTTCTGCCTGTTTGCGGATCACTTAAGATGAGATGGTCGCGTCCAGCCGCTTCGATAATGCCTGTAAATACTTTTCTGTCTGTCGAACCTTCACCATCAAAAGAGGCATAGACGGTTGTCAGTTTCCCTTTGTTTAATCGTAAAATATTTTCAATATAGGATTGCTCCAAAGGCAGCATTCCTGGTATTTGGGGGGCAGCTGCCCCAGCGATTGTGACTGTACTAGGTGGAGGTGGTGAAGGTATAGGTGTAGTTGGTACTCCAGCACCTGTTGGCATTTGCGGAAAAAAGGGCTGTGCTCCAAAGGAAGGAGCTTGACCTGTTCCTCCATAATAAGGCTGCTGATAGCTTATTCCTGTTTGCCGATAATCAACATATTGATTTTGATATGGTCCTTTCAAACGTTTTCCCTCCTAAAACATTCAGTTTAAGTATCGTTTTGACATAGGGGTATGGCTTTTTGAAAAACTTTTAAAGATGGCTTAACGATCTGTAAATGGACATGCGGATATGAAGTTGATGAAGACTCACTAATTTAAGTTATGAAGGGTTTAATGGATTTATGACAAAAAAGGCTAACTCTATTAGAGAAGAGTTAGCCTAGAATGATTTATTAGTTGATATGAAGGAATGGAATGATACGGTCTTCATCTAGTAGATTTCCAACAAAGAAGGAACCGAATTCTCCATATCGTGCGCTCACTTCATCAAAACGCATTTCATAGACAAGCTTTTTAAATTGCAGAACGTCATCTGCGAATAGGGTAACGCCCCATTCATAGTCATCGAAGCCGACAGAGCCTGTAATGATTTGTTTTACCTTTCCGGCATATTTACGACCAATCATACCATGGCTGCGCATTAAATTGCGGCGATCCTCCATCGGAAGCATGTACCAGTTATCCTCTCCTTGGCGTCGCTTATCCATTGGATAGAAGCAAACATGCTTTGCTTTAGGTAGGATTGGGTAAAGTCTAGCTAATACATCAGGGTTTTGATATGGATCCTGATCAGAAGGTAGATAGTTGCTAAGTTCGACTACGGAAACATAAGAAGTCGTTGGAATCGCATACTCCGCTAATTTGGATTTATTAAATTCCGTTTCGATTTCATTTAATTCTTCCATCGTAGGTCGTAAAATCATCATCATAAAGTCCGCTTTTTGACCAACAATCGTATATAATGCATGACTTCCTTCCTTATCAGCCTGAGTTGTATTCCATTTTTCAACAAGACCTAGAAATTCATTGATGGCTGCTTGACGTTCATCAGGGGGTAACATTTTCCATGATGTCCAATCAATCGCACGGAAGTCATGAAGACAATACCAACCATCAAGCGTAGTTGCTGCTTCACTCATTGCAATCACTCCTATTATTTTCATTAACACCATTTTCACCATTACTATATCACAGTTTCACCAAGACGCCCTTGATTAAACCTTGAAGATCGACAAGATTCGCGGGACATATGGAAAAATTTGAAAACAAAAGTAAAAATAGGTCTATTAAAATTGCATTTCTAACATTTATAATATTTTAAAAAAAGAGACTTTTCAATGTAAACGATAACAATTTCGATATTTGTTGAAATTATTAAAAAGAGATGGGTATGCTAAGGACGTATTGTAAAAGGAGGATATATAAAGATGAGTGATCTATTTTCAAGCTTAAAGGAAAAAGTAACAGGACAAAATCTAAGAATTGTTTTTCCAGAAGGTCTTGATGAAAGAATTTTAAAGGCAACTAGTAGATTAGCTTCCGACAAAGTTCTTACACCAATTTTAATAGGAAATAAGGAGGAAATCGAAGCAAAAGCTAGTGAATTACAAATTTCTGTTGAAGGAATTGAAATTCATAATCCAAAAGACTATGGGTTGATGGACGAGCTAGTTGCTTCTTTTGTTGAGAGAAGAAAAGGAAAAGCAACAGAAGAAGACGCGCGTCGTATTTTACTAGATGAGAATTATTTCGGTACGATGCTCATTCATACAAATAAAGCAGACGGATTAGTAAGTGGGGCTGCCCATTCTACTGCAGATACAGTGCGTCCAGCATTACAAATTATTAAAACAAAACCAGGCGTGAAGAAAACATCCGGTGTTTTCATTATGGTTCGCGACGACGAAAAATATGTATTTGCTGATTGTGCCATTAATATTGCCCCAGATAGCCAGGATTTAGCAGAAATCGCAATTGAAAGTGCAAAAACAGCAAAAATGTTTGACATTGAACCAAGAGTTGCCATGTTAAGCTTTTCAACAAAAGGTTCTGCGAAATCTCCTGAAACAGAGAAGGTTTCCGATGCCGTTGAAATCGCCAAGGAATTGGATGCTAACCTTGTTTTAGATGGGGAATTCCAATTTGATGCAGCGTTCGTTCCATCTGTTGCACAGAAGAAGGCTCCAGATTCTCCACTTCAAGGGGATGCCAATGTATTTGTATTCCCAAGCCTTGAAGCAGGAAATATTGGTTATAAAATTGCACAACGCTTAGGCAACTTTGAAGCAGTTGGACCAATTCTTCAAGGTTTAAATCGTCCTGTGAATGATCTTTCTCGTGGCTGTAATGAAGAAGATGTTTACAAATTAGCTTTGATTACAGCAGCACAAGTGCTAAGTAAATAAACAATGAATAAACGATGGCTGTCTCAATTAGCGAGACGGCCTTTTTTTTGTTGTTTTGGAAAAATATTACTTTCTAAGACTGTGAGGTTAAGCGAGAAGAGTTCAAGAGGTGTCCGGTATTGGACAGGAGTCGAGGGAAGAAGAGAAAGTGAGCTGTTAATGGACAGGAAAGCAGGAAAAAGAAGAGACGGGGTCCATAAGCGAGCTGTTAATGGACAGGAAAGCAGGAAAAAGAAGAGACGGGGTCCATAAGCGAGCTGTTAATGGACAGGAAAGCAGGAAAAAGAGGAGACGGAGTCCATAAGCGAGCCGTTAATGGACAGAAATGCGGGAAAAGGAGGAAAAGGAGTCCATAAGAGTGCTGTTAATGGACAGGAATTAGGGAAAAAGAGGAGACGGAGTCCATAAGCGAGCCGTTTATGGACAGAAATGCGAGAAAAAGAGGAGACGGAGTCCATAAGAGTGCTGTTAATGGACAGGAAAGCAGGAAAAAGAGGAAAAGGAGTCTATAAGCGAGCTGTTAATGGACAGGAAACGAGGAAAAAGAGGAAAAGGAGTCCATAAGAGTGCCGTTAATGGACAGGAACCAGGGAAAAGAAGAAAAGGAGTCCATAAGAGTACCATTTATGGACAGGATTGCAGGAAAAGGTCGGAAAGGAGTCCCAAAGCGAACCGTTAATAGACAAAAATCAAGGAAAATGACCAAAAAGGAGTCCAAACAGATTCAGACGTCCAAAATGGATTCTGCAGCAACCGAATCCGAAACAAGCCCCATCCGGACAGTTTACATAATTCCAAAAGCAAACAAACCAAATTCGAAAAGCCCGTCGATGAAATCCATGTAAGAGTTCCTTGAAAAGCAATCCTTGCAAAAATAGAAACAGCATCTCTACCCTCAACAGTCATGATGCACCCCTTTTAATCCAAAGGCTAAGGGGGGACTGTTCCATTCAACCGCAATTGATCATGCTTTTTTTAACCCAATAATTCGCGATTTCTGCAAAAAGCTAGGTAGTTGAGCAACTAAATCTCACGGTGCTCAATAGGATACAAGCCATAATCAATAAACCAATCAAGGTTGTCGTAGGAATGACAAAAAATAAACCGATCCAAACATCGGAAACATCCTTGCAAACGGGGCTGGTTCCTAAGTGATTCTATTCAAAGCATGGATTTGTTTTACCGCAAGCTTTTCCCCTTCATTAAGAAATCTTTTATGGAAAATGGTATAATGATATCTCCAAAGAAAACGGGATAGTGAGAAATTTTTTAAATCAGGAAAAAGGAGCTAAAGCCATGGATGAAGCACAAGAATTATTGTATCAGAAGGAATGGAGGGTCATTGACCAATCTGTTACGGGACTCCATTTAGATCCCCTTCAATCATTTGGAATGGATGATACATTATGTGCATCAGTTGGTTCTGGTACTACTCCTGCAACAGCAAGGGCATGGGTCCATCACAATACGATCGTATTAGGGATACAAGATACAAGATTGCCTTATTTAGCGGACGGACTAACTTATCTAAAAGAGCAAAACTATCATTACATTGTGCGGAATTCAGGTGGGCTTGCGGTTGTCCTTGATGAAGGGGTATTGAATCTCTCATTAATTTTTCCTGAGAAGGAAAAAGGAATTGATATTAATCGGGGATATGAAGCAATGTTTCAGTTAATCAAGGAAATGTTTGCCGATTTCCATCAAGAAATTGAAGCAAGGGAAATCGAAGGGTCCTATTGTCCAGGAAGCTATGATTTGAGTATTGATGGAAAAAAATTCGCAGGAATCTCCCAGCGCAGAATCAGAAATGGTGTGGCTGTTCAAATCTATCTTTGCGTGAAAGATAGTGGCAGCAAGAGAGCGGAGCTGGTGCAAAACTTTTATTTCCTTGCACAAAAAGGCGAAGAAACGAAGTTTAAATACCCCTTTATCAATCCGAGTGTAATGGAATCTTTATCGGAGCTTCTTGGCGTATCATTATCTATTCAAGATGTTATGCTACGCTTTTTGCAAGCTCTTCAGAAAAAGAGTGAGACTTTGTATATGGGACAACTAATGGATCAAGAATGGCCCTTATTCGAAGAGTATTATCAGCGGATCATTGAGCGGAATGAGAAGTTTTTTTGAGAATGTGGAATTTTTCTTCAGTTTGTGCGGGAATAGCGTTATAAAGATGTGGTGTTATGGTATGGCAGATTGCGAATAAGTGTTGGGAAGTGCGAGAAGGGCAGGCAGGTCGCGAATAAGTGTTGGGAAGTGCGAGAAGGTTAGGCAGATTGCGAATAAGTGTAGAAAATCGCGAGAAAGCTGGGCAGACCGCGAATAAATGTAAGAAGTCGCGAGAATGCTGAGAAAATCGCGAATAAACGGCCTATTTCGCGAATAAAATCAGCGCTCGCGAATAAAAGTACCATTTTCGCGAATAAAAATTAAAAGTCGCGAACAAATATAGGAGATTCGCGAATAAAAATCAAATATCGCGAATAAATAGTTCCCATTGCTCTATTTTCATATCCTAAAGCTTGAATCCATCAAATAAATGATGTTTTTTGCATAAATTAGGCGTTTTCCACTCTAAAAGGCTGCTGCCAAAACTAAATCTGGTAGCAGCCTTTCTAAATTCGAGGGATTGTTGCCGAATACTCCTTGGGTTTTTTGCATTTAGGCGGTAGGCCCTGAAAGAACCGATTATTCAGCGACCTTTTCCAAGTTGCCGTTTCTGTCCATCTTGAACTTCGTGGTGGCTGGCCTTTCTTCTTCATCAAATAAGACTAGCTTTCTTGCACGGTTCATGATTTTCATTAATGTCTCGTAATCTTCTTGCATTGTGACGGAGTTTTGCTCTAACTCCCCTATCTTTTTCTCTAATGATTCATTGCGATTTTTGATTTCAGCCATTTCTCTTTTTAATCTTTCATTCTCACTTTTCAAAATATCCACTTGAAAATTGGAATTTTTTAAGCGATGTAAATAACCAATCACTTGGTCGAGATTGAGATCACTTTGAACCGGCTGATATGAAGGTGGAATGGTTGGAGCCATTTCCTGGCTCATTTCAACGGTTTCCATCACTTCGTTCACATCAGTAGTTGCAGGCTCAGAGACCTCAGAAACGATAGGTTCTACTTCTTCCATCGTTGGAATCGGTGGAGCATATAGTAGTTTCTTTTTCCCACTTTGTTCTTTACCTAGCATTCTTTGTCTTTGCTTTCGTTGCTTTTTAGCAAGGGAAAGGGCTTTTTCATAGCGGTGACGCACAACGGCATTCCATCTGAAACCGCAGGCTGCGCTTGTTCTATTAAGTTTGTCACCCACCTCTTCAAAGGCATTTAGCTGCGTGCTTCCTTCTCTTACATGTCTAAGCACTGTTTCAGCTAGTAATAAATCATTTTCATCTGTCCAAGCATCTTGGCGAACTTTCATATTTCCTCAACTCCCATTTTTTAGTATATTTTTGAATGTTCTAGTCTAATGATTGCCAGAATCTGAAAGCTTTATACAAAAAAGGTTTGAAAGGATAGTAGATTTTTTACAAGTAATAAGAAAAGAAGGTCACATGCGGAGATGAACTTAGCCTTAGAAGAATCAAATTGCACGGGCTCCATGAATATTTTTTTCATGAAAGACAAAAGCTTTTACTAATGATTTCAACTTGCATTAAAAAATAAGAAAATGTAAAATACCCTGTAGATTAATTTTTCAATCGGAAGAACATGCGCTTTTTTAGAAGTGATAAAATAGAGCTTGAATCGTTCAAGCATGTTGTTCAGTAGAAAGGGATGTAAAGAATGGCAAACGAATTTCGAGTTTGCGATGATTGTCAGGGAGTAAATTTAAAAACGTTAATTCCTATGCTAAAAGAGATTGATCCAGATGCTAAGATTGAAATTGGCTGTCAATCTTATTGTGGACCAGGAAGAAAGAAAACATTTGCTTTTGTCAATAATCGCCCAGTTGCAGCATTATCAGAAGCTGAATTAAAGGATAAAATCAATCAAAAATTAAAAAAATAAATGAGAATCGCCTTGTGGATCAACGCTTAGGCGGTTTTTCTTTTTCTGTTCATCGCTTTAAGCCTGTCTTTTGGCAGAATAATTTTTGTCGAAAGGACATGAATTTTTTAGCAAATTGTGGAGATTTGGCTTTATAATAAGAATAAGATTACTAGGAAGTGGGGGAGAAGATGGTTTATTCGGCTGAAAAACTGATGGAAGAAAAGGTTTTTAAGGATCCAGTTCATCGCTATATTCATGTACGCGATCGAGTCATCTGGGATTTAATCGGTACGAAGGAATTTCAGCGGCTAAGAAGAATCAAACAGCTCGGTACGACCTATTTGACCTTCCATGGTGCCGAACATAGCCGATTTAACCATTCTCTAGGTGTTTATGAGGTGGTCCGAAGAATTGTGGATGATGTGTTTGAATGGCGACCAGATTGGAACCATGATGAAAGACTTCTAACCTTATGTGCAGCGCTGCTTCATGATTTAGGGCACGGTCCTTTTTCCCATTCCTTTGAAAAGGTTTTTGATCTTGATCATGAATATTACACCCAGCAGATTATTTTAGGAGATACCGAGGTTCATCAAATCCTAACAAGGGTTAGTGCGGATTTTCCCAAAAAGGTGGCAGAGGTGATTGCCAAAACTTATGAAAATAAGCTTGTCATTAGCCTTATTTCTAGTCAAATTGATGCCGACCGTATGGATTATTTGCAAAGGGATGCCTACTTCACAGGGGTGAGCTATGGTCATTTTGATATGGAACGGATTTTGCGTGTTATGCTCCCAAAAGAGGATCAAGTGGTGATTAAGCATACCGGAATGCATGCTGTTGAGGATTACATTATGAGCAGATACCAGATGTACTGGCAGGTCTACTTCCATCCAGTCACAAGAAGCGCAGAAGTGATTTTGACCAAAATCCTTCATCGAGCGAAGTATTTGTATGAGCATGCTTATTCCTTTAAACAGCACCCCATCCATTTTTATTCATTGTTCGAGAACAAAGTAACGTTAGAAGATTATTTAAAGCTAGATGAAGGGGTTATCCTCTATTACTTTCAAATCTGGCAAGAGGAAGAGGATGTCATCTTAAGAGATTTGGCCAATCGCTTTATGAACAGAAATTTGTTTAAGTATGTCGAATTTGACCCTGCTAAGGAATATAAGAAACTGACGGAACTTTCCATGCTCTTCACCAAAGCGGGTTTGGACCCGGATTATTATTTAGTTGTGGATTCTTCTTCAGACCTCCCTTATGACTTTTATCGTCCAGGTGAGGAAGAAGAGCGTTTGCCGATTCAGCTTTTGATGAAAAATGGCGAGATTCATGAGCTATCACGAGAATCCGAGATTGTCGATGCCATTTCAGGTAAAAGGCGAACCGACCATAAATTATATTTTCCGATGGATTTACTATTCGATGAAAGGTCTAAACGCAATATTAAAAGACAAATACGGATGATTTTAGATATTTAAAGGGTTTAGTTTGTGGAATTAATGGAGTAGGAGATGACAAGTAGTGCTTAAAGACCACGCCAAGATCATGCACGCTATCGAAGTTTCTGGCGAGATTGCCGGAAGAAAAAAGCTGCAGAAAATGATTTATATTGCCAAAAAAATATCTTTTCCATTTCAAGAAAGATTTCAATTTCATTTTTACGGACCTTACTCCGAAGAGCTTACCTTACGAGTGGAAGAACTGTGTAATATGGGATTTTTACATGAAGTGAAAGAGAAAAAAAGCGGGTTTTATCAATATCGCTACACATTAACGGAGAACGGGAAGGAATTTTTAAATCTGAATGAGGATATTGAAATGCCCTCTTTAGAGGATTGCTTAACGGATATGAATCGTCAAAATGCTAGATTTCTTGAGCTCGTCTCTACTGTATTATTTTTCGATAATTTGCTGCGTGAAGAGGTGCAGGACAAGATTTTTACCTTAAAAAGCAAACAGCATTATACTGAAGAAGAAATTGAAGAGGCTTATCAATATATTGAGAGTCTTAAGGGGAAAGTGAAGATTTCATAGCGAGAATGGTTTAAGCTGGGTCTCTATCGGGGCTTGGCTTTTTTGTTCTGGAGAGGGGATAAGTGGAGGGGGCGGGCAAATTAAAGAGAGAAGCGTTCTCAATAAAGTGTAAATGTAGCGCTCATAAGAATAAACGATTTTTCTAAGGGTAAAATCAAAGTAAATATTGTTCATTAGAGGAATCAACCCGCCTTGCAGTCAATAAAAATCAAAATAACGACCATAAATCCCCAAAAAAAAGAGACTTTTGGACAACCAACAATGGTTGTCCAAAAGTCTCTAATAATTTATCAACACTACTCATTAGGCATTCCCTCGATTGACTTATTATTCTCTTTAAAGGGCTGCCGAATGGATAGGTAAAAATCATGTTCTTGCTCAAATTCCCAAAATAATCATATGCTTATTCATCACTTAAACGTTTTCCGCCAACTGCATAATGATTTTTTGTCATTTCCTCAATAAACACAACGATTTTTTCCTTTGGTGCCCCTGTTGTTTCATTGACAGCATCCGTTACTTTTTCAACTAATGCCTTTTTTTGTTCTTCGGTACGGCCTTCTAGCATTTTTACGGTTACGTATGGCATGAAAATCAAGCTCCTTCATATGGTTTAGTATGGTGGCAACCTTAGATAGGAATAACAAGTCTTCACTAAAAGGTTGCTTTTGTTCTATAGTTTTTCATTATTTTGCAAAAATTGCAACCACGATGAGGGACTCCTTTTTCACATCAGGACCAGAATCATGTATAATTTAGAAAAATAAAGCGATCATTTCATTTGGAATATATAAAGGGGGGATAATGATTGGATCAATGGAGTCAGTTTCTTGCTTATGATATAAGACAAATACCCTATGTGGCCATTACTTTGATGATTGCCTTTTCGCTTCATGAATTCTCTCATGCTTTTGTGGCTTATAAATTTGGTGATATGACGGCCAAAAATCAAGGGAGGCTAACACTTAATCCATTGCAGCATTTGGACCCTCTTGGAACTCTTTTCATCTTTATTGCAGGGTTTGGTTGGGCCCGACCTGTACCGGTGAATCGTTATTTTTTTAAAAAACCAAAGCTTGCAGGGGTTTTAGTTTCGATTGCGGGGCCAATAAGTAATTTATTGCTCGTTATTCTGGCCATTCTCATTTGGTACAGCTTGGCAGCCAGTGGGATTGCTTCAACCCTTCCGACATTTGTACCGGATTTCTTGAACATTTTTATTAGCTTGAATGCCCTCTTGTTTATTTTTAATCTATTGCCTTTTCCGCCACTTGATGGCTATCGAATTATTGAGGACTTAGCACCAGTGAATGTTCGGGCAAAGATGACGCAATATGAGCAATATGGGGCGTTAATCTTTTTGATTTTGGTGGTGACACCTCTGGATCAATATACGATCCATCCCATTTTGAATACCGTTACACCTTATATTGTGCAAACCATTGATCAGTTTTTCTATCAATTGCTGATGTAAATAGATGGAGGTTTTTAGGGAATGGAAGAAAAAAAGAAAAAAAACATTGGTTTTAATATTATTAAAAATGACCCAATGGATGGGCATAAAGGTTTTGGAAAGGGGTCATTAAGTCTCGATAATGTCTCACCAGTTATCATTGATGTTGATGAAGGAGAAGCTTTTGTTGATATCGGAGCCATGCATGCCAGAAGTACGGTCGAGAAAGGTATTAAGTTTTTACCGAATAAGGATGAGGTGCCAAATGGCAAGCCTTATTGGATAGTCTGGGTTACAATCGATCGGAAAGAGGAAGGTTCTTATTATGCAGGAGTGGCAGCTTGCGAGATGACGGTGGACCGTGAAATTCGTAGAGGATATAAGCTATTGCCTGAGCATGTAAATCGTTTGGATAAATCAATTAAACGTCATATCATCGTCGATCATATGGACGCAAAATCGAAGCAGATATTGGCCCAGTTTCTTCGCCAACATGATGAAGGAATGTGGGACCTTGCAGAATCCAAGCTGAAACAGGATTTGCAAGCTTAATTTTTCTAAAAAACAATGTCCTATCTTCAAAGTATTGTCTAAAAAAACTGTTTTATTTGAAATGTGACAGTTTTTTGAATTTCATTTAGCATCTACTTGCTCATTTAATCGAAAAAAAGTAAACTTAAAATCAGTTCAAAGCACGCAGTAATACTAGGACAGGAAAAGCCTCGGATCTCATGCACCCGAGGCTTTTCTATTTCTACTGTTGCAACAGATAAGATAGGGAAAACTTATATTCTTTAGCATTCCCTCATCACGAATTGTAAGGAGGCGAACCTGCCCAAATTTCACGCACCCCATTTGAATAATTTTTTATACCAAGGAGACTTTTCTTGCTCCGGTTTCTTTTCTTTGTTCTTCGTTTTTTGGCTCTCATTTTCAGATAAATGATCGGTACAATAGTCAGTCGGTTCGGTTCCTGAGACAAAGTAAGTTAATCTCTTAACAGGACAGTTTTTGGTAGCAAGTTTGCCGTTTTCAGGATCGAGATAGACTCCGACCGTTTCTTTTGGCGCCTTAAAATTCTTCTTTGGCTCTTTCTCCAATGCTTTTTCCATAAAATGAACCCATATGTTTTTTGCATAGGATTTTTCCGCTGTTAATTCGATTGGTTTTCCTTTGTCATATCCTGTCCAAACGGCAGAAACGAGCTGTGGTGTATAGCCAATCATCCAGCTATCCGACTCCGTCGTACCTGATTTACCGGCATAATGCCTCGTCATATCTTTAATAATCGAATATCCCGTCACATGAGCATAACCATTTAATTTTGGGTCGAACATTCCTGTCAGCATATGAGTCATGACAAAAGCCGTTTTCGGATTAAGCACCTGCTTTGTTTCATGCTCATTCTCATAAATGACTTCTCCCTTATGATTGACGACCCGTTTTATGAAAATGGGAGAGACTTGTTTTCCGCTATTTGCGAGCATACTGTAGGCATTTGCCATTTCGATGACTCGAACCCCTGAGGTCCCCAGTGCAAGTGATGGAACCTTGGCCATAGGCGTGTGGATTCCAAACTTCTTTGCTGCTTCAATCAATGTATCCTCACCTAAAAAAAGGTGAGTTTTGACCGCAAACACATTATCAGATAGGGCAAGTGCCTGAGCCATGGTGATATCGGATTCCGCATATTGGTTATTGAAATTATGCGGGGTGTAATCGTCCCGTTCGTCATCAAAGCGGAATGTGGTTATTTCGCTACGCATTAAGGTAGCTGGAGTAAATCCATGCTCTAAAGCAGCGTAATAAAGGATCGGCTTGATGGTGGAACCCGGCTGGCGAACCGCCTGCATCGCACGATTATAAGGGCTTTTTTCGTAATCCCGTCCACCAATCATCGCCCGGACATAGCCTGTTTTAGGGTCCATCGCAACCATTCCTACCTGGATATCCGATTCGTCTGAAATAAGTTTGGATACCGTACTTTCAGCTTCTCTTTGTTTGTCTAAATCAAGCGTTGTATAGACTTTTAACCCTCCAAGCTCAATTGTTCGCTCATCGAGATGCAGCTCCTTTTTTAAGGCTTGGCGAACAGCATCCTGGAAATAAGGGGCAACAGCGGCCTTTGGATTTGGATATTCGCCCACTAAATGCAATTTCTTCTTCATTGTAGAATCCGCCGTTTTTTGATTGATATATCCGTCGCGGACCATGGACTGTAAAATAATCCTTTGCCGTTTTTTTGCATCTTCTAGGGAAACGAATGGGGAGTAGATTCCTGGCCCTTTAGGGATTCCCGCAAGTATCGATGCTTCTGCCAGATTGAGCTTTGCGGCGTCTTTTCCAAAATAATATTGGCTTGCTGCCTGAATTCCATATCCGCCATTTCCATAGTAAATCGTATTTAGATATCCTTCCAAAATATCATGCTTCGAATAATTCATCTCAATTCGAAGGGTATAAAAAGCCTCTGAAATCTTCCTTTCCCATGTTTTGTCATGCTCAAGGAATAAATTTCGCGCATATTGCTGGCTAATTGTGCTTGCCCCCTGAACCTTTGAGAAGGCCTTTACATCGGCAAGAGCAGCCCCGGCAATACGTTTGAAATCAAAGCCATGGTGGTCATAGAAGCTTTTATCCTCAATTGAAAGAGTTGCTTGAATTAAATCAGGTGAGATTTTTTCAAGTGGAACCCAATAGCGCTTTTGGCCATTATTGCTTTCTCCCATTAATTTTCCATCCTCGGAAAAATACAAAGTCGATTGCGGGACGGCCAGAGGAGGAGGACCGAGAATTTTGGCATAGACTAAAATGCCAAGCACGAGAACAAAGCTTATGGCTACAGCAAATGAACTGATAATGATGATTGCCCGTAAATACTTCAATGTCTTTCGAAACCGATGGTCGGTCATGAGTTCCATTTTGAGTCACCTCGCTGTTTTTCAACTAAGGAAAAACAATCCAGTAAAGTTTGTATTCTCAGTATGAAAAAATCAGAAGGGTTTTAAACCCATTTCTATTAAAAATAAGAAATTTTTCTTGCTTTTTTGCTAGATTCAACTATACTTTTTCTGATGTTTGTAAAATTTTTGTTAGGGTAGTATAACAATAAAAGAAGCATGGCTTAAAGGATGAGCCAAAAGCTTGAATGTACTTGTGAAAGGGATGATTGATTTGAGTATTTGGTTTACAGAAAAGCAAACAGAGAATTTTGGGATTACAATGAAAATAAATCGTACTTTACATACGGAGCAAACGGATTTTCAAAAGCTTGATATGGTGGAAACAGAACAATGGGGCAATATGCTTCTTTTAGATGATATGGTGATGACAAGCGTGAAGGATGAGTTTGTCTATCATGAAATGGTCGCACATATCCCATTGTTCACACATCCAAATCCAGAGAATATTCTTGTTGTTGGTGGTGGCGATGGCGGTGTCATTCGCGAAGTATTAAAGCATCCAAGTGTGAAAAAAGCAACTCTTGTCGATATTGATGGAAAAGTGATCGAGTATTCTAAGAAATTTTTGCCTGAAATTGCAGGTAAATTAGATGATCCCCGTGTAGAGGTCAAAGTGGACGATGGCTTCATGCATATTGCCCAAAGCGAAAATGAATATGATGTCATCATGGTTGATTCAACAGAACCTGTAGGACCAGCAGTAAACTTGTTTACAAAAGGTTTTTATGCTGGAATTGCAAAGGCGTTGAAAGAAGATGGACTATTTGTTGCTCAGTCTGATAACCCTTGGTTCAAAGGAGATTTAATCCGTCATGTTCAAAAAGATGTAAAGGAAATTTTCCCAATTACGCGCCTTTATGTGGCCAATATTCCGACATACCCAAGTGGCCTTTGGGCATTCACATTAGGTTCAAAGAAATATGATCCTCTAGAAGTAAGCGAAGACCGCTTCCATGAAATTGAAACAAGATATTATACGAAAGAGCTTCATAGAGCAGCCTTTGTTTTACCTAAATTTGTTCAAGACCTTGTGAAATAATCATACTCCCTATAAGCTCGTAGGATTGGAGGATAAGAACATGCGATTTGATGAAGCCTATTCTGGCAATGTATTTATTGGCAGTCATCCCAATTTTGAAGAAAGCAAGGTCGTACTATATGGGATGCCAATGGATTGGACCGTGAGTTATCGTCCTGGATCTAGATTTGGTCCAGCGCGCATTCGCGAGGTTTCCATTGGGCTTGAAGAGTATAGTCCTTATTTAGACCGAGAATTACAGGATGTTAAATATTTTGATGCCGGAGATATTCCACTTCCATTTGGAAATCCCCAAAAAAGCTTAGACTTGATTGAGGAATATGTGGATAAAATATTAGCCCATGATAAGTTTCCGCTTGGCATGGGGGGAGAACATTTAGTTTCTTGGCCTGTGTTTAAAGCGATGTATAAAAAGTATCCGGATTTAGCGATTATCCATATGGATGCTCACACCGATTTACGTGAGAGCTATGAGGGAGAGCCGCTTTCTCATTCAACCCCGATTCGAAAAGCGGCTGATTTAATCGGACCTGAAAATATTTATTCTTTTGGCATTCGTTCAGGAATGAAGGAGGAATTTGAGTGGGCAAAGAAGGTTGGACTTCATATTTCTAAGTTTGAGGTTCACCAGCCGCTTAAAACGATTCTTCCAAAGCTTGCAGGACGTCCAGTCTATGTGACGATTGATATCGATGTTTTGGATCCGGCTCATGCACCAGGAACCGGAACCGTCGATGCAGGTGGCATCACATCGAAAGAATTGCTTGCTTCTATTCATGAAATTGCTCATTCTGATGTGAAAGTAGTGGGGGCCGATTTAGTCGAGGTGGCACCTGTTTACGATCATTCAGAACAAACTGTTAATACCGCCAGCAAATTAATCAGAGAAATGATATTAGGCTGGGTGAAATAAGATAAGCGCAGGCACCAACTACTATTTGTTGGTGCCTGCGCTTTGTTGCATCTCCAATCCAAAATAATTATAATAATTGGGTTCACCACAAATTCTTATAAAAGCCTCTTGAATGAGGAGATTAATTGTTGCGATCTTGTGCATATTTGAACAAAAACCCAACACAAAAAGAGAAACTTCGATTATAATAAGCGAAGTAAAGGAAGTGTTGCCATTGCAGGTAAAGCGTGCCGAACAAGTCCCAATACAAATAAAAGTAAAAACCATGATTCAAAATGAAGAAGAGACTCAGTCTTTTGAATTAACTACCTTTGGTCAATACTATCAGAAGGACCAATCTTATTATTTACAGTATGAGGAAGTTCTTGAAGAGGGAACGATTAAAACAATTGTAAAAGTAACCGAGGGAGCTGCGTTAATTTTACGAACAGGCGCCATTCAAATGAGGCTGCCCTTTAAATTAAAGCAAAGGCTGCGAGGTAGCTATGAGACCCCTTATGGTACACTTGATACGACTACATATACAAAGCAACTTGAACACTCTTTGGCTCAGGAAAATAATGAAGGTTCAGTGGACATTATTTATGATTTAGCCATACATGGTTCAATTGCAGGCATTTACCATATTAACATCACGTTTAAGGAGGAGAATGAATGAACATCGTCGAGCAAATCCAAGCAAAATTAAAAGCTGAAATTAAAGCAGCAGTAATCAAAGCAGGCCTAGCAACGGAAGAAGAAATCCCATTTGTCATATTAGAAACTCCTAAGGATAAATCTCATGGAGATTATTCTACTAACATGGCGATGCAACTGACAAGAATGGCGAAAAAGGCTCCCCGAATGATTGCAGAGGATCTTATTTCTCATTTTGACCAATCAAAGGCTTCTATTGAAAAAATTGAAATTGCGGGTCCTGGTTTTATTAACTTTTATATGAATAATAGCTATTTAACTGATTTAGTGCCTGTGATTTTAGAAGCGGGAGAAAGTTATGGAGAAACCAATGTGGGAAACCACCAAAAAATCCAAGTAGAATTTGTTTCGGCTAATCCAACGGGAGACCTTCATTTAGGACATGCCCGCGGTGCAGCTGTTGGGGATTCACTCTGCAATATTTTAGCGAAAGCCGGATATGATGTTTCTCGTGAATATTATATTAATGATGCGGGAAATCAAATTAATAATTTGGCATTATCTGTTGAAGCCCGTTACTTCCAAGCTTTAGGCCTTGAAAAAGAAATGCCGGCAGATGGATATCATGGGGAAGACATCATAGGCATTGGGAAAAGACTAGCAGATGAATTTGGAGATCGTTACGTTCATGCAGATGAACAGGAACGTTTTGATTTCTTCCGTGAGTATGGTCTTAAATATGAAATGGAAAAATTGAAAAAAGATTTAGAGGATTTCCGAGTTCCTTTTGATGTGTGGTATTCCGAAACCTCCCTTTACAATGACGGGAAAATTGATAAGGCTCTCGATAAATTAAGAGAAAATGGCCATATATATGAAAAAGACGGAGCAACCTGGTTCCGCTCCACTACCTTTGGTGATGACAAAGACCGTGTATTAATCAAACAGGATGGTTCTTACACGTATTTAACACCCGATATTGCTTATCATAAAAATAAATTGGATCGTGGCTTTGAACAGCTTATTAATATTTGGGGTGCTGATCACCATGGCTATATCCCAAGAATGAAAGCAGCCATCCAAGCCTTAGGCTTTAGCAAAGAGGCATTAGAGGTAGAAATTATCCAGCTTGTTCACCTATATAAAAATGGTGAAAAGATGAAAATGAGTAAGCGTACGGGTAAAGCAGTGACGATGCGTGATTTAGTAGAGGAAGTAGGCTTAGATGCTACACGTTATTTCTTCGCTATGAGAAGTGCGGATACTCATCTTGATTTTGACTTAGATTTAGCGGTTTCTCAATCTAATGAAAATCCTGTATTTTACGCACAATATGCTCATGCACGTATTTGCAGCATCTTGCGCCAAGGAGAAGAAAATGGTTTAGTGCTTGATAGCGAGGCTAATTTCTCATTACTACAAGCGGAAAAAGAAATTGAAGTATTGAAGAAATTAGGCGAATTCCCGCAAGCAGTTGGCGAAGCAGCGTTGAAACGCCTGCCTCACCGTATTGCCAACTATATCTTTGAACTGGCATCCACGTTCCATAGCTTCTACAATGCGGAAAAGGTATTGGATATGGAAAATGTGGAAAGATCGAAAGCACGCTTAGCGCTAATTAAAGCTGTACAAATTACATTAAGAAATGCATTAGCCTTAATTGGTGTATCCGCGCCAGAAAAAATGTAGGCTGAAGTTTAACAGGTAAACTTGAGATCCTGCCTGTGATAAAGGCCCTTCTAAAAGGAAACGTCCTTTTGCGTCGTTTGGATTCATACTTCTTATTAGGTGGGACAGAAATCTTAGCGAAAAAACATGATTGTTTGGATGCTAAAAAATTGGCAGATGAAATGCCCCAAAAATATTGAATCGAAAGTTTTTAGAGGAGGAAGTCAGCATGAAGATTGTCATACTATCCATTATTACAGGTTTTATAGTGGGATTCCTTTTTTCCTTGTTTAAATTACCAATTCCTGCTCCTCCGGCATTAGCAGGTGTTATGGGAATCGTCGGAGTTTATCTTGGCTTTGTGGTGTTCCAAAAGGTATCACCATGGCTGCAAAGCTTGTTTAGTTAACATATCCTTGATTTGAATAAAAGCAATAAGAGAACACAGCCGATTATTTTAATATTCGGCTGTTTTTTGATTTGAAAGGGAAAAGAACTGAAGGACAATTTTCAAACATTTGGGAAAGGAAAAAAGTCGTTCTAGGGAGATGAACGACTTTTTTGCCCATATGGAAAGTGATAAGGCTTACAAAAAGTAGGAAATGGGTCTAGCAATCATTTCTTTCACCCGAATAAACAGCGAGGGCTGATCGAGAGCATCGACAGCTAATAACCTGGCATCTCCTAAATCCTTATGAACAACTTGTTCTACTTCTTTTAAAAAGGGTTGATTAAAAATATAACAATTCATTTCTAAATTTAGGAAGAAGCTGCGTTTATCGAAATTGGCGGTTCCAATATCGCAAAATTCTTCATCAATTATTAAGATTTTGGCATGATAAAAGCCGTTGACAAATTGATACACCTTTGCCCCTTTTTTAAGAAGAGGGCGTAAATAACGGAACGATGCCTCTTTGACGAATAGATGATCGCGTTTTTGCGGGATGAGAATTTTAACCTGAACTCCACGATTAATCGCCTCGATTAAATCCTGAAAAACCTTGCTGCTTGGAATAAAATAGGGGGTTCCAATAAAGATCGTTTTTTGGGCATTTTGAATAAGTTCTGAAAAATAATCCTCAAGTAGAATTCCCTCCGTTGGAACGAGTTGGTGCCGGACAGCCCCTGGAGAAAGTTCAGGGAAGTAGGTTTTTTCAGGAAGTAAATTTTGATTAGTAGCCATTTGCCAATCAATGAGGAATTCATGCTGTAAATCACGAACGCCTTCACCCGCGAATTTCAGGTGGTAGTCCCGCCAAGGAGTGAGCTTGGGACTCATATCAATATACTCTTTGCCAATATTAAATCCACCCATGTAACCAATTTTTCCATCAATAACCGTAATTTTTCGATGATTACGAACTTGACTGGTGTAGAAGAAGAAGGGTGGTTTCATTTTGTTACAGTAGAAAAATTCCACGCCGGCTAATTTTAATTGTGTTTGCATGTCTTTTGGCACTTTATGGCTTCCAACCCGATCGAGAAGGAGCTTTACCTCTACTCCTGCTTGGGCTTTTTCCATTAATGCTTCAAAAAAACGTTTGCTAACTGTGTCCTTCTTAACGATAAAAAACAAAATATGAATATGATGCTTTGCTTTTTGGATTTCCGCAAAGAAATCCTCAAACAGTTCCCCTCCTTGAGTAAAAAGGGTGATATCACTATTCCTAATAGGGTGCTGTCGTTTTTGAAAAGTTGCGAGATGCCTTTTTCTTCCAAAATGAAAATCCGCCCAAAGGTAAATCACAAAGATGGCAAGGATGAAGGTAATGAAAAATATCATAATTTGATTGACTCCCTCGCAGTATTTTTTCTTATTGTAAACAGAAGTACAGTAATTTATAAGTATTTTCGGGCAAGGAAAAAGCGATTTAGGAAATGAAAACGTTCTAATTTCCTGTTGACTGAATAGTCATTCATTATATAATGGAGATAAGCAGTATTTTCAGAAAATTTATTCTGTTATAATATTTAGTTAATAAAGGGGTTTAAAAAGGGGACATCATGAGACCTCGTGAAAGGAGAAGGAAGGATGAACGGTCTATTGTGGCTGAACTTAATTGCGTTTTTATTCGTAACCGCTTACGCAATTAATTTGTTTGTGTATTTAGTAAGGACAAGAACAAAATTTATTAAACTTGGGAAAAAGACTGAGTTTGATAATGATGTGAAGAAACGGCTTGGAAAAATTTGGGTAAATGTTTTCGGACAAAAGAAGCTTTTGAAGGATAAGAAAAGTGGAGCTATCCATGTGATGCTTTTCTATGGCTTCATTCTTGTTCAATTTGGGGCAATTGATTTTATTATAAAAGGGATTAAACCGGGCGCCCACTTACCTTTAGGACCTATTTATTCCGCGTTTACTTTTTTTCAGGAAATCGTAACCTTCATTATTTTAGTGGCAGTCGTATGGGCCTATTATCGCCGCTATATTGAAAAGCTTGTACGTTTAAAAAGAGGATTTAAAAACGGACTTGTTCTCATATTTATCGGTGGATTGATGTTATCTGTTCTTGTTGGAAATGGAATGGGCATGATCTGGCATGGGGAAGAAGCCGTATGGACGGAACCAATTGCTTCTTTAATCGGAACGGGATTATCAGGAATTGGGGAAACGGCCTCTATTGTCATTTTCTATATTGCTTGGTGGCTGCATTTATCATTTCTATTTGCTTTCTTAGTGTACATTCCACAAGGAAAGCATGCTCATTTAATTGCAGGTCCAGCCAATGTTTATTTGAATCGATTAGATAAACCAGGAAAATTAAGAAAAATTGATTTTGAGGATGAAACCCAGGAATCCTTTGGGGTTGGAAAAATTGAAGACTTTACACAATTACAATTAGTTGATCTTTATGCCTGTGTGGAATGTGGACGTTGTACGAATATGTGTCCGGCAACTGGTACTGGTAAGATGCTTTCTCCAATGGATTTAATTTTGAAGCTGCGGGATCATTTAACCTTCCATGGGGCAGCAATTACATCTAAGCAGCCATGGGTACCGACATTTGCTTTTGCCAACACAAAAGGGAATCAGATTGCGCTTAGCGCATCAGGTAAAGGGGCAGCGGAAGCCGCAGCTGGTCTTGCTTATAATCCAAGCTTAATTGGTGAGGTTATCACGGAAGAAGAAATTTGGGGTTGTACAACCTGCCGAAATTGTGAAGACCAATGTCCAGTAATGAATGAACATGTTGAAAAGATTATCGACCTTCGCCGTTATCTTGTGTTGACAGAGGGAAAAGTAAATCCTGATGCAAAGCGGGCGATGTCCAATATCGAGAAACAAGGAAATCCTTGGGGATTAAACCGGAAAGAACGTGAAAACTGGCGTGAGGCTCGTGAGGATGTTTATGCTCCGACTGTGAAGGAAGCGAAAAAGGCCGGAGAAGAATTTGAATACCTATTTTGGGTTGGTGCTATGGGTTCCTATGATAATCGCAGTCAAAAGATTGCACTATCCTTTGCAAAGCTATTAAATGAAGCTGGCGTTAAATTTGCCATTCTTGGCAATAAGGAAAAGAACTCTGGAGATACATCAAGAAGACTTGGAAATGAATTCTTATTCCAAGAACTTGCCACGAAGAATATTGAAGAGTTCGAGAAGAATGAAGTGAAGAAAATCGTCACCATTGACCCACATGCTTATAATATTTTCAAAAATGAATACCCTGACTTTGGACTTGAAGCAGAGGTTTACCATCATACAGAGGTTCTTTATCAGCTAGTGAAAGATGGACGCCTAAACCCGCAATATCCTGTGAACGAAACGATTACCTTCCATGATTCATGTTACTTAGGGCGTTACAATGATGTCTATGATGCACCACGGGAAATCTTAAAATCCATTCCAGGTGTTAAATTAATCGAAATGGAACGGAAACGGGAAACAGGTATGTGCTGCGGTGCTGGTGGCGGATTAATGTGGATGGAAGAAGAAACCGGCCATCGTATTAACGTAGCTCGAACAGAACAAGCTTTGGCTGTTAATCCAACGGTCATTAGTTCAGGATGTCCGTATTGCTTAACCATGTTAACGGATGGAACAAAGGCAAAAGAGGTTGAAGACAAGATTTCAACCTATGATGTGGCAGAGCTTCTTGAAAAATCCGTCTGTGGCGAGCCTAAAACTTTAGTATCCTAAGTGTCTTTTGTGAATGAAAAAGAGCAGAAAAGGAAACACCTGCGGAGAATGATAAAAAATTAAGAATTTTTCGTATAGTGTTTCAATTTCTGCCGCTTTTCGGTAAAATAGATTTAGAAAACGATTACAATCCATCATGTTAGAAATGGCGAAGGCGCCCTTTAAGGGCGCTCCAAGCTAAAAGAAGATGATCGCTTCGGCAGATCCAGTATCAGGATGTGGTCGCTTTATCTTTTTACGTTTTTAGTTATCCTCATATCATAAAAGGTTCTTTAATCAGTAGGAATACTTTTTTTTTGAGA
Source organism: Cytobacillus sp. Hz8 (assembly GCF_042263505.1). Classification (NCBI taxonomy): domain Bacteria; kingdom Bacillati; phylum Bacillota; class Bacilli; order Caryophanales; family Bacillaceae; genus Cytobacillus; species Cytobacillus sp. Hz8. The sequence goes on along the minus strand of NZ_JBHKFI010000003.1, from coordinate 72,205 downwards.
TTCTTTCGAACGAGCGTTCAGTCAACAGAACAAATATGTCACAAAATAACTGAATATACCCTTGATTTGGAAAATTCGGTTAACAAGAATTGTATAGGTGGTAATAGGCATCTATATTCTTTTTACATGTAGACTTGAACTGCTGTCAGCCTCAAACATCATTTCATCAAGAATTCACTTCATCTATGTGCCATTAGGCATTTTTCCTAATAATTGACTTGTGTTGAACAAATGAATAGGGGGAATTTTTTTGGGTAAAACGGTCATTTTGGGTGGAGCTCGGACGCCATTTGGAAGGCTTGGAGGAGGGCTGAGCAGTTTTTCAGCATCCGACCTTGGTGGTATTGCAGCAAAGGAAGCCTTAAATCGAGCAAATGTTAAGCCTGAAGAGGTAGGAGAATTTATTTTTGGAAGTGTACTTCAAGGGGGCCAAGGGCAAATTCCATCAAGGCAAGCGGCAAGAAAAGCGGGATTACCTTGGGAAGTGAAGACAGAGACCATTAATAAAGTGTGTGCCTCGGGAATGAGAAGTGTAACGCTCGCAGATCAAATTATTCGTTTAGGTGACGAAGAAGTGATTGTTGCTGGTGGCATGGAATCGATGAGCAATGCCCCATACATTCTACCCAAAGCGCGCTTTGGCTATCGCATGGGGGATGCAACAGTCTTAGATTTAATGATCCATGATGGATTAAGCTGCAGCTTTTCTGGTGTTCATATGGGGACATATGGAAATGCTGTTGCCAGTGAGCTCGGGATCAGCCGCAGGGAGCAGGATGAATGGTCTTTAAGAAGCCATAAACGCGCGCTTGCGGCAATGGAATCCGGTAAATTTGCTGAGGAAATTGTTTCGGTTGCAGTTCCACAAAGAAAGGGAGATCCCTTAATCGTTGCAAATGATGAAGGCCCTAGAAAAGATACCTCATTAGAGAAATTAGCTAAGCTTTCACCCGCATTCAATAATGAAGGAACTATTACTGCTGGAAATGCTCCAGGAGTAAATGATGGTGCCTGTGCACTTGTCTTGATGAGCGGGGAGCGAGCCAAAAGAGAAGGAAGAAAAATTGAAGCTACTATTCTTGCGCATACAGCTGTTGCGACAGAGGCGAAGGATTTTCCCAAAACGCCAGGAATTGCTATTAAGGAGCTTTTGAAAAAGTCGGGTAAAAGCATCGAAGATATTGATCTTTTTGAAATAAATGAAGCTTTTGCTGCTGTAGCTTTGGTTAGCAGTCAAATTGCCAACCTAGATTTAAATAAGGTAAATATCAATGGTGGCGCGGTTGCACTTGGTCATCCAATCGGAGCAAGCGGTGCAAGAATTATTTTAACTTTAATTCATGAGCTTAAATCTCGTGGCGGTGGAATTGGAATTGCTGCCATTTGTAGTGGCGGAGGGCAAGGAGATGCCGTGATGATTGAGGTTCCGAGGGTTTAATAGAATTCGAGAAAAAAGGCAAATCAATGAAATGGGAATAAACTGTATTGATACGGAGGAAAAAAACATGGAAATCAAAAAAATAATGGTTATTGGTGCTGGACAAATGGGTTCTGGTATTGCACAAGTTTGTGCAACAGCAGGTTATGAAGTAATTTTAAATGACCTAAAAGTGGAATTTGTAGAACGAGGATTAGGGACGATTCAAAAGAATTTAGCCCGCCAAGTGTCCAAAGAACGAATAACCCAAGAAAAACTGGATGACATCTTAAATCATCTTACCGCTTCCGCTGATCTTCAGGACGCTTCGAATGTAGATCTTGTAATCGAAGCAGCTGTTGAAAATATGGACATTAAAGCGAAAATATTTGCGCAATTAGATGAGATTGCCCCAGCACATGCGATTTTGGCAAGCAATACCTCATCTTTACCTATTACAGAAATCGCTGCTGTGACAAAAAGACCTGAAAAGGTCATTGGCATGCATTTTATGAATCCAGTTCCAGTGATGAAATTAGTAGAGATTATTCGTGGATTAGCAACTGCAGACGAAGTTTATCAAGAAATTGAAAGCATTACAAAGAAGATTGGAAAGGTTCCTGTTGAAGTTAATGATTTTCCTGGATTCGTGGCAAACCGCATTCTCTTGCCAATGATTAATGAGGCAGTCTATGCACTCTATGAGGGTGTAGCAACGAAAGAAGCCATTGATGAGGTTATGAAGCTTGGTATGAATCATCCGATGGGGCCACTAACATTAGCTGATTTCATTGGACTAGATACTTGCTTATACATTATGGAAACACTGCAAGAGGGACTTGGTGATGATAAATATCGCCCATGCCCATTACTTCGTAAATATGTCAAAGCGGGATGGCTCGGCAAAAAAACCGGTCGTGGCTTCTATGTTTACGAATAATCTTTTTCCGTATGAGGAGTGTTAGTTATCATCATTCTGGAGGGGAAATATGGTCTTACATCTGACAGAAGAACAAAGCATGATGAAGAATATGGTCCAAGAATTCGCCCAAAATGAAATTGCTCCATTTATAGGCAGAATGGAGCAAGGGGAGTTTCCAAGAGAAATTCTCAAAAAAATGGGGGAGCTTGGCTTAATGGGAATTCCAATCCCTGAAAAATATGGGGGAGCTGAAATGGACTTTATCTCCTATATTATTGCGATACATGAGATTTCAAAGGTAAGTGCTACGATCGGCGTGATTTTATCCGTCCATACCTCAGTGGGGACGAATCCTATTGTGTATTTTGGTACGGAGACGCAAAAACAGAAATATGTTGCAAAATTAGCTACTGGAGAATATTTAGGAGCATTTTGCTTAACAGAACCGAGTGCTGGCTCAGACGCTGGTAGCCTAAAGTCAAGAGCTGTCTTGGATGGTGACCATTATGTCATTAATGGTTCAAAGGTCTTTATCACAAATGGTGGAGAAGCAGATGTCTATATTGTATTTGCTAAGACCAATCTGGAAGCAGGGAAGAAAGGGATCTCAGCCTTCATCGTGGAAAAAGGGACTCCTGGACTGATCTTTGGGAAGGATGAAAGGAAAATGGGCCTTCATGGCTCAAGAACTCTACAATTAACGTTTGAGGATATGCGTGTCCCAAAAGAAAATCTCCTTGGTCAAGAAGGAGAAGGCTTCAAAATCGCTATGAGTAATTTAGATGTAGGCCGTATAGGGATTGCTTCTCAGGCTCTCGGAATTGCAGAGGCCGCTTTTGAAGCAGCGGTGAAGTATGCAGGGGAACGCAAGCAATTTGGTAAGCCAATTGCCGCTCAGCAGGCAATCGCTTTCAAGCTTACTGATATGGCAACAAATATAGAGGCTGCAAAGCTATTGATTTTTCGTGCAGCTCAAATGAGAATGAATGGTCAAAGCTGTGGAAAAGAAGCCTCAATGGCAAAGCTGTTTGCTTCAAAGACGGCAGTCGAGGTCACAACAGAGGCTATCCAAGTTTTCGGTGGTTATGGCTATACCGAGGATTATCCAGTTGAGCGCTTTTTCCGTGATGCGAAAATCACTGAAATTTATGAAGGTACGAGTGAAATTCAACGTATTGTTATTCATAAGCATCTATAGCGCAATTTACAATCTTAAGTTCAATTGCTACCGTAAAGATTGCATTTTTATTGATAAAAAAAGGTTGTCAAGTTCAAAAATACTAGAAAATGAACAGTTGAAAATAAGACAATGATTTATCTCGCAGGACATTCGCTTAGGATTAGTTGTTTTCAAATGACGGAGATAACTAATTTAAATAAATTAATGAATCAATCAGGGGAGGAAGCAGAAATGAATTTTCAGCTTACAGAAGAACACGAAATGATTAGGAAAATGGTTCGGGACTTCGCAAGAAATGAAGTAGCTCCAACTGCCGCAGAGCGGGATGAGGAAGCTCATTTTGACCGCACCATTTTCGAGAAAATGGCAGAGCTTGGTCTAACAGGTATTCCTTGGCCAGAGGAATACGGCGGGATTGGAAGTGACTTCTTAGCTTATTGTATTGCTGTAGAAGAACTATCAAGAGTAGACGCATCAGTGGGGGTAATGCTATCTGCTCATACATCTTTAGCCGGATGGCCTATTTATAAGTTTGGTAATGAAGAACAAAAGCAAAAATATCTTCGTCCTATGGCACAAGGGGAAAAAATCGGTGCTTATTGCTTAACAGAGCCAGGAAGCGGATCTGATGCTGGTGGTATGAAAACAACAGCTCGTCTTGAAGGCGATCATTATGTGTTGAATGGCTCCAAAATCTTCATCACCAATGGTGGAGCAGCCGAAACTTATGTTGTTTTTGCGACAACAGATGCTGAAAAAGGAACAAGAGGCGGACAAACCGCATTTATCGTTGAAAGCGACTTCCCTGGATTCTCAGTAGGGAAGAAAGAAAAGAAACTAGGCATTCGTTCATCACCTACAACAGAAATTATCTTTGATAATTGCCATGTTCCTGTTGAAAATATCCTTGGCAATGTAGGAGATGGCTTCAAGATTGCGATGATGACTCTTGATGGAGGACGTAATGGTATCGCTGCGCAAGCTGTTGGGATTGCTCAAGGTGCATTAGATGCAGCTGTGGACTATGCAAAGGAAAGAGTTCAATTTGGGAAGCCAATTGCTGCACAACAAGGGGTTGCCTTCAAGCTTTCTGATATGGCAACAGGCGTTGAAGCGGCAAGACTATTAACCTATCAAGCAGCATGGCTTGAATCAAATGGCCTTCCTTACGGTAAGGAATCAGCTATGTCTAAGCTTTTCGCTGGTGATACAGCCATGAAAGTGACAACAGAAGCAGTTCAAGTATTTGGTGGCTACGGTTATACAAAAGATTACCCTGTTGAAAGATTCATGCGTGATGCAAAAATCACTCAAATCTATGAGGGTACTCAAGAAATTCAACGACTTGTTATCTCAAGAATGCTTACAAAATAATCATTTAAGTATCTGGTGTCCAAGATGGTGATCCATCTTGGACACCAGGATACTTCATAAAGGGGGATTACATGGAGGAAAAACGTGAAGTTCATGCATCAGTAAAAGATGAACGTCTTGTAAAAATGAGAAGGAATCAAATGATTAAAGGGGCGATCTCCCTTTTTAAACAAAAAGGCTATCATCGTACCACAACGAGAGAAATAGCCAAAGCGTCTGGCTTTAGTATTGGGACGCTTTATGAATATATCCGCAAAAAAGAAGATATCCTCTACCTAGTGTGCGATTCGATTTATGATGAAGTTCGTGATAGATTGCAGAATAATATCGACACCAGCCTTGGAACATTAGAAAGTCTGAAGCTTGGCATTGCTAATTACTTTCGCATCGTCGATGAAATGCAAGATGAAGTACTTGTCATGTATCAAGAAGTAAAATCACTGTCACACGATGCACTTCCCTATGTGTTGAAGAAAGAAATGGAAATGGTTGCGATGTTTGAAAACTTAATCAAGATTTGTGCGGAAAATGGCGAGCTGCTGTTAACAGCCACACAGGTGCAGCTATTGGCTCACAATATTTTTGTTCAAGGTCAAATGTGGGGATTCAGACGATGGATTCTTCAAAAGATGTATACGCTTGAAGAATACATAGAGCTGCAAACCAATTTGATCATTCAAGGTATTGAGTAATACCTCTATAAGCACGAGGATTACGATATATATAATTTAAAATGGCAGGGTGGGAGATTCAGAATATCTGTATTCGGTATTTTGCGAAAAGCCTGCTCTAAATGATTGGGGGAAAATAATGAGTAAGGTTCAAGTCTATAAACCAAAACATCATATCCGCTTTGTTACCGCTTCAAGTCTTTTTGATGGGCATGATGCCTCGATTAATATTATGCGCAGAATTCTTCAAGCAAGTGGAGCGGAAGTCATTCATTTGGGTCATAATCGCTCTGTTGAAGAAGTTGTGAATGCAGCTATCCAAGAAGATGTTCAAGGAATTGCGATCTCGTCCTATCAAGGCGGTCATGTGGAATATTTTAAGTATATGTATGATTTATTAAAGGAAAAGGGCGCACCTCATATTCTCATTTTTGGGGGTGGTGGCGGTGTTATCATCCCGAAGGAAATAAAAGAGCTACATGATTATGGCATTGCCGGAATTTTCTCCCCAGAGGACGGAAGAAAACTGGGCCTTCAGGGAATGATTAATAGGATGCTGGAACAATGCGACCATCCGACTATCACTGATGAAGCAACAGAATATATTGAAAAACTTCCATCTGGAGATGTGAATGCCGTTTCTAAGCTCATATCTCTCGCTGAAAATCATTTGGAGGTTCTACAAGTTGGTGCTGCAACCGTCGAATTGATCCTCGATCAAATTAAAAGTCTAGAAAGATCAGTTCCTGTCATAGGAATTACAGGGACCGGTGGGGCGGGGAAAAGCTCGCTGACAGATGAATTGATTCGCCGCTTTTTAAATGAAATTCCAGAAAAGCGAGTCGCCATTCTTTCTGTCGATCCAACAAAACAAAAAACAGGTGGCGCATTATTAGGCGATCGAATTCGCATGAATGCTATCTTTTCTCCCAGAGTATTTATGAGAAGCTTAGCAACAAGGAGTTCTAAAACAGAGCTCAGCCTAGCAATCAAGGATGCCATTACGGTAACAAAAGCAGCAGGCTTTGATTTAATCATTGTCGAAACAAGCGGAATTGGTCAAGGGGATGCGGAAATAACGGAAATCTGTGATATCTCGATGTATGTCATGACCAGTGAATTTGGGGCACCATCTCAGCTTGAAAAAATCGATATGATCGATTATGCCGATTTGGTTGTGATTAATAAATTTGAACGAAAGGGTTCAGAAGATGCAAGACGCCAAGTTCAAAAGCAATTTCAGCGCAGTCGGGAGCTGTTTGAACAGGAATTTGAAAATATGCCAGTCTATGGTACGATCGCCAGTCAATTTAATGACCCAGGAACAAATGCTTTATTTGCCGCATTAATTGAAAAAATAAATGAAAAAACCGGAATGAATTGGTCCACATCCTTTAGTAAAAATGCCTTAGTAGAAAAACAAAATATCATTATCCCCAATGATCGTCGCTACTATTTAAGAGAAATTTCCGATGCCGTAAGAAATTATCATAAAAAAATGAAACAAGAAGCACAAATAGCCCGTAGATTGTTCCAGCTTGAAGGGGCAATTGAAGCGGTGAAAGAAAAAGAAATAAACGAAGAAATTATTACCTCCCTTGTTGCTGTTAAGCAAGAGACAGAAAAGAAGCTGTCACAGGATTCAAAGCAGATTTTACAAACTTGGGGAGAATTGAAAGCAAAGTACACTTCAGATAAATTTGTGACCAAAATACGCGATAAAGAGATCGTCACGGTTTTGAAGACAAAGAGCCTTTCCGGAATCGATATTCCGAAGGTCTCTCTGCCGAAATATCAAGATTACGGTGAGATTTTAACATGGGTATATAAAGAAAATGTTCCAGGTGAATTCCCTTATACAGCAGGAGTATTTCCTTTTAAACGCGAAGGAGAAGATCCTAAGCGGCAGTTTGCTGGGGAAGGGACACCGGAAAGAACGAACCGCCGTTTTCATTATCTATCAAAGGATGATGCGGCAAAACGGTTAAGTACAGCATTTGACTCTGTCACTTTATATGGAGAAGATCCAGATTATCGTCCAGATATTTATGGAAAGGTAGGCGAAAGTGGCGTTAATGTGTGTACCCTAGATGATATGGAAAAACTCTACAAAGGGTTTGATTTATGTCATCCGTCCACTTCTGTTTCGATGACGATTAATGGTCCGGCACCTATTATTCTTGCGATGTTTATGAATACCGCGATTGAACAGCAGATTGAACGGAAAGAGATTGAGCTTGGTCGCAAGCTTTCGGATGCTGAACTTGCGGAAGTGAAAGAGAAGACTTTGCAAACAGCTCGCGGAACGGTACAGGCGGATATTTTAAAGGAAGATCAAGGTCAAAATACTTGTATATTCTCAACAGAATTTGCGTTAAGAATGATGGGGGATATTCAGCAATATTTTATTAATCATAAAGTCCGAAACTATTATTCTGTATCGATTTCTGGCTATCATATTGCAGAAGCAGGAGCGAATCCGATTTCTCAGTTGGCATTTACTTTATCCAACGGGTTTACTTATGTGGAATATTATTTAAGCAGGGGCATGAACATAGATGATTTTGCGCCAAACCTCTCCTTTTTCTTTTCGAACGGTCTCGACCCGGAGTATACAGTCATTGGCCGGGTAGCAAGAAGAATTTGGGCAACTGTGATGAGGGAAAAGTATGGTGCAAATGAACGTAGTCAAAAATTAAAATATCATGTCCAAACCTCAGGTCGCTCCCTTCATGCACAAGAGATTGATTTTAATGATATTCGCACGACCCTGCAAGCGTTAATGGCGTTGCATGATAATTGCAACTCCTTGCATACGAATGCCTATGATGAAGCGATAACGACCCCAACAGAAGAATCTGTAAGACGCGCAATGGCCATTCAAATGATTATCACGAAGGAACATGGCTTAACGAAAAATGAAAATCCATTACAAGGGTCTTTTATTATTGAAGAGCTTACCGATTTGGTGGAAGAAGCGGTACTTCAGGAATTCGATCGCATTAATGATCGCGGTGGCGTTTTAGGGGCGATGGAAACGCAGTATCAAAGAGGAAAAATTCAGGATGAATCTATGTATTATGAAATGAAAAAACATACGGGAGAGCTTCCGATTATCGGTGTGAATACGTATTTGAATCCAAATCCGCCTTCTGAAGAAGAAGTCGATAATATGGAATTAGCAAGAGCGACAAAAGAAGAAAAAGAGCTACAGATTCATAATTTACAGGACTTCCAAAAGCGCCATGACAATCAAGCAACAAAAGCCCTTCAAAAGTTGAAGGAAGAAGCAATGAGTGGTGGCAATATCTTTGCTGAACTAATGGAGACTGTGAAAGTTGCAAGCCTTGGTCAAATTACAAAGGCCTTATATGAGGTAGGGGGCCAGTATAGAAGAAATATGTAAGAGGAATATTGGTCAGATTCTTGAATGGACAGCGAAATTTAGGAATTGATTCAAGAAATCTGACCAAACTATGTTGAAGAAAAGAGCTACAGTTTTCAAAAAAAGAAAATATCGTGAATATGTTCATATTTTATCTTTATTTCCTGTATAATCGGAGTGAGATAAGAGGTTTTGACTTTTTAACTGATAAAGTGAAACTTCCATCATTGGGGGTTTTCGACGCACAGGACGTGAAGTGTGCAGACTTATGTGTTGACGTCGCGCTTTTAGTCTGTCATTCATCCCCCACTTATCTTCTTCGTATTCTCAGAATCTTGAAGTGGGAGTCAAAATGTCCGTTAAGAGTGGGATAAATACATACTTATGGTTTGAAGCCTATTTGGGAAGTGAAAAGGGTGAAGCGTTTATTTCTTTTCGGGACTTTCGTATGCCTGATCATCATGACATACTTCTTATACCAACTGCAGCTGGGAGCCATTGGCTTTTTGCTCATATCCATCTTTTTCTTTTTTTTAGCATGGAAACGATTTAACTATGGGAAACGTGAAAAAAAGAAACAGACGGGCAAATAAATTTTAAAAAAAGAATTCGAAATGAACGCAGAAAAAAGTAAATGAAACGATAATTGAACTAGCATAAACCCACTATTTTTGTTTATAATGAAGAATATGCATTCATGGGAATCCTTATTTTAGCATGAAAAGAAAGTTTTACATTTATATGTTCGTTGCAGGAGTGTCTTTAGAAAGGAAGTGCAGTGATGAGTTTGAAACAGTACTCAAAGGAACAGTTGCAGGAAATGTCTTTTATTGAAATTGCTTATGAAATATTAGAAGGTAGTAAGCAACCGGTCTCTTTCAATGAAATGATGGATGAAATTAAGGGGATTCTTGAGCTTTCAGAGAATGATGTAAGAGCAAAAATTGCCCAATTTTATACAGATTTAAATATCGATGGCCGTTTCCTAGCGTTAGGTGAAAATCGCTGGGGTCTTCGTGTTTGGTACCCAATTGACCAAATTGAAGATGAAATCGTTGCACCTGTGAAGCCGAAGAAGAAAAAGGCGAAGAAGGTTGTCGAAGAGGAGGAAGTTGTCGATGACTTTGAAGATACAGATGAAGATCATGATTTTGATGACACCGATGACTTTGATGCAGATGATGACTCGGATGATGACGATCTCTTAGAAGATGATCTAGAGGAAGAAGATTTCGAAGAAGCGGATGAGGATCTGTTAGAGGAAGACGAGTATGATATTGAAGATGAAGATCTTGAGGATGAGGATCTTGATGAAGACGAAGAGGAAAAAGAGAGATAATTCTACATCTTGACTTTTATTTTTTATGCTTGTAAAATAACTTTTGGGCTCCTTAAAAAAGGAACGATAATTATTATACGCTAAAATAGCGCTCCCTTACTTAATAAGTAAGAGGGCGTTTTTGCTATTTTTAGGGAGTATTTCTATAGCAGTTTTAAGGAAATAATGTTCGCCACCCCCTATCATGAATGAATAAACAATAGTCTTTATTTAAATAGCGACGAATTGTACAAACTGTAACTAAGGGGGATTTGAACATGACAAAGTATATTTTTGTAACTGGCGGGGTTGTGTCATCGCTGGGCAAAGGAATTACTGCAGCAAGTCTAGGAAGACTATTAAAAAATCGAGGTTTGAATGTAACCATCCAAAAATTCGACCCGTATATTAACGTCGATCCAGGGACGATGAGCCCGTATCAACATGGAGAGGTTTTTGTAACTGGTGACGGTGCGGAAACAGACTTAGACTTAGGACATTATGAACGGTTTATTGATATTAATTTGACGAAGTACAGTAATGTCACAACCGGAAAAATCTACTCAACGGTTTTAAAGAAAGAACGCCGTGGAGATTACTTGGGTGGAACCGTTCAAGTTATTCCTCATATTACAAATGAGATTAAAGAACGAGTTTTTCGTGCAGGTAGAGAAACAAATGCAGACGTGGTTATTACGGAAATCGGTGGAACCGTTGGGGATATTGAGTCACTCCCATTCTTAGAAGCGATTCGCCAAATCAAAAGTGATATCGGCCGTGACAATGTGATGTATGTTCACTGTACTCTTGTTCCATACATTAAAGCAGCAGGGGAAATGAAGACAAAGCCTACACAGCATAGTGTAAAAGAGCTTAGAAGCTTAGGAATTCAACCAAATGTCATCGTCGTTCGTACGGAAATGCCAATGACTCAGGATATGAAAGATAAGATTGCCTTATTCTGTGATATCGATGCAAAGGCCGTTATTGAGTGTCAAGATGCGGATACATTATATACCATCCCACTTGCCCTTCAAGAACAAAACTTCGACCAAATTGTGTGTGACCATTTGAAAATCCAAAGTCATGAAGCGGATATGACCGAATGGAAGAAGCTTATTGAAAAAGTGGTCAATTTATCACGAAAAACAAAAATTGGTCTTGTCGGAAAATATGTGGAATTGCAAGATGCTTACATTTCTGTTGTAGAGGCATTAAAGCATGCCGGTTATTCATTCGATAGTGATATCGAGATTAAATGGATAAATGCAGAACATGTTACTTCTCAAAATGTAACGGATTTATTAGATGATGTTGACGGAATCCTTGTACCAGGTGGCTTCGGGGACCGTGGAATCGAAGGGAAAATTTTAGCTATCCAATATGCGCGTGAATCGAAAAAACCATTCCTTGGCATTTGTCTTGGTATGCAGCTGGCATCAATCGAATTTGCCCGTAATGTTCTTAAATTGGACGGAGCACATACAGCAGAAATTGATCCTGATACATTGCATCCAATCATTGATTTATTGCCTGAACAAAAGGATATTGAGGATCTTGGTGGAACCTTGCGTCTTGGTTTATACCCATGTAAGTTGGAGGAAGGAACAAAGGCCTTCGCCGCTTATAATGATAAAGTGATTTATGAGCGCCATCGCCATCGCTATGAATTCAATAATCAATATCGTCAAGAGATGGAAAAAGCAGGATTTATCTTCTCTGGAACAAGTCCTGATGGCCGCCTCATTGAAATTATTGAATTAAAGGATCATCCTTGGTTTGTAGCATCCCAGTTCCATCCAGAATTTACATCGCGACCAACAAGACCTCAACCATTATTTAGAGATTTTGTAGAAGCCTCACTAAAAATGAGTGAAAAATAAAAGGAAAAAGGCTGATTCCGATTATGGAACAGCCTTTTTTTATAAAGTTATTTTTTTCGAACAAAAGCACTTCTAACAAATTTTACGAAATGGAGCAGTCAAGCGAAATGGTTGGATTATTCATATTCCTCTAAGATTTCTTCCAACGTAAATTTGAGACCAAAATAAACATAAAGGGCAGCCATGGAGGATGGAAATCCGAAACGCTGACCATCCTCTCTAGGTAACAAACCCTTGGTAAGCTTCAAATCAATATGAACATCGGCTAGATTGGCTATACTTTCATCGTTAGAGTCGGCTTCAGTTGCAATAGAAACAAAGGGAACTCCTCTATCGGCCAAAGCCTTCGCAATTGTCAGTGCTTCCTGATCATGAGAAAACCGAGAGATAAGAAGGACGCGGTCGGCATCAGTGAAATGATCGATTTGCTCAGCTCCTTCAAAAGGATAGAGTCCTTTTAATGGCTCCGCTCCATGCAGGGCCTCTGTTTCTACTGCTTTCATTTCCTGTATCCCAATCATGTATATTTTTCCTTCTCCAACAGCTGCTTGCGCAAGTAAACGAGCACCGTCTTCCATTGCCATCCCCTCGCGATCCTGAATCCGATTAAGCAAGCCCTGTAGCTGGGTTGTGAACATTTTTAACATAAATAAGCACATCCTTTAAAAACAAGTCTTCAACCATTGATTATAGAGAAAATGGATGAGAAGGTAAAATAATCGAAAGAAAGCACGCGGTAGGGGTTGATTCTTGAAAAATTGGGTTTACTATTAAGGACGTAGATGCTAAAAAATTGTTTGAAAAATAGCAGGAATATGAATGGTTAAAATAGAAGTAATTGGATATGAAAAAAAGGGAAGAATGCATATTTAACCCGAACCATAAGGTTAAACCTAAAAATACATAGTTTTTACATCTAGGCTTTTTCTATCAAATAGAGAAGAGGTGGCTTAATGAAAGGGAAAATTTTAATCATTGACGATCAGTTTGGCATTCGTATACTCCTTAATGAGGTCCTCCAGAAGGAAGGATATACCACTTTTCAGGCCGCAAATGGGGTACAAGCACTTGATATTGTCAAAACGCATGCGCCTGATTTAGTCCTCCTCGATATGAAAATACCAGGAATGGACGGTATTGAAATTTTAAAAAGAATGAAAATCATTGATCCGGAAATCCGTGTCATTATCATGACGGCATATGGTGAGCTGGATATGATTCAAGAGGCAAAAGATCTTGGGGCTTTAACCCATTTTGCTAAGCCATTTGATATTGATGATATCCGAGGGGCTGTCAGGAAATATCTACCGGTGCATTTAATTTAAGCCAGTGGTACCGCTTCCTTTATAGCGAAATTATGACACTTCATAAAAAATGGTATGTTTAATAGAAATTCCTAGTTCAATTTGGTATGATTACAGATGAATGAGATGATTCGTCTTCTATAAGTTTCATTCTGGTAAGTTTACATACTTCGCTTTTACGTAGGGAATACTTACTAAGAAATGTTTGCACCCTGAGGACAATCATCAATGAAGGAGGAATTATAATGCCTTTAGTATCTATGAAGGAAATGCTCATTAAAGCAAAAAACGAAGGTTATGCTGTTGGCCAATTTAACCTAAACAACCTTGAGTTCACTCAAGCCATTCTACAAGCAGCAGAAGAAGAAAAATCACCTGTAATCCTAGGTGTTTCTGAAGGTGCAGGTCGTTATATGAGTGGATTTAAAACCGTTGTGAAAATGGTAGAAGGCTTGATGGAAGATTTAAAAATCACTGTTCCTGTAGCGATTCATTTAGACCACGGTTCAAGCTTTGACAAATGTAAAGAAGCAGTCGATGCTGGCTTCACTTCCGTTATGATCGACGCTTCTCATCATCCATTTGAAGAAAACATTGAAATTACTTCTAAAGTAGTAGAGTATGCTCATTCAAAAGGAGTTTCTGTTGAATCAGAATTAGGAACTGTTGGCGGTCAGGAAGATGATGTTGTTGCTGAAGGCATTATCTATGCAGATCCAAAAGAATGCGAAGAGCTTGTTAATCGTACAGGCATCGATGCTTTAGCTCCAGCTTTAGGTTCTGTTCATGGACCATACAAAGGCGAGCCAAAATTAGGCTTCAAAGAAATGAAAGAAATCGGTGAGATTACTGGTCTTCCATTAGTATTACATGGTGGTACTGGAATCCCAACAAAAGATATCCAACAAGCTGTATCATTAGGAACTGCAAAAATCAACGTAAACACTGAAAACCAAATTGCCTCTGCTAAACGTGTACGCGAAGTACTAGCTGCAGATTCTGAAGTTTACGATCCACGTAAATATTTAGGACCTGCACGTGAAGTAATTAAAGAAACGGTTATCGGTAAAATCCGCGAATTCGGTTCTTCAAATAAAGCGTAATAAAAAAATACATGTTGAAACCGTCTTTTTATAGGCGGTTTCAATTTCATCTTAATAAAAATTAAAAACCTTATATTTGAAAGAGATTGAATATTTTTTATACATGAAAAATATCAGATCGTCATCGGGATTTGAATGGGGGAGAGATAGAAGATGAAGTTTTTTATAGACACTGCTAATATGGATGAAATAAAAGAGGCATATGCCCTTGGAATTATTTCAGGAGTCACAACGAATCCGTCATTAGTCGCAAAGGAAAAAAATGTTTCCTTTCATGATCGCCTTAAGGAAATTACTGATCTCGTGCCTGGATCCGTCAGCGCAGAAGTAATTGCACTGGATGCAGAGGGGATGATTAAAGAAGGTCGTGAGCTCGCTAGTATTGCTCCGAACATAACAGTTAAGGTTCCAATGACTCCAGAAGGTCTAAAAGCGGTCAATGTCCTTTCAAAAGAGGGCATTAAAACAAATGTAACTCTCATTTTTAGTGCGAACCAAGCCTTGCTTGCTGCAAGAGCAGGTGCCACCTATGTTTCTCCATTTTTGGGAAGACTTGATGACATCGGGCAAAATGGCTTAGACTTAATATCTACCATTGCTGATATTTTTACCATTCATGATATTAAATCTGAAATTATTGCAGCATCTATCCGTCATCCTCAGCATGTAACGGAAGCTGCACTTAGAGGCGCTCATATTGCGACGATTCCATATAAAGTCATCCTTCAATTATTTAAGCATCCTTTAACAGACAAAGGGATTGAAGCCTTTTTAGCAGATTGGAGCAAGCGCTAATCAGAAATAGCAAGATTGACTATTGATATGAGCTTAAGTTCATATAAAAGATTAACCCGAATTTTCGGGATCCATTCGTTTCATTGAGAAGAAGTTTCTCCAAATTTGCCCTCACCTTCGAAAAAGGTGAGGGACCTTTTCTTATCCATCAAATGCACCACTTATAATCAAACTCCTAATTGCTTTATTCATCCTTCAAATATTTTTCTTTTTATTTATTTGAAAATAAAGAATGTTTTGATTTATACACTTTATTGAATCTTTTTTGAATATCCACACATGAAGTAGATATTTTCGTGTAAACTAAAGGGTAGGATAATAGTGTCGGAAAATTCTTGGTGTGTCTCATAAATGCTTATTTATAATCTATTATTTTGTAATCCTTTTCAAATAGTACATAGCTTTTGCATTCTGATGATTATCTTCAGACAAGTTTGGAGAAATATGATAATGAGAGTGCTATTATGAAGGGTGAAAGGACATTTGCGATAACTATCATTATGATTAGTAACGATAGCCTCTTGGATTTAGAGGGAGTATTGTGTTTTCGTTTTACGTATAGAAAAGTTCATGGACTATTATTGACGTAGAAGGGAGTCTAACATGGAAAAGCTAATGATCGCAGGGGGTTACCCTTTAAAAGGAACAGTTCGGATTAGTGGAGCTAAAAATAGTGCTGTTGCACTAATTCCTGCAACCATTCTTGCAGATTCCCCTGTCACAATTGAGGGTTTACCAGATATTTCTGATGTTCATATTTTAAAATCGTTGCTAGAAGAAATTGGGGGAGTCGTAGAGTTTCGTGAAAATGATATTACAATTAACCCTTCTTCAATGGTTTCAATGCCACTCCCAAATGGAAGTGTTAAAAAGCTTCGTGCCTCCTACTATTTAATGGGGGCGATGCTTGGCCGCTTTAAAAAGGCAGTTATTGGGCTTCCAGGTGGCTGTCACTTAGGACCAAGACCTATTGACCAGCATATTAAAGGCTTTGAAGCCTTAGGGGCAAAGGTTACCAATGAACAGGGAGCTATTTATTTACGAGCAGAAGAGTTAAGTGGAGCAAGAATTTATTTAGATGTTGTGAGTGTGGGGGCCACGATCAATATCATGCTTGCGGCTGTTCGAGCAAAAGGTAGAACCATCATTGAAAATGCTGCAAAAGAGCCTGAAATCATCGATGTAGCGACATTATTAACGAATATGGGGGCGAAAATTAAAGGTGCTGGAACAGATGTCATCCGAATTGACGGAGTGGAACATTTACACGGCTGCAGACATACGATCATTCCTGATCGTATTGAGGCTGGAACCTATTTGATTATAGGGGCAGCAGTTGGGGAAGGAATCCTTATCGACAATATTATTCCTCAGCACTTAGAATCCTTGATTGCAAAGTTGAGGGAGGCAGGTGTTCAGATAGAAACAAGTGATGATCAAGTATTTGTTGGACATACGGACAGATTAAAGGCGGTTGATATTAAGACGCTTGTCTATCCTGGATTTCCAACGGACCTGCAGCAGCCTTTTACCGCATTATTAACAAAAGCGGAAGGGACAAGCATGGTGACGGACACCATTTATGGAGCAAGATTTAAGCATATTGATGAATTAAGAAGAATGAATGCCAACATCAAGGTTGAAAGCCGTTCCGCCATTATTAATGGTCCCATTAAGCTACAAGGGGCAAAGGTAAAAGCAAGTGACTTGCGTGCGGGGGCTTCTTTAGTCATAGCAGGGTTGCTCGCAGAGGGGATTACAGAAATAACTGGGATGGAACATATTGACCGGGGATACAGTCATCTCGTAGAGAAATTAAATGGCTTAGGAGCGACGGTTTGGCGCGAAGCATTGACACCTGAAGAAATTGAACATATGAAAAACGCCTAAAGCATTTTTCCACCAGTTTGACAACATAGATTAAACATAGATGAAGAAGAGAAGTTGTTGTATAAATGGGGAGGAATTGGAAATGGAAAGAAGCTTAACAATGGAACTGATCCGTGTAACTGAAGGAGCTGCATTGGCATCAGCCCGTTGGATGGGGAGAGGAAAGAAAGACGAAGCAGATGATGCTGCCACCACAGCAATGAGAGGTGTGTTTGACACAGTCCCAATGAAAGGAACGGTTGTCATCGGAGAAGGAGAAATGGACGAAGCTCCAATGCTCTATATTGGTGAAAAGCTAGGAACGGGTTACGGACCTCGAGTCGATGTAGCAGTCGACCCATTAGAAGGAACCAACATTGTTGCATCAGGTGGCTGGAATGCATTAGCTGTTGTGGCAATCGCCGATAATGGGAATCTTCTTCATGCACCAGACATGTATATGGAAAAAATCGCTGTTGGTCCTGAAGCAGTGGGTAAAATTGATATTAATGCTTCTGTCACCGATAATTTAAAGGCGGTTGCCAAAGCGAAAAATAAGGACATAGAAGATGTGGTTGCAACGGTATTAAATCGTCCGCGTCATGACCAAATCATTGCTGAATTAAGGGAAGCCGGGGCGAGAATCAAGCTCATCAATGATGGCGACGTGGCAGGTGCCATTAATACAGCCTTTGACCATACCGGTGTGGATATCTTATTTGGAATCGGAGGCGCACCAGAAGGCGTGCTCTCAGCAGTTGCGCTAAAATGTCTTGGCGGTGAAATTCAAGGTAGACTTCTTCCGCAAAATGATGAAGAGCTAGCCCGTTGTATTAAAATGGGCTTAGATGTCAGCAAGATTCTCCTTATGGATGATTTAGTGAAGGGTGACGATGCCATTTTCGCAGCAACAGGTGTAACGGATGGAGAATTGCTTCGTGGGGTGCAATTTAAAGGCTCCTATGGTTCTACACATTCCATTGTGATGCGTGCAAAATCAGGAACCGTTCGATTTATCGATGGACGTCATAGCTTGAAAAAGAAACCAAATCTAGTTATGAAATAATTTATGATCAAGAGGTTAGCTAAAGAAGATTGATTTCTTTAGCTAACCTTGAAAGAATAAAATAGACAAAAAATTGTGACATTCTCCCTAATTATTTCTTCCCTTACTGGTTTTTCCTATTTTATTAAAAAAATGTATTGATTATTTTCCTTTCAAAAGGGTAAAATAAGATTGTTTTTTATTATTTTAAGATTGTGTGCATGAACATGCATTTTTTCATCTATTTTCCATCTGTTTTTCTTCTTTTACTTCAAGAAACCTCCGTTTAGGATTTTTTTCCTTTTCGACCATAATTTTTTAGAAGAATGTCAATTAAATAGGTATGGTGGAAATGCTTAATACTATAAAGAGTGGTGCCAAAATGGAATTAACAATTTCAGGATTAGAAAATTTAAAATTGAAGGAGCTTTATGAGCTTGCCAAGACTTATAAGGTTTCTTACTACAGCAAACTGACAAAAAAAGAGCTGATTTTTGCGATCTTAAAGGCTCGAGCTGAACAAGAGGGTTTCTTCTTCATGGAAGGCGTGCTAGAAATTATCCAGTCGGAGGGATTCGGATTTTTAAGACCGATTAATTACTCTCCAAGTTCTGAGGATATTTATATTTCAGCATCGCAAATTCGCCGTTTTGACTTACGTAACGGTGATAAGGTTTCAGGAAAAGTAAGACCCCCAAAAGAAAATGAACGATATTATGGATTATTACATGTCGAGGCTGTCAATGGGGACGACCCAGAATCAGCAAAAGAAAGGGTTCACTTTCCAGCCCTAACACCTCTTTACCCCGATCGTCAAATGAAGCTTGAAACAACACCCAAACATATTTCAACAAGAATCATGGATTTAATTGCACCTGTTGGATTTGGACAACGTGGTTTGATTGTGGCTCCTCCTAAAGCAGGGAAAACGATGCTTTTAAAGGAAATAGCCAATGCCATTACAACCAATCATCCAGAAGCTGAATTAATTGTCCTTCTTATTGATGAACGTCCAGAAGAAGTAACGGATATTGAACGCTCCGTAGCAGGCGATGTCGTTAGCTCAACCTTTGATGAAGTCCCAGAAAATCATATTAAAGTAGCTGAGCTTGTTCTAGAAAGAGCGATGCGCCTTGTCGAACACAAGCGGGATGTTATTATCTTAATGGATAGTATTACTCGTCTTGCACGGGCCTACAACCTGGTTATTCCTCCAAGTGGTCGTACATTATCTGGTGGGATTGACCCGGCAGCCTTCCACCGACCAAAGCGCTTCTTTGGGGCAGCCCGTAATATCGAAGAGGGCGGTAGCTTAACGATATTAGCAACAGCACTTGTTGATACGGGTTCAAGAATGGATGATGTTATTTATGAAGAATTTAAAGGTACCGGGAATATGGAGCTCCATTTAGATCGCTCTCTAGCGGAAAGAAGAATCTTCCCAGCGATTGATATTCGCCGTTCTGGAACACGTAAAGAAGAGCTCCTTCTTCCAAAAGATCATTTGGATAAATTATGGGCGATTCGTAAATCCATGTCTGATTCACCTGAGTTTGTTGAAAAATTCTTGCGTAAATTAAAGCAAACGAAATCGAATGAAGAATTCTTCGCGCAATTAGGGGAAGAAATGAGGGCCAAAAGATCGTAAGGAAGTAGTGGTCGTTTTCGGGAGCAATTCCCATATTGCAAAATGATATAGTCCTTGCTATAATAGTCACAGTATGTTTTTGAAATATTTTACGGGTATCCTATCCGTAACCATATAACTCTGTTTCGAATGATTCAGGGCGGAAGGAGATGAAAAGAATGAAAGCAGGAATTCATCCAAACTATAAAAAAGTAATGGTGAGATGTGCTTGTGGTAATGAGTTTGAAACTGGTTCTGTAAAAGAAGAGTTAAAAGTAGAAACTTGTTCTGCTTGTCATCCATTCTATACGGGTCGTCAAAAATTCGCTGAAGCTGGCGGACGTGTTGACCGATTCAATAAAAAATACGGTCTTAAGTAATTTGAAAATAACAAAGACAGGCAAGAAGCACCATGACTTGCCTGTTTTTTATTGGTAACAAGAGCTTATTACATAATGATTTCTAGCATTTTTGGAGAAATAATGTAGTAAACTCATGAGCTAGTAAAGAAATGTGAGGAAGGAGAGGCCGTACATGTATGTAATGAATCATCACGGCTGGGTTGAAGTAATCTGCGGCAGTATGTTTTCCGGCAAATCAGAGGAATTGATTCGACGGGTACGCAGAGCACAATTTGCGAAGCAGAAAATTGTCGTTTTCAAACCGAAAATCGATAATCGTTATAGTGAGGACTCTGTTGTGTCACACAATGGGACTTCTTTTATAGCAATCCCTATTTCCCGTTCAACGGAGATTTTTCAACACATTGATTCAGATATAGATGTCGTTGCTATTGATGAAGTTCAATTCTTTGATCCGGAGATTGTGAAAGTGATTCAGCATTTAGCTGATAGTGGACATCGAGTCATTGCAGCTGGTCTTGACCAGGATTTTCGTGGCGAACCATTTGAGCAAATGCCTGCAATTATGGCGATTGCTGAACTAGTAACCAAGCTTCAAGCGGTATGCGCAGTTTGCGGTTCACCATCAAGCCGAACACAACGATTAATAAATGGGCAGCCTGCTTCCTATGATGATCCCATTATTCTTGTCGGTGCCTCAGAAAGCTATGAACCTCGGTGTAGACATCATCATGTCGTACTGAAGTCTCCAAATGTAATGGAGAACTCTACTGCCTCAAAAAGGGCATAATCGTTTTTAAAACGTTTTATATAGATTCTTTGAGAAATAAGCTGACTTTGGTTGGCTTATTTTTTTGTTCCGCAAAAATCTTTTGCTAATTGGAAATAAATCATTTACACGTTTCCAATGAAAATGGGGAATCCTTCTAAGTAGGAGGTGTTAGCTTTGAAAAAAGGATCTGTCTTCATCCTTTTTCTTATTCTACTCGCAGGATGTAATCAAAATGTAGATGGCCTTTATGAGCAGGATGAGGATCAACATGCAAGAGCGTTTGTTAATAATAATCAATCACTCGATTCCGGTACTGGAGGAACGGGTGTTACCATGTCTGATCAAAATCCAAACCTAGTTCCAGTCGATAAGGAGCGGAGTCAAAGAAATCAAAAATCTGATGTCGATCAGGCAAGAAAGGCCATTTTAACCACGAAAGAATTTAAACCGGGCTCTGTTTGGATTAATGCAGGTGAAATGACTGTTACAGCCTATAAAAATGGTTATCTGACGAATTCCGAAGAAAGAGCGGCGGAAAGAAGGCTTCATCATGTGCTTGTCCATGCGCTCCCACGTTATGATATTAATGTACATGTAGAAGGAACAGAAAAATAACATGTCCTAAGTGGGACGTGTTATTTTTTTGAATCATGTGAGGGGAATATCAATGGTAGATGGATTTATCAAGAGGAATGTCCAATTTGAACGTAGCGGATTATAGATAGCTTTGACGTGCACACTCCCCTATAATATAATTAGAATGTTATGGATCTGAACGGGAAATAAATTTTTATATAAAAGAAGGTATCATGGGATTTTCCAATGATGGATCTTAAAATATAGGAAAGAAATTGAAAAAATAGAGGTGGATATTGTGTTTGATCGTCTACAAGCTGTGGAAGATCGCTATGAGAGATTGAATGAGCTCTTAAGTGATCCAGATATTGTCAATGATCCGAAGAAACTGCGCGAATATTCAAAAGAGCAGTCCGGAATACAGGAAACGGTAGAAACCTATCGTGAATATAAGGAAGTACGGGACCAATTACATGACGCAAAGGCTATGCTTGAGGAAAAGTTAGATGCTGAGATGCGTGATATGGTAAAAGAGGAAATTTCGGAACTTGAGGGAAGAATTGAAGAACTACAAGCTCGATTAAGAATATTGCTCATTCCGAAGGACCCAAATGATGATAAAAACGTTATTATGGAAATCCGTGGGGCAGCTGGTGGAGATGAAGCCGCCCTATTCGCTGGCGATTTGTTCCGTATGTACAGCCGTTATGCGGAAAGCCAAGGCTGGAAAATTGAAATCATTGATTCAAATACAACTGGGGTTGGCGGTTATAAGGAAATTATTTTTATGATTAATGGCGATTCAGCTTATTCTAAATTGAAATTTGAAAATGGGGCTCACCGCGTTCAGCGTGTTCCTGAAACGGAATCAGGCGGTCGCATCCATACATCCACGGCAACCGTTGCCGTTTTACCAGAAGCAGAAGAGGTAGAAGTTGAGATTCATGATAAGGATGTTCGGGTTGATACATTTGCGTCTAGCGGTCCAGGAGGACAAAGTGTTAATACGACTATGTCTGCCGTGCGCTTAACGCATTTACCAACAGGGATCGTCGTATCTTGCCAAGATGAGAAATCACAAATTAAGAATAAAGAAAAAGCCATGAAGGTTTTACGTGCCCGTGTCTATAATAAATTCCAACAGGAAGCTCAAGCTGAATATGATCAGCAACGGAAGTCAGCTGTTGGTACCGGTGATCGTTCTGAACGGATTCGTACGTACAATTTCCCGCAAAACCGCGTAACGGATCATCGCATCGGCTTAACGATTCAAAAACTTGATCAAATTCTTCAAGGAAAGCTCGAGGAAATTATTGAAGCTTTAATTATGGAAGAGCAATCCCAGAAGTTAGAAAATGCATCCAATGAGTAAAAAAGTGTACGAAGCCCTGAGTTGGGCTTCTTCTTTTTTAAAGGAGAATCATCGCGATGAGAATGCGGGAGAAATATTATTGCGATATTTTTTAAATCGGAGTCGAGCCCAGCTTTTTTCTGAACTGCGCGAAGAAGTTCCCTCTGATAGATGGGAGCTATTTGAACAGGCCGTGTTCGCTCATGTAGCAGGGAAACCTATTCAATATATTATGGGGCAGGAAGAGTTTTATGGCCGTGTTTTTTATGTCAATGAAGAGGTGCTCATTCCAAGACCTGAAACAGAGGAACTTGTCTATGGAGCTTTACAGCGTATCGTTCGCCTGTTTGCTGATAGTCAGTCGGTTAAGGTACTCGATGTGGGCACAGGAAGTGGAGCGATTGCGATTTCGTTGAAATTGGAAAATCCGAATCTTGTGGTGACAGCTTCTGATATTGCTGAGAAATCTTTATTGGTGGCGCAAAAAAATGCTGCGGACCTTGGGGCGCAAATTGAATTTGTTCATGGTGATTTATTGCAGCCGTTTATTTCTGCAAAGGAAAAATTTGATGTGATGATTTCCAATCCGCCGTATATACCAACAGGGGATATGGAAGACATGTCCGAAGTTGTGGTCGGACATGAACCTCATCGAGCGCTATTTGCCGGGGAAGATGGACTGGATTTATATCGACGCTTTATGGACGAGCTCCCACAAGTTCTGAATGAACAATTTATGGTTGGTTTTGAGGTAGGGGCAGGACAAAGTGAAGCTGTAAAAGAGCTCTTACAATCCGCATTTCCCCAAGCAAAAGTGGAAGTTGTTTATGATATCAATGGGAAGGATCGCATGGTATTCGCTGAATATATTGGGCAGTGTCAAACGCATGAATGATGTTTCATGCGTTTTTTGTTGTGGATTTAGGGATATATTCAGTTTCAGATGAGGGGGGTAGAAGAGTTGATGTCGAGGAATCGATATATGCTTGGAAGTTGAAAATATAAATCACGACCTTAAACGATAAAGTGAAACTTCCATCAGTAGGGGTTTTCGACGCACAGGACGTGAAGTGTGCAGACTTATGTGTTGACGTCGCGCTTTTAGTCTGCCATTCATCCCCCGCTGATGGTTAGTCACGCAAAGCCTGATTGATTTTTCTAAGGGCTGAAGCCCAAAGAAAAATCTTATTTCACTTATCACGCTCATGACGCCACATCCTGTGGCTTCGCCTGACTAGGACCTCCTGTCCGTTAAGAGTGGGATAAACCCCATCATCTTGACAATACCTTTCCAACAACAATATCCTTGCTAAATAAATAGTTCTACAATTCCGCTTATCCGCAATATCCACTAAATAACTTTACAAACAAATCCGGCATCTTCATCCATCAAGCCACTAAAACCATCACTCTGCAAGATTTCAATCTATTTTTTTATTTTACTAGTGTTTAAGAATTCGACTTATTGTCCACAATATTTCTATCAAGTAAAACGGGCAGAACGTTCTTTCAACTTAAAGAAAAAATTTGAGAACGAAACTGCCCTTGATAACAAATATTAGCGATCTCCCATACGGGGGATGGGAGTTTCATAATGGGGAAGGGTCGGTGTCTAGGTTGATCACAAGTTCAAAGCATATGGCAAAATTGTATATTTTAATTCTAGCAATCGGTACGATTCTTAGTTTATATATTCCGAAAAACGAAGTGACAGCAAAAGAGGAAGTCGTGATTCCAAAGGAAGCTATTCGGCTTCGAATATTGGCAAACAGTGATAATGAGAAGGACCAAGAATTAAAGAGACATGTGAGGGATGCGGTTAATCAGGAAATTAATCAATGGGTTGCAGAGCTGACATCAGTAGATGAGGCTCGAAAACTAATTCGTTCCCGCTTACCGGAAATACAGCATATCGCGGAAGAGGTGGTGGCTCGTGAAAAATCCAATCAAACCGTACATACGGAATTTGGGAAAGTAGAGTTTCCAACTAAACTATATGGACAATTTTTATATCCGGCGGGAGAATATGAAGCCATTCTCATTACACTTGGGGAAGGAATGGGGGCGAATTGGTGGTGCGTTCTATTTCCTCCATTATGTTTTTTAGATTTTTCCAACGGCTTAGCAGTAAAAGAGGGCAAAAAAAAAGAAGATACTCAAGAAAAATCTGAGAAGAATCAAGTAAAAAATCAACCACAATTAAAGAATCAACAAGTTGTAGTAAAACAAGATGAAACGACCAAAAAATCAAATGACAAGACGCATTCCACCAATCTAGAAGAAAAGAAGGAGAATCATCCAAAGCCATCTCAATCAAAGTCTGAACCGGTTTATACATCCGAAGATGAACAGCCAATCGAAGTAAGATTTTTTATCAAAGATCTGTGGAATAAATTATTTTAAGAAAATGATTTTTCATAGACGTAAAAATAGAATATTAACCTGGCCCACCTTTAAAGGGGGCCTTTCCTCATTCTAGTAATTTTTTTAGTTCTACTTCCACCAATCTATCATATGAATTTAATAAAAAATAAGAGAGGCTAGGTGGGAGAATGGAGATGGTGGTACGTGGTGGAAGAATTGAAGATGTGGATAAATTGAATGATTTTTTATCGGATGCTGAAGTGGGAACAGAAGGGATCGAGGAGTTCATTGAATACTTTCTGATTTTGGAGGATCAGGAAGGCAGAATTCAGGCAACATTAGGAATAGAGCCGTTCGGGGATCACGGATTGCTGCGCTCATTAGTGATGAGCCCAAGGCTAAAAGAGCATGATTTGCTCATTATGATTGAGCAAATTTTTCGGCTTGCCAAAGAAAGAAATTTATCCTCTGTTTACTTAGCAACCAATAAAACAAAATCACTAGATTTCTTTTCCATCATGGGTTTTCAAAAAGAAGAACGAGAACAGCTTCCAAGGGAGTTGTTGCAATCCAAACATGTCGAGCACATCCTTTCTGTGGATAACTCCGTTTTTATGAGGCTTTTATTATGAAACTGTGGATATTTAGCTAAAGTTATCCACGAAATCATCATATTTATACACAAAATGTGGATAAGACTTGAGTTATCCTCTTTCTTCTTTTATACTTTCATACGTATAAAGGAAGTTAAGTGTTTGAAATCGACGTGATGACGGAGTTTTTCACGGAATTCAAATCCTTATATTTAAAGGTGGATAAAAATGAAAACAACGATATGGACAGTGGATAAAAATGTGGATAAACAAGAGGGTTATCAACAAATTGCACAGGCTGCACATTTTTTAAAAGAAAATGAAGTCATTGCCTTTCCAACTGAAACGGTATACGGTCTTGGAGGCAATGCCAAAAGTGATGTGGCCGTTGCGAAAATATTTGCAGCGAAGGGAAGACCGAGTGATAATCCGCTCATTATGCATATTGCCGATAAAAATCAGTTAAAGGATATCGTGGAAGAAATCCCGGAGAAGGCTCATCTTTTAATCGATCAATTCTGGCCTGGCCCGTTAACCATTATTTTTCGAAAAAAGGAAGGGGTTCTGTCAGAAAAAGCAACGGCTGGATTACCGACAGTGGCTGTACGGATGCCAGACCATCCCATTGCTCTTGCGCTTATAGCCGAATCCGGTCTACCAATTGCGGCACCAAGTGCGAACCGTTCGGGAAAACCAAGTCCAACAACAGCGAATCACGTATTTGAGGATTTAGATGGACGGATCCCTGGGATTGTTGACGGTGGAAGTACAGGTGTTGGCGTTGAATCTACGGTGGTTGATTGTACGGAAGAAATTCCTACAATCTTAAGGCCAGGTGGGATTACAAAGGAACAGCTCGAGGCAGTAGTGGGTGAAGTTAGAGTGGATCCTGCTTTAGCTGATGAAAATCAAGCACCAAAGGCTCCTGGAATGAAATATAAACATTATGCTCCGAATGCCCCACTTTATCTTGTTAATGGAACTCAATCCTTTATCCAAAAGCTTGTGGATGAAAAGCAAAAGCAAGGCCAAGTCGTGGGAGTTTTAACAACGGAAGAGCATCAAGGAGATTACCGAGCAGATTATATTTTTGCTTGTGGAAGAAGAAGCGACCTGAAAACCGTGGCGAATTTCTTATATAAAGTATTAAGAAGCTTTAATCGATCTTCTGTTGATGTAATTTATAGTGAGATGTTCCCAACCGAAGGGGTTGGACAAGCCATCATGAATCGTCTTATGAAAGCAGCGGGCGGTAAAATAATAGAAGAAACTAGTGAAAAATAGGTTTTTCCATCGAAAACGATTACATTATTTTAGCTAAAAAAGTAAATTGTCTTATTCTAAACCCTTTTGGACGTGCATATCTTGAAATAGCAAGTCCCGAGGGGGGGAATGGAATGTCTACAATCGTTGGTGAAATCGTTACACTTGTTTTGATGGCATTTGCTTTAAGTATGGATGCATTTTCGATCGGGCTAGGAATGGGAATGTATCAAATGCGGCTAAGGCAAATTTTTAAAATAGGATTGACGATCGGTATCTTTCATGTGTGGATGCCACTATTAGGGATTATGGCTGGTAAGCTTTTATCTGAGAGGTTAGGAACGATTGCAGGCTTCTTGGGAGGAGGCCTTTTAATCTTATTGGGGATCCAAATGCTGTGGTCCAGTATGAAAAATAGTGAGAAGGCGCTCATTACACCCACGGGTATTGGGTTATTTATCTTTGCAATTGGTGCCAGTCTTGATAGTTTTTCTGTGGGTCTTACATTAGGAATATACGGTGCGAAAACCATTATCGCACTTGTGTGCTTTGGAATAGGGGCAACGATTCTCACATGGTTGGGTTTGTTGATTGGGCGAAGAGTTCAAGGTCTGCTTGGTACATATAGTGAAGCGCTAGGCGGAGGAATTTTGCTCGCGTTTGGTGTTAAACTTCTCTTATCTTTTACTTAAATCATCTAAAAAGGGCTATTCTTTACATAAAGATGGTCTTTTTTGTTATATGGAATAAATTGCTTGAGAATTATAAAAAATTAATGAAAGCCTCTTCATTATCATGGTGAAGTAGGATATTCTTATTAAGATAGAGAAAAAATACAAATCATAGGACTTTTATCACAAATTAAGAGATATTAGTTATCGGAATTTTTAAGAATCTTCCACAAAATGCTATTGACAGTATTATTTTAATATTATAATGGAATTAAGGAGGAGTAGGAATGACTCATATTCTATTCGTTTGTACAGGTAATACCTGCCGTAGTCCGATGGCAGAAGCTATATTAAAAAATAAAGCCATTCCTAATATCGAGGTGAGGTCGGCGGGAGTATTTGCCATGGATGGTGGCGGAGCCTCCGAGCATACGCAAGCGGTCCTCATTGAGAACCAAATTAAACATGATCATCGTTCATCGATGTTATCGATTGAAAATGTGGAGTGGGCAACCTACGTTTTAACTATGACCCGTGGCCATAAAAGTACGGTTATTCAAATGTTTCCGGAAGCGGCAAAGAAAACGTTTACGATTACAGAGTTTATAGGGGAATCTAGTAATCAGGATATAACTGATCCGTTTGGCGGAACAATTGAACATTATCGACATACATACAAGCAGCTTAATGAAAAAATAGAGAAAATAATCGAGCGAATACAAAAAGAGAAATAAGCAGTAGGGAGAGAAGAGAGATGGAGGAAAAACAAAAATTAAAATTTGGATTGCGTAAAAAGCTAGTTTTATTCACAACCATTTTGGCCTTGATTACGTATTCCACAAGTGCCTTTTTTATCTATGTGCTTTACCCAATTGCTAAGGATTATATCAATATAGGAGAAGGTCTTTTTACGATTATTACCCTTAGCCTTGGTATTATTTGGTCTGGGATATTAGCCTTTTTCTTTGCGGGGGTCATTATCAGACCATTGCAGAAGGTTGAAAAAGTTGCTCTTAAGGCAGCGCACGGAGATATTCGGGAGGATGTGGAATTATCTCGAACAGATGATGAAATTCGCTCATTAGGTGTTGCTTTTAACCATATGCTTTTTTCTTTACGGGATATGGTTCAAAAAATCGATGAAAACTTTCAAGAGACCAATGAAAAGGTTATTGCCATCTCTCAAGAAGCTTCTGCTGCTGCAGAGCAAGCGTCCTCTATCTCTAGAACGATTGGTGAAATTTCACATGGAGCAGATAACTCAGCCATCTCGATTCAAAATACAGCAGAGGCTGTGGAAGATGTGATTCGAATTGCGGAAGAAGTACAAGAAAAAGCTAGGGCATCAGAACTGGTATCAAAGGATATGGTTCAAGAGCTAGAGCAATCAAAAAAGGTTGTTCATTCTTTAATTTCAGGAATTGAACGTTTAGCAACTGATAATCAACATTCCCTACAATCTGTAAAAAAATTAGAGAAAAATGCCGAGCAGGTTGGGGAAATTATTCAGCTCGTTGGAGATATTGCGGCTCAAACGAATCTATTAGCATTAAATGCTTCGATTGAAGCAGCCCGTGCAGGGGAACACGGGAAAGGCTTTGCCGTGGTTGCGGAAGAGGTTCGTGTGCTAGCCGATGAAAGTGCGAAGGCCGTGCAAGGGATTTCTGAATTAGTCCAAAATATTCAACATGAAGTCATTAATGTCGTCAATCAGATTTCTCAGCAGGTCCAAATTGCTAATAGCGAAGTGAAAAAAGGAACGGAAACGAAGGAAGTCATTGAAAATATGACCAATACCATTAATGAAATGGCAGAAGCGATTTCAACGATTACCAAATTAGTCGATCAACAAATGATTGATATCAAACATACATCCACACAGTCTCAGGAAGTGGCAGCCATTGCAGAAGAAACCTCTGCAGGAGCACAAGAAGTGACCAATGCTACCGAACAACAGACGATAGTTATGCAAAATGTTGAGCAACTGGGAACAGAGTTAAAACATCAAGCGGAAAAATTAAAGGAAACGATTACGCAGTTTAAGTTGTAAGTGGTTTTGTCAGGGTTATGCCGATGGTAACAGAAGTTCTTTATATTTAGAAGTGAATGTGTCAAAATAAAATAATGAAGGTACAATCAACGACAAATATCAGAGCAGGTATGGAGGAAGAAGAATGAAAATAGCAATCGCATCTGATCATGGCGGCGTGAATATTCGCGAAGAAATTAAAAAACTATTAGACGAAATGGGATTACAATACGAAGATTTCGGCTGCAATTGCAGCACCTCTGTGGATTATCCGGATTATGCCTTACCGGTTGCCGAAAGAGTAGCCAATGGGGAATTTGATCGTGGTATTCTGATTTGTGGGACAGGGATTGGCATGAGCATTGCAGCCAACAAAGTAAAAGGAATTCGTTGTGCGCTTGTTCATGATACTTTTAGTGCAAAAGCAACCCGTCAGCATAATGATAGTAATATTTTATCGATGGGAGAACGTGTTATCGGCCCTGGACTTGCACGTGAAATCGCTCAAGTTTGGCTAACAACAGAATTCGAAGGTGGACGTCATCAAAACCGCATTGATAAAATTACACAAATTGAAGAAAAATATTAAGAACATTCGCTTGTCATAGAAGGAGGAAATTCAATTGCCTGATTCCATCGAACAATGGGAGAAGCAATTGCATGCCATTTTGCAAGATTTCCAAAAGCAAGCTAATTTAACAAGTAAACATTTGTTTGTGATTGGGTGTAGTACAAGCGAAGTAATTGGCAAGAAAATCGGCACGGCAGGCTCAACTGAGGTTGCGGCCATGATTTTCCGTCAGTTGAAGAGCTTTCAAGATATCACAGGTGTGCAATTAGCCTTTCAGTGCTGTGAACATTTAAATCGTGCGTTAGTTGTAGAAAGGAATGTTGCTGAAGCAAAGGGATACGAAGAAGTGACGGTTGTTCCTGTGCGCCATGCAGGTGGTTCAATGGCAACATATGCCTTTCATTATTTCGAGGATCCGGTTGTTGTGGAAAGGATTCAAGCGGATGCCGGAATCGATATTGGAGATACTTTAATTGGAATGCATCTGAAAATGGTTGCTGTTCCGATTCGTGTTATGGAGAAAGAGATTGGAGAAGCTCATGTCACTTTAGCCAAATGTCGACCTAAGCTAATCGGAGGAGAAAGAGCCGTTTATGAGCGAAATTCCTTCAATCAATCATGCAGCTAAAAATCGTGTGGGGTGCCGATGAAGCGTCCGGATAATAAGTGTAAAAAAAGCATTTTTTTGAAATCGCCAGGCCCGATGCGGAGTGTGATTCATTTTCAACATCTGTATGAGGGTTTGGCTTTTTTGATTGAAAAGGAGATTTTTTATGAGATACTTTTGTAATTTTCATTCTATTCAATCAGAAAACATGCTAGAATAGGTATGAATTTTTGTAAGCGTGAGCGAGAGAATGTATATATAAAAAAGGGCTCAGATAAAGGGAGGATTTAAATGAAGCATTTATCACAGCAGGATCAACAGGTATTTAAAGCAATTCAAGATGAATTAGGAAGACAAAGGGCAAAAATTGAATTAATCGCCTCTGAAAACTTTGTTAGCGAAGCGGTCATGGAAGCACAAGGCTCTGTTTTAACGAATAAGTATGCAGAAGGTTATCCAGGAAGACGTTATTATGGTGGCTGTGAATATGTCGATGTTGTCGAGGACTTAGCTCGCGAACGCGCGAAGGAAATTTTCGGGGCGGAATATGTTAATGTTCAACCACATTCTGGTGCGCAAGCCAACATGGCTGTTTATTTCACTATTTTAGAGCAAGGAGATACCGTGTTAGGGATGAATCTTTCCCACGGTGGTCACTTAACTCATGGAAGTCC
Source organism: Cytobacillus sp. Hz8 (assembly GCF_042263505.1). Lineage (NCBI taxonomy): Bacteria > Bacillati > Bacillota > Bacilli > Caryophanales > Bacillaceae > Cytobacillus > Cytobacillus sp. Hz8. Next base: position 40,479 of record NZ_JBHKFI010000003.1, on the reverse strand, counting down.
GGTTAACTTTAGCGGAATTCAATACAAATTTGTTGAGTACGGAGTAGATCCAGAAACTCATCGCATTAATTATGATGATGTTTTGGCAAAAGCGCGTGAGCATCAACCAAAATTAATCGTTGCTGGTGCTAGTGCATATCCACGTCAAATTGACTTCAAGCGTTTCAGAGAAATTGCGGATGAAGTGGGAGCATATTTAATGGTCGATATGGCTCATATTGCCGGACTAGTTGCCGCTGGTTTACATCCAAATCCAGTTTTATATGCGGATTTCGTTACGACCACAACACATAAAACATTACGTGGTCCACGTGGTGGAATGATTCTATGTAAGGAAGAGTTCGGCAAAAAAATTGACAAATCCATCTTCCCTGGAATTCAAGGCGGACCATTAATGCATGTCATTGCCGCAAAGGCCGTTGCATTTGGCGAAGCATTGCAGGACAGCTTTAAGGAATATGCGCAAAATATTATCGATAATGCAAAGCGTTTAGCTGAAAGCTTGAAGAAGGAAGGAATTGATCTTGTTTCAGGCGGAACAGATAATCATCTCTTGCTTCTTGATATGAGATCATTAGGCCTAACAGGAAAAGTAGCAGAAAAGGTTTTGGATGAGGTCGGTATCACCGTGAATAAAAACACGATTCCTTTTGATCCGGAAAGTCCATTTGTAACAAGCGGTATTCGTGTGGGAACAGCTGCTGTAACTTCTCGTGGATTTGGTTTAGCGGAAATGGATGAAATTGCTTCTATTATAGCCTTCACCTTGAAAAACCATGAAAATGAAGAAAAATTGAAGGAAGCAGCACAAAGAGTATCCGATTTGACGAGCCGGTTTGTGTTATATCCAGAAAAATAATCGACTTGATCCTGAGTTTTAGGTAATCGTTTGAGGTAATTGGAGCCCTCTATTAAATATGTACTTGGTGTCAGAATTCTTATTTTGGATACAATAGAAAACGAATGTTTCTCTATGTATCGATTAAGAACTCTGACACTTTTTTTGTATTTTCAAACGAATTTATTTGAATCTCACGGTGAGGGGTTATGATTTGGACTCGGGAGGCGTTGTGATTCGTCTAAACGGTCCAAGAGTGCCTTTGATTTGGACACGAAAGGCTAGAAATTCATCCGAGCAGTCCGAAAGAGCCCGTGTTTCGGACTCAGAAGGCTAGAAATTTGTTTAAGTAGTCTCAAAGAGCCATCTTATTGGACACGAAAGGCTGGAAATTCATCCAAGCAGTCCAAAAGAGGCATCTTATTGGACACAAAAGGCAAAAAATTCGCCCAAGCAGTCCAAAAGAGTTTTTGATTCAGTCACAAATGTCTTTCAATGCATCCAGAGCTGTCAGAATAAGCCTCTAAATAATTTATTTCAAGAACAAAAAGGACATTAAGAACCAGAATATTAAAATTAAGTGAAAATATTGAACGTGATGGAGAAGAGTCTCAATTTGTTGATATAATGTAGGCAAATCTGTCTTGCTCAAGGGACTATTTTTCTGTAAAATTAAACGCAGTGTGAAAAATATCTACATAAGGTTTGTTTATTAATAAAGGAGGAATAAGAATGGCTAAAGTATACGTTTTTGATCACCCACTCATTCAGCATAAGCTTACATACATCCGTCAGAAGGACACAGGAACAAAGGATTTTCGTGAATTGGTTGATGAAGTGGCAACCTTGATGGCATTTGAAATTACTCGTGATATGCCTCTTGAAGAAATCGAAATTGAAACTCCTGTGAGCACAACAAAATCAAAGGTATTATCTGGAAAGAAAATTGGCCTTATTCCGATTTTGCGTGCCGGAATTGGAATGGTTGATGGCATTTTAAAATTAATTCCAGCAGCGAAAGTGGGTCATATTGGTTTATATCGTGATCCAAAAACGTTAAAGCCAGTGGAATACTACGTGAAACTTCCTAGTGATGTTGAAGAAAGGGATTTCATCGTTGTAGATCCAATGCTTGCAACAGGCGGGTCTGCGATTGAAGCCATCACTTCTTTAAAAACTCGTGGTGCAAAGCATATTAAATTTATGTGTTTAATCGCGGCACCTGAAGGAGTAGAAGCCGTGCAACAGGCACATCCGGATGTCGACATCTTCATTGCGGCACTTGATGAAAAATTGAATGAAAAAGGCTATATTGTTCCTGGTTTAGGAGATGCAGGCGACCGTTTATTCGGAACAAAATAATTTTCTAAGAAGGTATTGGGATGAAACAACCGATTAAGGTTATGACGATTTTTGGAACAAGACCGGAAGCGATTAAGATGGCTCCGCTTGTTCTTGAACTGCAAAAAAATCCAGAGTATTTCACACCAATCGTAACAGTAACTGCACAACATCGCCAAATGCTTGATCAGGTTTTACACATATTCGGCATTACACCAGACTACGATTTGAACATCATGAAGGATCGGCAAACATTAATTGATATCACAACCCGTGGTCTTGAAGGTTTAGATGAAGTGATGAAAAAAGTAATGCCTGATATCGTTCTCGTCCATGGAGACACGACGACGACCTTTATTGCCAGCCTTGCAGCATTTTATAATCAGATTCCGGTTGGACATGTGGAAGCAGGCCTCAGAACGTGGAATAAGTATTCTCCATATCCGGAGGAAATGAATCGACAATTAACGGGTGTCTTATCCGACTTACACTTTGCACCAACACAGAAATCTGCCCATAATCTCATGGCTGAAAATAAAGACAAGCTGCAAATCTTTATTACCGGAAATACAGCGATCGATGCTTTAAAAACGACCGTACGTAAGGAATACCAGCATGAGGTTCTCGACCGACTTGGTGATGATCGATTGATCCTCCTTACGGCCCATCGCAGAGAAAACCTCGGTGATCCGATGCGAAACATTTTTCGGGCCGTGAAGCGAATTGTTGAGGAACAACCTGATATTCAAGTGGTTTATCCAGTACACTTAAATCCAGTAGTAAGAGAAATCGCTGCAGAGATTCTCAAGGATGATCCAAGGATTCATTTGATTGAACCGCTTGATGTTATCGATTTTCATAATTTTGCTTCAAGAGCATATCTGATTTTGACAGATTCCGGTGGAGTCCAGGAAGAGGCGCCATCTCTTGGAGTACCGGTTCTTGTTCTTCGCGATACGACAGAAAGACCTGAGGGAATAGACGCAGGCACTTTAAAGCTGGTCGGGACGGATGAAGAGACAATTTATCAGGTAGCTACCCAATTATTAATCAATCAAGCTGCTCATGATGAGATGAGTCAAGCGACAAATCCATATGGTGATGGACATTCGTCGAAACGAATTTGCCAAGCGATCCGTTACTATTTTCAGCAAATTTCAGACCGACCTGATGAATATCAATGAAACAGACCCAGTTTTGGGTCTGTTTTTTTACAACAATTCCAAGAAATGAATAGAATTGTCAATCTCGACAAAATATAGTTAACAAAGTTAACAAAAAAGTTCCTTGACAATCATAAAATACTGAAAAATATTTGCGAAAAATGACGAAAAGGAAGATAATATCTAAATATAAGGTTGGTGAGGAAATAGGGAAATATTTCAATTAGTGGGGGTTACTGGATTAACATAACTTTCAATAAGGAAACCAATAATATTATGGATATTTTGTGAACAAAAAAAGTTTACAAACTAGTCTGTAAACTTTTTGGGGGTAAACGCATTGACATTGACAACTACCTATTGTATGCTTACAAAGGATATCGGTGATAGGGTTTTCAATCTTGATTCTACTAGATTTTCCACTTTTTTTTGCTGGAAAATAGTTCTCCCACTCTCTATTGGAGAGGATGCGTTTTTAATGAATAACAAGAATCGCCACCCGTTCCAAGCGATGGCATTAATGTCTGCGATATTATCCCAATTAGTAGGTTCCATTCTCATTGGTATCTTCCTAGGAAGATGGTTAGATGGATTGATAGGGACTGAACCTCTTTTTCTTATTATTGGTTTACTACTTGGATTAGCTACAGGTATCTATGCAATGCTTCGCTTAATTCGACATTTCTTTTCAGGAGAATAAATCATGCCAGAACTACATGCCATGTATATACGGGAGCGCAAATACATATTATTCCTATTGTCTTTCTATGTTTTAGGCTGGGGATTTACGTCGTATAAAACCATTTTTTTGGGGCTTATTTTGGGTACAAGCTTAAGCCTTTTTAATTTGTGGTCAATGGCTAGTAGAGTGCAAAAATTCGGCGATGCTGTCGTACAAGGGAAAAAAGCGCGATCTCTTGGAATGTTTTTGAGAATGTTTGCAGCTGTACTTGGAGTAGCCATCGCATTGAAGTTTCCTGAATACTTTCATCTTATAAGCGTGATTTTGGGATTAATGACGACTTATGTGGTCATTATGATAGATTTGTTTTTTCAGACTTTTCAGAAACGTAAATAGCGGGAAGAGAGGTGAATATTGTGAATCATGAGGCTCCGTTAGTTGAATTTTTGGGACTTACCTTTAACTTAGCAAATGTGCTAATGATAACAGTTGCTAGTGCGATAGTGTTCATTATTGCAGTTATTTCAACTCGAAAGCTAGCTTTAAAACCTACCGGAATGCAAAACTTCTTTGAGTGGGTCATGGATTTTGTGAAGAATCTTATTAATAGTGCAATGGATTGGAAGGATGGGGGTCGATTCCACGTATTAGGAATTACTCTGATCATGTATATTTTTGTCTCAAACATGCTGGGGCTTCCGTTCTCAGTTGTGATTGATGGCAAATTATGGTGGAAATCACCAACAGCTGATCCAGTTGTTACTTTAACATTAGCAGTTATGATTGTTGGGCTTTCCCATTATTATGGTGTGAAGCTAAAAGGGACAAAGGAATATGGAAAAGGCTTTTTCAGCCCAATGGCTTTTTTATTCCCGTTAAAAATTATTGAAGAGTTTGCAAACACATTAACACTAGGTTTGCGGCTTTACGGTAATATTTACGCAGGTGAGCTGCTTCTTTCGCTTTTAGCAGGAAGTCTTGCCAAAATTAGCATTTTAGGTTTTATAGCTGCCATTCCATTAACATTAGTATGGCAAGGTTTTTCAATTTTTGTTGGTAGTATCCAAGCATTTATCTTTACTATGTTAACAATGGTTTATCTGTCTCACAAAGTGAGTCATGACCATTAATAATAAACCTGTTCAAACTTTGAACAAAAAATATATCTTAATTTATACATTTGAAGGAGGAACTTTATAATGGGTCTTGTAGCAGCAGCAATTGCAATCGGGTTAGCAGCAGTAGGTGCCGGTATTGGTAATGGTTTAATCGTAGGTCGTACAGTTGAAGGTATCGCTCGCCAACCAGAAGCTCGTGGTATGCTTCAAACTACAATGTTTATCGGGGTTGCGTTAGTTGAAGCGTTACCGATTATCGGGGTAGTTATTGCGTTCATGGTTCTTGGACGCTAATTTATCAATAAAAGTTCAAATGGCGAAGGTCTTTCATAAAAACTTCGCCATTCCTTTATGCCTATTATTTCAAAATAACAATATTGTTTTAACAGAATACAAACGTTTTTAATCATTGTTGTTTTCGTAAGTGAACGACTCTTGAAGGGAGTGAATCGTAAATGTTAACAAGCAGTTTAGTTTTAGGTGCAGCTGAACAGGCTACTCATGGGGTTAATTTTGGAGATATCATTTTCCAATTAGCAATGTTCCTAATCTTGTTAGCATTGCTTAAAAAGTTTGCGTGGGGTCCATTAATGGGCATTATGAAACAACGCGAAGAGCATATCGCTAATGAAATTAATGAGGCTGAACAAAGCCGCTTAGAAGTGAAAAAGCTCCTTGATGAGCAACAAAGCATTCTTAAAGAAGCTCGTCTTGAAGCCCAAAATCTAATTGAAAACGCGAAGAAGCAAGGGGATGTCCAACGTGATGAAATTATTGTGTTAGCACGAACTGAAGCTGAACGCGTGAAGGAATCTGCGAAGCTTGAAATTGAGCAGCAGAAGGAAAAAGCCGTTGCCGCTATTCGCGATCAAGTGGCTTCTCTATCTGTATTGATTGCTTCTAAAGTAATTGAAAAAGAATTATCAGTGGAAGATCAAGAAAAACTTATTAATGAATATATTCAAGAGGCAGGAGAAGAGCGATGATGGGCTCAACTGTAGCAAGACGCTATGCGCTCGCTCTTTTCCAAATCGCGAAAGAACATCAGATTCTGGATCAATTGGAAGAAGAACTGCGTGTAGTGCAAGAAGCCGTTAGAAATAATGAGGATTTACAAGCAGTTTTGAAATCTCCCAAGCTTACGAAAGAAAAGAAGAAAGAGATTCTAGCAACTGCGTTTGCTAATGTTAATCCTTATGTATTAAATACATTAAAGTTATTAATCGATCGACATCGCGAAAATATGATTGCCGATGTCGCTTACGATTTTCTTGAACTAACAAATGAAGAAAAAGGGATTGCGGATGCCAAAGTTTATTCCGTTCGTCCTTTAACGAATGAGGAGAAAGAAGCATTTTCTTCCTCATATGCAGCAAAAGTTGGAAAAAAATCTCTTCGTATCAAGAATATTGTGGATACTGACTTGCTAGGCGGAATCAAGATTCGTATCGGCAACCGTATTTTAGATGGAAGCCTTAAAGGAAAACTTGATCGTCTGCAACGTCAATTGCTAGGCTAAGATTGGAAGATAGGGGTGAAACTCATGAGCATCAATGCTGAGGAAATTAGCGCGCTGATAAAAAAGCAAATTGAAAACTATCAGTCTGAAATTCAAGTGAGTGATGTAGGTACGGTTATCTCTATTGGTGACGGTATCGCTCGTGCTCATGGCCTCGACAATGTCATGGCTGGAGAACTTGTTGAATTTTCAAACGGCGTTATGGGTATGGCGCAAAACCTTGAAGAAAATAACGTCGGTATTATTATTTTAGGACCTTTCACTGAAATTCGTGAGGGTGATGAGGTTCGTCGTACTGGTCGTATCATGGAGGTTCCTGTTGGGGAAGAATTAATCGGACGTGTTGTTAACTCATTAGGACAACCAGTTGATGGAATGGGACCAATTAATACAACAAAAACTCGTCCAATTGAAAGTAATGCTCCTGGTGTAATGGATCGTAAATCCGTACACGAGCCACTTCAAACTGGTATCAAAGCGGTTGACGCCCTTGTACCAATCGGACGTGGACAACGTGAGTTAATTATTGGGGACCGTCAAACAGGTAAGACATCTGTTGCGATCGATACCATCATTAACCAAAAGAACGAAAACATGATTTGTATCTATGTAGCGATTGGACAAAAAGAATCTACCGTTCGTGGAGTTGTCGAAACTTTACGTAAAAATGGCGCATTAGATTATACAATCGTTGTAACAGCATCTGCATCACAACCAGCTCCATTGCTATTCTTAGCTCCATATGCTGGGGTATCAATGGCTGAAGAATTTATGCATAACGGAAAACACGTGTTAGTCGTATATGATGACTTAACAAAACAAGCATCTGCTTATCGTGAACTTTCCTTATTATTACGTCGTCCTCCAGGTCGTGAAGCATATCCAGGGGATGTATTCTACTTGCATTCACGTTTATTAGAACGTGCAGCTAAATTAAGTGACGCGAAAGGCGCTGGTTCAATCACAGCTCTACCTTTCATTGAAACACAAGCTGGTGACGTTTCAGCTTATATTCCAACAAACGTTATCTCTATTACAGATGGTCAGATTTTCTTACAATCCGATCTATTCTTCTCAGGTGTACGTCCGGCGATCAACGCAGGTCTTTCTGTATCTCGTGTAGGTGGATCCGCACAAATCAAGGCGATGAAAAAGGTTGCTGGTACACTGCGTGTGGACTTAGCGTCTTACCGTGAGTTAGAAGCATTTGCACAGTTCGGATCTGACTTAGATAAAGCAACACTTGCAAAACTTGCTCGTGGGGCACGTACTGTAGAAGTATTAAAACAAGATCTTAACAAACCATTAAAAGTTGAAGAGCAAGTGGCTATTCTTTACGCCCTTACTCGTGGATTCCTAGATGATATTCCTGTTCAAGATATTCGTCGTTTCGAAGCGGAATACCTTGCATGGTTAAGTCATAACCGCAAAGAATTGTTAGACACTATTGTCGCAACAAAGGATCTTCCTGCTGATGAAGATTTTGCCGCTGCGATTAATGAATTTAAAAAGTCTTTCGCAGTTTCTGAGTAATAAGGATCTGACATTAGGAGTTTAATGGGTTTCGTTTTTAGCCCCTCTCACTTTTTCCTCAAGACTTTCTTGGGAGTCATAAAAAGGATGGGGCTAGACCTTGAACTGGACAATTCTTTGGTAAGGGTGGTGAGAACCTATGGCATCATTACGTGATTTGAAAAATAAAATTGCTTCAACGAAGAATATGAGTAAAATTACTAAAGCCATGCAAATGGTTTCGGCTTCCAACTTTAACCGTGCAGAGGTAAATGCGAAAGCTTTTGTCCCTTACATGGAAAAAGTTCAGGAAGTAACCGCAGCTGTTGCAGCCGGAAGTAAGGGTGTGAAACATCCCATGCTTGTTGCCCGTCCAATTAAAAAGACAGCTTATGTTGTCATTACTGGAGAACGTGGCTTGGCCGGGGCTTTTAATAGTAATGTTTTACGTCTTGTGTTACAAAGAATTCAAAAACGCCATAAATCAAAAGATGAATATGTCATCATTGCACTTGGAAGAATGGGTCGGGACTTTTTTGTGAAACGTAATATGAACGTAATTCTTGATGTAACGGGGATTGCTGACCAGCCTGTATTTGAGGACATTAAAGCAACGGTAAATCAAACGATTCACATGTTCGCTGATGGGGCTTTTGATGAATTGTATATGTATTACAATCATTTTGTCAGTGCGATCCAGCAAGAAGTAACGGAGAAAAAAGTATTGCCACTCACTGATTCCGATGTATCATCTTCATCAAAACCGGTCGCTACATATGAATTTGAGCCGTCACCGGAGGAAATCCTTGATGTGCTTTTACCACAATATGCAGAAGGTTTGATATATGGTGCACTTTTAGATAGTAAGGCTAGTGAGCATGCTGCGCGTATGACTGCAATGAGTAATGCAACTGACAACGCAACTGAGCTTATTGGTAACTATAGCTTAATGTATAACCGCGCTCGTCAGGCTGCAATCACGCAAGAAATCACTGAAATTGTTGGTGGAGCTGCAGCGTTAGAATAAATTCTTTTGTCAAAATGCAAATTCGTGATTGGAAAAGTCTTTTCCAGGATTGTTTATTTGTGTAGAAAACGTTAGGAGGGAAAAAGATGAACAAAGGACGCGTACTTCAAATTATGGGTCCAGTTGTTGACGTAAAGTTCGAAAGTGGTCAACTTCCAGAGATCTATAATGCTTTAAAAATTGTAAAAAAAGCGTCTAACGAATCTGAAGTTAACATCAACCTAACACTTGAAGTTGCTCTTCACTTAGGTGACGATACAGTACGTACTATTGCCATGTCCTCTACTGACGGACTAACTCGTGGCATTGAGGTTGAAGATACTGGAAAGCCAATTTCTGTTCCAGTTGGGGACGTTACACTTGGACGTGTATTCAACGTATTAGGAGACAATATTGACTTAAATGAACCACTACCTGCAGACGCTCGTCGTGATTCCATTCATAGAGAAGCACCTAAATTTGAACAACTTTCAACTGAGGTTGAAATTCTTGAAACGGGTATTAAAGTAGTAGACCTACTTGCTCCATATATCAAAGGGGGAAAAATCGGTCTATTCGGTGGTGCCGGTGTTGGTAAAACCGTATTAATTCAGGAATTAATCAATAACATTGCTCAAGAACATGGTGGTATTTCCGTATTTGCCGGCGTTGGAGAACGTACTCGTGAAGGAAATGACCTTTATTGGGAAATGACAGACTCTGGCGTTATCAAGAAAACAGCGATGGTTTTCGGTCAGATGAACGAACCGCCTGGTGCTCGTATGCGTGTGGCTTTAACAGGACTAACCATGGCTGAATTTTTCCGTGATGAAGAAGGACAAGACGTTCTTTTCTTCATTGATAACATTTTCCGTTTCACTCAAGCGGGTTCTGAGGTATCAGCGTTGCTTGGTCGTATGCCATCTGCCGTTGGTTACCAACCAACCCTCGCTACTGAAATGGGTAGATTGCAAGAACGTATTACATCAACAAATAAAGGTTCTGTTACATCAATCCAAGCGATTTATGTACCTGCCGATGACTATACTGACCCAGCTCCAGCAACGACTTTCGCTCACTTAGATGCAACAACGAACCTTGAGCGTAAGCTTTCTGAAATGGGTATTTATCCAGCGGTGGACCCACTAGCTTCAACTTCACGTGCATTGTCACCTGATATTGTAGGGGAAGAACATTATGATATTGCTCGTCGAGTACAACAAACGTTACAACGTTATAGAGAGTTACAAGATATCATCGCGATCTTAGGTATGGATGAGTTGTCTGATGAAGATAAACTTGTCGTAGACCGCGCGCGTCGTATCCAAAATTTCTTATCCCAAAACTTCCACGTGGCTGAACAATTTACAGGTCAACCAGGATCTTATGTACCAGTAAAAGAAACAGTTAGAGGATTTAAAGAAATTCTTGAAGGTAAGCATGACAACCTTCCTGAAGATGCATTCCGTTTAGTTGGTCGTATTGAAGAAGCAGTCGAGAATGCTAAGAAAATGGGTGTAGAAGTCTAATTTCGGGACAGGAGGGTAAAAAATGAAGACAATTAAAGTCAGTGTTGTTACTCCCGATGGCCCAGTGTATGAATCAGATGTTGAAATGGTAATCACAAAGGCTAAAAGCGGTGAGCTAGGAATCTTGCCTGGTCACATTTCAATGGTGGCACCGCTCGAAATTACTTCTGTCCGTCTGAAAAAAGATGGGAAATATGAGTATATTGCCATTAGCGGTGGTATTTTAGAAGTGCGCCCAGATCAAGTGACGATTCTTGCACAAACTGCAGAAAAGGCAGAAGCAATCGATATCGATCGTGCTATTCGTGCAAAAGAGCGTGCTGAAGGTAGACTTCAAGATACGCATAAAGAAGAAGTCGATTTCAGAATCGCAGAACTTGCATTGCAACGTGCAATCAACCGTATATCAGTGGCTGAAAAAAGATAATGTTAAGCGAATAAAACATCTTCCGATTTGATGAAAATCAGGTCAGAAGGTGTTTTTTTGTTGGTTGGTGGTACACAGGGACAGGTCCCTTGTCCTGCAATATTGATTGGGTGGTACACACAGAGATAGGTCCCTTATGCCATCAAGAATACCCAATAGTGTAATATTATTGGGTATTTATTATTCTGATATAACAACTAATCATTATGGTCAAGAGTATCAGACTGTGGTGGGAATCATGCCATTTTTGACTTACATTGTTTGGGCCATTTTTCGTATGAATGATTACGTTAAGTCTCAAGTTACAGTTGTTTTTATTCTGTTGTTGGTCCTTAAGAAAAGGAATTGTAAAAAAATTAAACACCCATTCATGGGTGTCACTTTATTTCTTTATTATTACTTTTTTAACGCCAATGGTCTTTCTGCCTTCTATTAGAGACAGTCCATTGGATGTTTCATTAATTCGTTCTGTCATATAGAATTGGGGGAAATAGAGCCCAGTTTTCTTATCAATACTTATTCCTAAATGACCTACACCTGATTCGCATAGGTCATAGACTAAAAATTTTACGTTCACCCTTGTTCCTGGCTTTCCAATATAATCAACGAAGATATTAGAGTGTGGTGCTTCGACTATTCGATGTAAGAGGAAGAAAAACACTATTTTATCTTTGCTGCTCTTGAAACGGGTATTTCCGCCTGTCTTTTTGAGATGTTTGAAGTCAATTTTTCCGTTTTTAACGTTCTGATATCCTTTTGTTCCATAATAATTATGGTGTTGTGAGGGGTGAAGAGCTTTTTCAATAATCTTCTTAATTCCTAATAGATGGCAGAAATCCTTTTCTAGAAACTGCCAAGAGACAATATTTCCATCCTGCAGATGATATTCATAAGTATGATGCAATAAATAGTATTCATAATAGTCTTGAAGTAATTTTAATGATATTTCACTTATGGATGGGTTTCGAGTTAAATTAGCGAACGTATGGATATCCAACATCTTCTTTTTCCCCTAAAAAAATGAAAGCTCTTGATTTATTAAAATCAAGAGCTTTGAATGTTAAAATAATTGGCAGCAAGCTAAAGTTCCCAGCTTTTTTTAAGCTCCCCCTGGGCAGAGAAACGAGAGCTGCCGTCCCGTTGTCCTAACAGTGTATGCAAGATATTGTAAAAATATCCTGATGTACATGAAGAATTGAAAACATGTACAGTGTTATCCTGTACAATGTGGTAGCAAGCAGAAAGTTCCTAGCATTGTTTGCAGTCCCTCTAGGCAGGGAAACTGAGAGCTACCGTCCCAGCACCTTCGCGGTCCTTTTATCTGTTGATCCTCTATAGATTATCTTACATTGTGGATGGGGTTTTGTCTAGGAGGAATCTTGGGGGAAGTTCTTTTATGTGTGGGGAAATTGTATAGAGATTGTATTTATTTTTTAACGGGTTCCGTAACTATCGCAAAACGTCAATTTACACAGGAAAATGCAAACCAAAATGTAATCCTTTTTCACTAGAAAATGTAGGACAAATGGTAAGACTAATTCTTCGGATTGCGAATTATGCTCATTAAGAAGTTTACAAACCATTTTCGCCTTCTCCTTATCGATTTCGTGTAGGTATGAGAATACATAGGCGGAGAATTTCCTGCTAATGTATATAGAGGAAGCTTAAGAAGCAGATATAAGCGGAGATATTCCGATTAACTGCTCTAAATAAGACAAAATACAAAGATTTGGATAATATAAACGGAAAAACTCCTCTTATTTGTAAGGAAATATGGGTATTTCCCAATATAGACGGAATTTTTTCGTTTATTTTTCATACACAGTAAAATCAACATTCAGTACTAATCTAGCAGAGGCTAACCTTAAATTTAAAAAAACAATATTTTTCTGTATATCCATTTGCAAGTAAAAATGTAGTGTATTTTGCTGCGGTACACTGGATATTGTACCCCTACATTTTAATATATAAATTGCCCTACATATTCTCCAAAAATAATGATCGAAATCCCCTTATATCAACAAAAATAGACCTACAAATTACCATACAATTTGAAGGTCATTTTGCATTACATTTTTAATGTTTGCGATAGTTAACGGAACCCGTTATTTATTTTTACTCTTGTTTTTTGGGGATATTGGGTTTTGGAATAGGTGGAGGGTATTTTGTTGTATTTTTTAATATTGGGTAGTGGGGTATGTATAGATTGTGGGGTTGTTTTAATTTTTGGGGTTTGGTTTGTGGTTCTTGCGAACCTATGTGGGGGGCACGTCATCTTCCGCTGCGCTCCAGATCACGTGCGATTTGGTTTGGACTATTACTTATGGGATGAGGAGGGTTCGCTTATGCGTCATCTCTGGGGGTGGATTCGGGGAGGTTGAATCATTCGAGATCACGCAAACGCTCAGGGGGAGGGGGTACCATGTCGACGTGCAAGGGTTAGTGCGATGGAAAATCTTTCGTCGGTGCTGGCGCGATGATGTTTTTGTTGATACTGCGGTGGTAAATGGAGTGAGTGGGGAGGATGGGTTCTTGCGAACCTTTGAGGGGGGCACGTCATCTTCCACTGGCGCTCCAGATCACGTGCAAAATAATTTGGACTTATTTATATGGGATGAGGAGGGTTCGCTTATGCGTCATCTCTGGGGGTGGATTCGGGGAGGTTGAATCATTCGAGATCACGCAAACGCTCAGGGAGAGGGGGACCATGTCGACACCGGGGCTAGTGCGATGGAAAATCTTCCGCCGGTGCTGACGCACCTACGCCTCCGCTGACGCTGCGGCTAGCAACTTAAGAGTTTATTCCGCTTTTCGTGAGCGCGCTCACGAACGCTGCATAAACTCTTAAGTTGCTGGCGGAAGATTTTCCATAAATAGTTTTGGGTTTGTCGACATGGTTTTGGAAGGGTGCTATAATGTATTCGGTTACATTTTTAAGTAGAGAATATTTAGGCATTGGAGGGGATGGGCATGGAGTTTTTAAATTTATATCAGAATAATTATCTGATTGTTTTTATTTTTCTATGTCTTGGGGTTTTGTTGCCTGTGGTGGCTTTGTTTTTGGGGAAGTTGTTGCGTCCTTATAAGCCTAGTGAGGCGAAGTACACCACTTATGAGAGCGGAATTGAGCCGTTTCACGATTCGCGTGTTCAGTTCAATGTCCGCTATTATATTTTCGGTCTCATGTTTGTTATTTTTGATGTGGAGACTGTTTTTTTGTATCCGTGGGCGGTTGCTTATGAGAAGCTTGGAATCTTTGCGTTGATTGAGATGACGATTTTTGTTGTTATGCTTTTGATTGGTCTCATCTATGCATGGAGGAAGAAGGTGTTGAAATGGATTTAAAGTTGGATGGACTTTCAATGGATGAAATGGAAGAGCTTAAGCGAAATGTGTTTATTACGACCTTAGAACAAATTAAAGCGTGGGCGCGGAGTAATTCATTGTGGCCAATGACCTTCGGGCTTGCTTGTTGTGCCATCGAGATGATGGGGGTTGGGGGCGCCCATTATGACTTGGATCGTTTTGGTTCCTTTTTTAGGACTTCTCCGAGGCAATCGGATGTTATGATTGTTTCTGGTACGGTGACGAAGAAAATGGCGCCGATTTTGCGAAGATTATATGATCAAATGCCTGAACCGAAATGGGTGATTGCGATGGGTTCTTGTGCGACGGCTGGCGGACCTTATGTGAAGTCGTATGCGGTTGTTAAGGGTGCCGATCAGATTGTACCGGTGGATGTGTATATTCCTGGTTGTCCACCAAACCCTGCTGCTTTAATTTATGGCATTAATAAATTAAAGGAAAAGATTCGGTATGAGGCAAAGACTGGGAAGAAGGTGATTTAATCCATGAGTGGAGAGAAGAATCTAGACCAGTTAAAAAAAGAAGCGGCTCAGAAGGCAAAGGAGCTTGCGATGAAACGTTTAGCTGAAAAACAAGCTATAAACGATAGAAAAAGTGAAGATGTTAGTGAGAATAATGTAGAGGTACAAAAAGTAGAAATAGCACAAGAGGCTTCTAATGAAGATGAGATGGATCTAGCAAAGAAGAAGGCGGCTGCAGCAGCAAAAGCTAAGGCAGAGGCGCTTGCAAAAATGAAGGCAAAGGAAGCCGCAGAGTCTGTTCCGGAAACAGGGGCTGGGGAAGAGAATTTAGATCTAGCGAAGAAGAAGGCGGCTGCAGCAGCAAAGGCTAAAGCAGAGGCGCTTGCAAAGATGAAGGCAAAGGTAGCCGCAGAGTCTGTTCCGAAAACAGGGACTGAGGAAGAGGACTTAGATTTAGCGAAGAAAAAAGCAGCCGCAGCAGCGAAGGCAAAGGCAGCAGCAGCGGCAAAAGCAAAAGCGGCTGCATTGGCCAAACAGACAGATGAAGCTCCAGCAGCAGATGAAAAGGCAAAAGCGATAGCAGCAGCTAAAGCAAAAGCAGTAGCAGCGGCCAAGGCAAAGTCAGCAGCGGCCGCAAAAGCAAAGGCAGCCGTGCAAGCCGCAGATGGGGCTACGGATGATGCGAAAGCAAAAGCGATAGCAGCAGCAAAAGCAAAGGCAGCTGCAGCAGCAAAGGCCAAAGCAGCAGGTGCTGGTGCAAAAGCGGAGGTTTCGGCTGAGGAACAAACGCCTTCGAAAAATCAGCCTTATCTTGATAAATATGTCAAAGTCATCGAAGAGCATCTCGGAAAAGATGTTTTGGAAGACTCTTATATTAATAAACTCTCTAAAGATGTTCCGACTCTTGTAGCAAAGCCGGAATCCTATTATAAAATTGCTGAATTTTTAAAGTTTAACGAACAACTTAGTTTTGATTACTTATCAGAACTTCATGGTTCTGACTTTGAGTCACATATGGAAGTGTATGTTCATTTGTACTCGTATAAGAACCAACAATCTGTTGCTTTGAAGGTGAAGATTGATCGTGCAGAGCCAACCATTTTATCCTTAATGCCGTTATGGGCAGGGGCGAATTGGCCAGAGTGTGAAGCTTACGATTTATTAGGAATTCAATTCAAAGGGCACCCTAATTTAAATCGTATTTTACTTGGTGAAGACTGGGTGGGGCATCCTCTGCGCAAAGACTATGAACCTTATGATGTGGAGGTGTAGCCTAGTGTTACGTACAGAAGAAATGCTGTTAAACGTAGGACCCCAGCATCCTAGTACACACGGAGTTTTTCGTCTTGTGATTAAAATTGATGGAGAAATTATCAAAGAAGCAAGGCCTGTGATTGGTTACTTGCATCGTGGGACGGAAAAATTAGCAGAAAACCTTCAATATACACAGATTATTCCATATACAGACCGGATGGATTATCTTTCTGCCATGACCAATAATTATGTTCTCTGTCATGCTGTAGAAACGATGATGGGCTTAGAAATACCAGATCGGGCTGAATATTTACGCGTTATTGCGATGGAATTAGGAAGGGTTGCAAGCCATCTCGTTTGGTGGGGTACATTCCTGCTGGATATTGGGGCAACCAGTCCGTTTTTGTATGCCTTCCGGGAACGCGAGATGATTATTAACATGCTGAATGAATTATCCGGAGCAAGGCTAACCTTTAACTACATGCGTGTAGGAGGAGTTAAATGGGATGCACCTGAAGGTTGGATTGAAAAGGTGAAAGAATTCATTCCTTATATGCGCGAGCAGCTGAAAGGCTATCATGATTTAGTGACGGGAAATGAAATCTTTATGAACCGTGTCAAGGGTGTTGGAAAATATACAAAGGAAGATGCATTGAATTATTCCTTAAGTGGAGCGAATCTCCGTTGCACCGGCGTGAAATGGGATCTTCGCAAAAATGAGCCATATTCTATTTATGATCGATTTGATTTTGATATTCCGGTTCAAACCGGCGGAGACGCATGGGCAAGATATCATTGCCGTTTAGACGAAATAGAAGAATCATTGAAAATTTTAGAACAAGCAGTTGAACAGTTCCCTGAAGAAGGACCAATTCTAGCAAAGGTACCGAAAATTATAAAGGCACCAAAGGGGGAAGCATTTGTCCGAATTGAATCTCCTCGAGGTGAAATCGGTTGCTATATTGCTAGTGACGGTAAAAAAGAACCTTATCGCTTGAAATTCAGAAGACCGTCTTTTTATAATCTACAAATTCTTCCTAAATTATTAGAAGGACAAAATATCGCGAATTTAATTGTCATTTTAGGAGCGATTGATATTGTTCTAGGGGAGGTTGACGGTTAATGATTGAAGAATTATTGCATTCAGAGGCTGGTTTAATGAATTTTGGAATTTTCTTTTTACTGGCTGTTATCCTTCTTTTTGTTGTCCTTGGATTTGTTACATATGCCATTCTTGCAGAGCGGAAAGTAATGGGATTTATGCAGCTCAGGCATGGTCCGAATCAGGTCGGTGGACGATGGGGCTTATTACAAACGGTAGCGGATGTGCTTAAGCTTTTATTAAAAGAAGATACGATACCAAAGCTTGCCGACAGACCATTGTTTATCCTCGCACCTGTTATTGCCTTTGCACCTGCTTTTATGGTGCTGGCAACGATTCCTTTTACAGATAAACTGCAATTTGCAGATATTGGGGTAGGTCTTCTCTATTATATTGCGATTTCAGGACTTTCAACGATTGGAATTGTGACAGGTAGCTGGGCTTCAAATAACAAGTATGCCCTCTTAGGTGGAATGCGGGCAGCGGCTCAAATGATTTCTTATGAGATTCCACTCGTGATGAGTGTATTAGGAGTTATTTTATTATCAGGCAGCTTGAATTTAAATGAAATTGTCGCTGCGCAGGAACATGGATGGTTTATCATTGTTCAACCAATTGCATTTATTGTTTTTATCATTGCAGCAGTTGCTGAATTAAACCGGGTTCCATTTGATCTTCCTGAAGCGGAATCAGAGCTTATTGCCGGATTCCATACTGAATACTCCGGTTTCCGCTGGGCATTCTTTATGCTTTCAGAGTATGTGTATTTCTTTGCGATGGCTTCCTTAATTACGGTTATTTTCTTAGGCGGCTGGCTGCCCCTACCGTTTTTAGGCTTTATTCCAGGGGCTGTATGGTTTGCATTGAAATTTAGCGCGGTGGTCTTTTTCCTCATTTGGATTCGGGTAACCTTCCCGCGGATGCGGGCCGATCAATTGATGGAGTTTGGCTGGAAAGTGCTATTACCAGTGGCATTGGCGAATATTTTCTTAACTGCCATCATTAAAGAAATCGTGAATTTATTTTAATCGAATCGATAGGTTTGTGTTTTTTATAAACAGATAAGGGAATGGACCGTTTTTACGAAAACATTCGCATAAGGGGTGAGTGATGTGCTTGGATTAGCGAAGGGTTTGAAATATACCCTGAAGAACTTAGCGAGGGAAAAAGTCACGTATGATTACCCGAATGAGCCGCTTCCACTTCCGGATCGTTTTCGTGGGATTCAGAAATTTTACCCGGAAAAATGTATTGTTTGTAATCAGTGCTCAAATATTTGTCCAACCGATTGCATTCAATTAACAGGGAAAAAGCACCCGGATCCAACGAAAAAGGGAAAAATAATTGATACGTATGACATTAATTTTGAAATTTGTATTTTATGTGATTTATGTACCGAGGTTTGTCCAACTGAGGCTATTATTATGACCAATAATTTTGAGCTTGCTGAATTTAGTCGAGATCAATTGTTTAAAAATCTTGAGTGGTTAGATGAAAATGATGAAAATATACGGAAGGTGAATAAACCATGACAATATCGGGTGAATTTATAGCGTTTATGGCTTTGGCACTAGTCGCAGTCATCGGTGGCGTGCTTTTAATCAACCTGACAAAGGTTGTTCATATGGTTGTGGCTCTTGTTTTTACCTTCGTCAGTATCGCTGGCATTTACATCTTGCTTTCAGCTGAGTTTGTCGCAGCAGTACAGATTCTCATATATTCTGGTGCCATTACCATTATCATGCTCTTTGGCATCATGCTCACGCGGCATAATGACGAAGAAGAGGAGAAAAGTGGCCTATTCAAGAGAATCCTTCTATTTGTTGGAGTCCTTGTATTTGGCTGGGCCGTTTATATCGGCATTTATGATCTCGATTTATCTCCAGCCGCGAGCGATTTACATGTCAACAATACAGAGCAAATTGGTGTGGCGCTTTACTCAAAATATATCATTCCATTTGAGCTCACCTCTGTGGTTTTACTTGTGGCCTTAATTGGAGCGATTATTTTGGCGAAAAAAGATGATAAAAAGGAGGCGGATAAAAAATGAATTCCGTCCCACTTTCAGCCTTTCTGGCACTAGCCTTAATTCTTTTTTGCATCGGGCTTTACGGAGCGTTGACAAAAAGAAATACGGTGATTGTTCTTATTTCAATTGAATTAATGCTGAATGCTGTCAATATTAATCTAGTAGCTTTCAGTAAGCTTGGTGTTGCTCCATCCATTGATGGGCAAATTTTTGCCCTTTTTGCCATGGCAGTAGCAGCTGCAGAGGCGGCTGTTGGTTTGGCTATCCTGATGGCGTTATACCATAATCGTAAGACAGTGAATATTGATGAGATGGATTCGATGAAGCATTAGGGATGGGGAGCGTTCGGTTGTGCATTCGTGAATAGGTTTTTATTTTGTGTAAGGGAGTCTGCAATTTTCGCGAACAAATCAAGAAAGTCGCGAGCAACATGTGATTTTCGCGAACAACATCTAGTTTTCGCGAATAAATAAGGAACTCGCGAATAAAAGTGATGATTTCGCGAATAAAATTCGAAAGTCGCGAATAAACCCCGACTTTTCGCGAATAAATATTGAAAGTCGCGAATAAACCTCAATTTTTCGCGAATAAACTTTGATTTTTGGCAATTGGAATTAAAAATCGCGAACAAATCAAGAAAGTCGCGAGCAACATGTGATTTTCGCGAATAAATAAGGAACTCGCGAATAAAAGTGATGATTTCGCGAATAAAATTCGAAAGTCGCGAATAAACCCCGACTTTTCGCGAATAAATATTGAAAGTCGCGAATAAACCTCAATTTTTCGCGAATAAACTTTGATTTTTTGCAATTGGAATTAAAAATCGCGAACAAATCAAGAAAGTCGCGAGTAACATATGATTTTCGCGAACAAAACCTAGATTTCGCGAATAAATAAGGAACTCGCGAATAAAAATGATGATTTCGCGAATAAAATCCGAAAGTCGCGAGTAAACCCCGACTTTTCGCGAATAAATATTGAAAGTCGCGAATAAACCTCAATTTTTTGCGAATAAACTTTGATTTTTGGCAATTGGAATATAAAAATCGCGAACAAATCAAGAAAGTCGCGAGCAATATGTGATTTTCGCGAACAAAACCTAGTTTTCGCGAATAAATAAGGAACTCGCGAATAAAAGTGATGATTTCGCGAATAAAATTCGAAAGTCGCGAATAAACCCCGACTTTTCGCGAATAAATATTGAAAGTCGCGAATAAACCTTAATTTTTTGCGAATAAACTTTGATTTTTGGCAATTGGAATATAAAAATCGCGAACAAATCAAGAAAGTCGCGAGCAACATGTGATTTTCGCGAACAACATCTAATTTTGCGTAGCAACATTGAACTTCCCAAGTAACATACTCAAAATTTCGCGCATAAATAGGTATTCAGCACTAATAAACGTGAAGCTTTCGAATTCAGCCTCACGCTCAAAGCGAAAATATAGTCCAAAACATCATCGTTCTATCATAAAAAACAAGCAATAAAATAGATGGAATTTCCATTATCATTCTACAGAAGAATCAGGGCACATCAACCTAAGCCGCAGTCCGTAGTATATATTTAGCGGAGCTCAAGCAAAGTGTCCTGTTCATTCTAAAAAAGGGGATTGTGATATTGATGGAGAATGCATGGATCATACCGCTTTTCCCGCTTTTATCTTTTCTGTTCCTGCTTTTGTTCGGCAGACGCCTTAAAGAAGCGAGTGCTTATATTGGGATTATGCTCACATTGTGCGCATTTCTGTTCTCCCTGTTGGTACTCTTTGAACGGTTTACCGCACCGAGCTTCAAGGCTGAAGCAGAATGGTTGAAAATTGGGGACCTTGGATTAACAGCGGGTTTTGAAGTTAATCAACTAAATGCATTAATGCTAGTCATCGTGTCGCTCGTCAGCCTCCTCATACATACGTATTCAAAGGGGTATATGCGTGGCGACGAACGTTTTCCGGTGTTCTATGCGTATTTAGGATTATTTACTTTTGCAATGCTAGGCTTGGTGATTTCGCCGAATCTATTGCAAACTTATATTTTCTGGGAGCTTGTTGGTCTTGGATCCTTCCTATTAATTGGATTCTATTATTATAAAGAAGAAGCAAAGAAAGCTGCTAAAAAGGCGTTCATCATGACGCGGATCGGGGATGTTGGTCTCTTAATCGGCATGATTCTCCTATTTTGGCAGGTTGGTAGCTTTGAATATGGGGAAATTTTTCAGGCTGTAAATGAAGGGGCTATTTCCACCAATATGATAACGCTGACCGCGATTTTGATCTTTGTTGGAGCGGTTGGAAAATCTGGTCAGTTCCCGCTTCATACTTGGTTACCGGACGCGATGGAAGGTCCGACGCCAGTATCTGCATTGATTCACGCAGCGACCATGGTTGCCGCAGGGGTTTATTTAGTAGCGGCTCTATTTCCACTATTCACGGCAAGTAAAACAGCATTGTTGACGATTGCGATTGTCGGTGCCTTTACCGCCATTTTTGCGGCTAGCATCGGCTTGGTGCAAAAGGATATTAAAAGGGTACTCGCTTATTCAACGGTGAGTCAGCTTGGATACATGATGCTCGCCCTTGGCTCCGCTGGATATGTAGCAGGGGTGTTCCATTTAATGACCCATGCTTTTTTTAAAGCGTTATTATTCCTTGCTGCAGGAAGCGTGATTCACGCGGTTTCGACGCAGGATATTGAGAAAATGGGCGGTCTATGGAAAAAGTTGAAATTGACAGGTCCACTTTTTTTAATCGGGACTTTGGCGATTAGTGGCGTCCCGCTCTTTTCCGGGTTTTTTAGTAAGGATGAGATTTTAGTAGCAGCTTGGGAAGCTGGGCATCCGGTGCTCTTCATTCTCGCTGTGATCGCCGCCTTTTTCACGGCGTTCTATATGTTCCGCCTCTTCTTTATGGTGTTTACAGGGGAAGCCCGCAGTGAAATGAAGAATGTCCATGAATCTCCGTCATCCATGACTGGGCCGATGCTCATTTTAGGGATTTTGGCCATTGTTGCCGGTTATGTGAATACACCTTGGTTCGGATCCTTCTTAGGGGATTGGTTAGTGGATGGCAATGAAGCATTAGGACATGGACATATGGAAGGGCCTGCTTGGATTATGCTCTTAGCTACAGGTGTCTCCTTGCTTGGAATTTTTCTTGCGTGGCTCATTTATGGGAAAAAGATTATCGCAAGAGATTGGATTACAGGGAAGATCCCGGGAGTGTATGGGATTTTATATAATAAGTATTTTATCGATGAACTTTATGAATATACGGTTATCTATGCGACAAAGGTTTTCAGCCTATTCCTTCGCTATATCGAATTATTCCTTGTCGAGGGAATCGTTAAAGGGGTAGCGGTATTCGTGCACAAGCTGGGAAAAATCGGTTCAAAAATACAAAACGGTCAGGTTCAAGTATATGGAACCATCGCCTTTGTTGGTTTAGCGGTAATTATGGCGGTATTTGTTTTGGCAGGGGGGTACTTTCGATGAATCTCAATCATTTTCTTTCTTTGCTTGTATTCTCCCCATTACTTGGCATGGTGGTCCTTGCATTTATCCCAAAAACGCGAGAAGCAACCATCAAGGTTGTTGGTTTTCTTGCAACCTTGCCAGCAACGATTTTGGCGCTAACGGCCTTCATTCAGTATCAGGCAGGTACTAGTTTAAAAACACTTAGCGAAAAAATAGACTGGATTCGCTTTAGTGATTTGCAAGTGTTAGATGAAAATTTATATGCGGTCAAATATGAGCTAGGGGTCAATGGTTTTTCGCTCGTATTGATTGTGCTAACGGCAGTTCTGGCAACTCTCGCAGCCATTGCCGGTATTTATATTAAAAAAGAATGGAAGGGCTTCTTTCTCTTATTTCTTTTATTAGAAATCGGGATGCTCGGTGTCTTTGCAGCCGAAAACTTAATTCTCTTCTTCATCTTCTTTGAAATTACCTTAATTCCAATGTTCTTCCTTGTGGGCAAGTGGGGGTATTTTGAAAAAGAAAATGCGGCGTTCAGCTACTTGATTTATAACGGCATTGGCTCTGCGATTCTCTTGATTGTGATTATCATCCTGTTTGCAAGGACGGGAACAACCAATATTGAATCATTAAAGACTATTTTGAGTTCACCCAATGTTGATCTGATTGCACCTATTTCTGGATCGATGAAATATGGTTTATTCATAGCTTTATTGATTGCATTTGGAGTAAAGCTTCCGATTTTCCCTTTGCATAGCTGGATGCTGAGGGTTCACGTTCAAGCGCCACCAGCTATTGTTATGCTGCACTCTGGTGTCCTACTTAAAATTGGCGCTTACGGTTTAATCCGCTTTGGAATGGGAATCTTCCCGGAACAGTTTCAAAAGCTAGATGTCTTGATTGTGATTTTAGGAGTTATCAATCTCCTTTACGGAGCATTCCTAGCTTTAGTGCAAACCGATTTTAAAATGGTACTGGCATACTCATCCATTTCTCATATGGGCATTGTTCTAATGGGTCTTGGTGCGATGAATGAAGCCGGAATCCAGGGGGCCATTTTCCAAGTGGTTTCTCACGGATTAATTTCTGCTCTCCTCTTCTTCTTAGTAGGGGTCATGTACGAACGTGTTCACACTTCAATGATCGATCGCCTTGGGGGAATGGCCAAAGCCCTTCCTATAACATCCGGATTCTTACTGGCAGCTGCGATGGCTTCTCTTGGCTTACCAGGGATGTCCGGCTTTGTTAGTGAATTTATGGTGTTCCTAGGCTTATTCAATGAAATGCCAGTTCTTGCTGCCATCGGGTCTCTAGGGATTATCATCACGGCCGTTTATTTACTTCGAGCAGTCCTTGGCATGACCTTTGGAGCAGCCAATCGCTCTTATCAAGGGCTTGATGATATTCGGGCCATTGAATACGTTCCGGTCATTGTCTTAGTTGGACTGATTGTCCTAATTGGTGTTTACCCAAGTGTATTAAGCGAACCATTGAAAGCCACACTTGAGACTATCTTACTTGGGATTGGAGGGTGATGAAGGATGGATCTAGATACATTACTGTCATTTAAGTGGAGCGTGATGACACCAGAGTTCATCATCCTTGGCGTAGCGACCGTTCTTTCCTTATTGGATATATTTATGCCGTCTAAGGCAAAGGGTCGGAAAATATTAGGCTGGATTGGGTTTGTAGGAATTCTGGCAGCGTTAGCTTCTCTATTAGGATTGCTTCATCATGATACGGTAACGATTCTTTATAATACGTTCCGCTTAGATGCTTATGCGAAGGCATTCAAAATTTTATTATTAATTGGCGCAGCATTGGTTATGCTCCTTGCAATAAGTTATCAGCCAAAGACAGGCATGTCGGAATTTAGAGGTGAGTTCTACTATTTATTCTTAACGGCCTTGCTTGGGGCGATGATGATGGCATCAAGTGGAGATTTAATCACCTTATTTGTTGGCTTGGAGCTTTTATCCATTTCCTCTTATATCTTAGCAGGTATAAGAAAAAATCGGCTTGAGTCCAATGAGTCGGCGATGAAATATGTGATAACGGGAGGTATTTCATCAGCAGTCACTTTATTTGGAATGAGCTATGTATTTGGTTTAACGGGTACGACCAATCTTAATGATATGACCAAGGTGCTAGCAGCGATTATGGATGAGCAGCAGGTTTATCTTTTAGGATTAGCCTTTTTGATGATTTTTATCGGCCTATCGTTTAAAATTGCTACAGCTCCGTTTCATATGTGGGCACCGGATGTTTATCAAGGGGCACCAACCCCTGTCACAGCTTTCTTAAGCGTAGTGTCCAAAACAGCTGGATTTGTGATAATCATTCGCGTCATCCTATCTATTTTTGCCAATGTTCCTTCAGAAGGACCGAACTCGGTGTCCTTACTCGTGAATATGCAGGGTTATATAGCTTTCTTGGCTGGCGCCACAATGATCATCGGAAACGTGGTCGCGCTAAGACAAAGGAACATCAAGCGGTTATTTGCTTATTCCAGCATCGCTCATGCGGGTTATCTGCTTGTCGCGATTGCCGCCATGTCCTTTGTGATGTTTGATGCGATGTGGTTCTATTTAGGGGCCTATCTTTTCATGAATTTAGGGGCTTTTGCAGTGATTCAATTAATGACAGAAGCAACAGATAACGAGGATATTGGTCAATTCGCAGGACTTTATCGTCGATCACCGGTTATAGCGGTATCAATGGGGATTTTCATTCTTTCCTTAGCAGGGATTCCTGCAACGGCAGGATTTATCGGAAAGCTCAATATCTTTATTGGAGCCCTGGTTCAGGATCATTTTGTTCTTGCATCTGTCATGATTGCGACAACGGTCGTATCTTACTTTTACTACTTTGGCATTTTAACGCAAATGTTCTTAAGACCTGCACCACATGATCATGGGGAAATCAAAGTACCAGTTGGAACAGGAATAGTCATCGGGATTTGTGTCATTGCTACGCTCTTGTTCGGAATTATGCCAAACATCGGGCTAGACTTCTTGCATTCCAATTTTGACCAATTTACGGATTTCTTAAAATAATGAAGAAGGGGGAATGTTTCCTCCTTCTTTTTGCATATTCTAAAGAAGTGTATAAATATGGTAGGCCCCAGGATAAATGTCGAATTTAATCGAAATGCATTACAATTGTAAAATAAGCAATAAACTCTCACTGATACACTCTTCACACCAATTCTCTTGGATGTCTTGGTTAGCACTTGCGGTTCATTGGATTTGCCAAAAGGACAGTTTAATAGGCCGGATACTACAAAAGTGCCCATTGAGGAGAACATCTATAGGCCAGTCCAGCTACGGTTCATACATCTACCAAAAACACCGTTATCCCCAAATTCATTTTTATCGAAAAAATAAGTATATGCAGTCAAGCAATTACCTATGTTCAAAACGAATTTTTGTCATGAAAAAGTGATGAATTTTACAAAGTTGAAATATTTTTAAAATATTTTACATATATTTTTTTCAAAAGGGGTGGGATTACTTTCCTATTAAATCAAACGGTGCTAAAATGTATTTGGGATATGAGTTTTCAGGAAAAATTTTGGTAGTTATATCAAAAATCAATCATGGAGCAGATTGAATGAAGATGCCTATGATGATGGATGAAATTACAATGATATAGGTGAAAAAATGGTTAGCCTAATGTAAGAATTATGCCATCTGGCTCTTTTTTTTACGGAGAAAAAATGGAAGAAGGAGGGGAGAAATGATGATGGCTGATTTCGGACAGCAGGCATTAATAAGTATTTTCTCACACTTAGTTTTTATTGCTTTAGCGTGGTGGGCTTTGCAAGCGATTCAATTTGAACGATTGCTAAAGAAAAATCATGTATTCCAAGCAAGATTACTGTTTATATTATTGTCTATTGCCCTTGGATCGATTGTAAGTAACTTTTTCCTGGATTATCTTCTCTGGTCCCAGCAACTACCACAAATACTGCAAAGATAGTTTTATCCCAAAGGTAAAAATTGGACTTAATGAAGCGACAGTTCTTGTGATATAGTGATCATTTCTATATCACATTGATTTTATACATACCAAATGAATTCGTTAAAAGGATTTGAAAGGCCAAAATTCATTCATCGGTTAAAATGGTAAAAATTTAGGCCTTCATACATGTATCTTTTTCTTCCCAATTTAGGTAGAATTTAATTTGTGTGTGTTTAAAGTAAAATTGGAAAAGTAACCCTGCTTTTCGAGATTGTCAAAAAGTGACGACATTTCCCAAGTATGTCCCCTGAAACTTTGGTAACAATGGTATTAAGGGGAGGAGACATACTATGAAAGAAATGAAGCTTTATATTTCAATCATGGTTGTGATTGGCTTTCTGCTGTCAAGCCATGGGATCCAAGCAAAGGAAGCGAGCGCGGATACGGATTTAATGACGTTAGTAAGTGGAATTCAAGGCGAAAATATTATTATCAATGGATGGTCTCTGCATGCAAGAGAAAAATTGGAATTTGTTTCTAATCAAGCAGAAATCAAGAAGTATGTAAAAACACTTCAACAGCAATTTTCCGATTGGAAATGGAGCGCAGAAACGGACCAAAACCATTGGCAATCGAAAGCCGTTCTATCGCGAGAAAATAGAGAAGAAAGCATCACCATTCTTTCAACCCTCACAAATGACAATAAGGAAACGTACTTGTTATATGAGGTAAAGGGAAAGGATTTGGACAACAAAAGCAAGCAATTCTTAAAAAGTGAATTACCTGAAAAGCTTTCAGACATTTTTCGGGGAAATGCCACAATTTTCTCTTGTATAAAAGGCGAATTCAATGATAATATGGAAACGTCATTGCCTAATACTGTAAATAAATTATTGAAAGCATATAAGGCGAAAGAAATCGAAGGCTTAAAGGAAAAATCATTTATTTCGATCTCAGCCTATTCACCATTTTTTGAAGAATCTCTTTTCTCAAGCAGTCATGATATAAACATGCAAATTGGACTTAGAAATGAAGGATTGGGCTCGGTAACGACCTTCGTAGTTGGAACCCCAATCATAACGATTGAATATTAATATATAGATATTGGACGCGGAGGGGAATACACTTGGAAAAAATCATCGTCCGCGGCGGAAAAAGGCTTAGCGGTTCTGTAAAAGTAGAAGGAGCAAAGAATGCTGTTTTGCCAGTTATCGCCGCATCATTATTAGCAAGTGATGGAAAAAGCGTAATTCGTGATGTGCCAACTCTCTCCGATGTATACACAATCAATGAAGTATTACGCTATTTAAACGCTGATGTCGCGTTTAACAATAACGAAATCACTGTCGATGCATCTAGAGAGTTAAAGAACGAAGCACCTTTTGAATATGTACGTAAAATGCGTGCTTCTGTTTTAGTTATGGGATCTTTATTAGCGCGTAATGGCCGTGCTCGTGTAGCATTGCCAGGTGGATGCGCAATTGGATCACGTCCGATTGACCAGCATTTAAAAGGTTTTGAAGCAATGGGTGCAACTGTAAAGGTTGGGAATGGCTTTATTGAAGCAGAAGTAGAGGGTCGCCTGCAAGGAGCAAAGGTTTATTTGGATTTCCCAAGTGTTGGTGCAACTGAAAATATTATGATGGCTGCTACACTCGCAGAAGGCACAACGACGATTGAAAATTGTGCAAAGGAACCAGAAATTGTGGACTTAGCCAATTTCCTTAATAAAATGGGTGCAAAAGTAAGAGGCGCCGGCACAGGAACAATCCGTATTGAAGGCGTTAAAGTGCTTTTTGGTGCAGATCATATCATGATTCCTGATCGCATTGAAGCAGGGACTTTCATGGTGGCTGCAGCCATCACGGGTGGAAATGTACTCGTGAAGGGTGCCGTTCCAGAGCATTTAACTTCTTTAATTGCGAAGATGGAAGAAATGGGCGTTACGATTATTGAAGAAGATGATGGAGTTCGTGTCATTGGTCCTGATGAATTAAAGGCGGTGGATATCAAAACCATGCCGCATCCAGGCTTCCCAACTGACATGCAAGCACAAATGATGTCCTTATTATTACATGCTAAGGGCACAAGCATGATTACGGAAACGGTATTTGAAAACCGCTTCATGCATGTGGAGGAATTCCGCAGAATGAATGCAGATATTAAAATTGAAGGCCGTTCTGTTATTATGAATGGACCATCTAATCTACAAGGTGCCGAAGTAGCTGCAACTGACCTTCGTGCGGCAGCGGCCTTAATTTTATCTGGCTTAGTAGCAGATGGAATGACACGCGTAACGGAATTGAAGCATTTAGATAGAGGCTATGTCAATTTCCATCAGAAGCTAGCTGACTTAGGTGCAAATATCGAACGTATTAATGAAGCAGATGAAATTCCAACTGTTCCAAACACATTTGTATCTGATTTAAACGCATAATTTTTTATATGATATGGATCATGAGCCGTAGAAGTGGCTGCTTCTGCGGTTTTTTATTTTACGAAAAAAACAATGATATAAATAATATGGTCCAAAAACCAAAAAATTAAACCTCTGATTTTGCATAAAGGATGTTTTTTTTCATGTCATAAATGCTTGTCCAACTCCATAAGATTGAATGTAGAGAGCTCGGCATTCTTATTTAAGGAATCGTGTGCCTGAGATATTCATCGTATGGAGGCTCAAAAACATGACAAAAATCAAACCTATCATCACACTAGCCATTATTTTATTCACCGTCACCTTATTGGTACCATCATTACTCGTTATCCCTTTTTCCGGTGAAAGGGCGAGCGGGGAGTTCACTGAAAATCTAACGAAGGAAAAGGTACCAAAGAGGGAGGCCAAAGAGACAGGAACTGGACCAGCCGTAGAAGTGTCCGTCTATCGAACAGAGAAGGAAAAGCTAGAAAGACTCCCTCTTGATCAATATGTCATTGGGGTTGTAGCCTCAGAAATGCCAGCTGACTTTGAAATGGAAGCTTTAAAGGCCCAGGCCTTAACGGCAAGAACCTATATTGTAAAGCAGCTGATGAGCAACAAGAAATCGAACCTCCCTCAAGGAGCCCTAGTCTCCGATACTATTCTCCATCAAGTTTTTAAAAACACAAACGACTTAAAGCAGGAATGGGGTATGGATTATCAGTGGAAAATGAAAAAAATCCAAGATGCCGTTCATGCAACAAGTGGTGAAATCATTACTTATCAAGGAAGTCTGATTGATGCAACCTTTTATTCAACAAGTAACGGCTACACAGAGGATTCCGGAGAAATTTGGAGCAATCAATTTCCTTATTTAACAAGCGTCCCAAGCCCCTGGGATAAGGACTCACCAAAATTCAACAGTCAAAAGGTTATGACCATCTCGCAATTCGAGACCATCCTTGGCGTAAAACTAAGTGGGCAAAATATCGGAACCGTCACCGCCAGAACTGAAGGAAAACGGGTCTCTAAGGTGGAAGTCGGGGGAAAAACGTTTAAAGGAGAAGACATCCGCGAAAAACTAGGCCTCAAGTCAACCGATTTTAGCTGGGAACGTAAAGGAGAAAACATCATTATCAAAACCAAAGGCTACGGTCACGGAGTAGGCATGAGCCAATATGGCGCCAACGGAATGGCCAAGGCCGGCAAAACCTATAAAGACATCGTCAAATACTATTACAAAGGAGTCAGTGTTTCATCCTCAAGTCCTTTCTTAAATAAGATTATGGCGAAGAAATAAGGAGTATTGTCATGAGATCAAACCTGGGGTGGGTTTGGTCTTTTTTTTGAGGGGGGAGAAGGAGGTATGGGGTTATTAGTGTGAAGAAAGTGGAAGAATAAAGGCAACTGGCGAATGATGGGTGTGAAAAGGGGAGACTGATAAAAAAAGCTTTTGATCAGGGAGAGGAAGGAACGGAAAAAACCCGAATTGAAAGAAGAGAAACTGTTATCAATATAAAAGCTCGCGGGTCCGAAAGATTGGGAGTATTCGGACAGGAATCGGGGGAAACGAGCAAAAGGAGTCCGAAAGAGTGGTTCATTCACATTCAAGCAGGAATCAATAATAAAGAGTCCTTCCTCCGTGTCCGAATAAACGATAAATTCAAACGGAAGTCAACGGAAATTACTTTTAAAATGAAATTACCTTATAAAAAATCAATCCCCCTCAAACCAAACGAGAAGTCTAAGTCCATTCACTTAATCCAGTCACACACATTCAGAATGCCCAAAAAAATTTCCAACTCGCAAGCCCTAATCCTGGCGGTCCTTTATCCCAAGCTAGAAACTAAACAATGATTCCATCCCCCAAACCCTTATCCTACAAAAAAACAATAGCCCATCCCCCAAACCCTCGATAAAAGAACCTCCTAATCCTGGAACGAACCCCCCAGTCCCTTCAAAAAAATTCACCCCCCATGAATAATCCGTCATCCAATTGCAAAAACTAAGCAAAAAAAATTTTTTTCAAGCCATGTATATAATTTTTCAGAATTGTTCAGAATGATTGCTGAGGTGATGAAAATGAGAGAGGAAGAAAAGAAACAATCTTCTCAGAAGGCAGGGTTCAAGCGCTTCTTTAAAAAGCGTTGGGTATTCCCAGCAGTATACATTGCAAGCGCAGCAATCATTCTAACCGCGGTTCTTTGGTATCAAAACATCAGCAAGGATCAAAATACGGATAAGTATAAGTATGAGGCTACTAAGGATGCAGGGAAAAATAAGAAAGAACCTGCTGTTGAGGTCAATCGCTCCATGGAAAATTTTGTGATGCCTGTGACTAATCCCGATACAGTGGAAATAGACAAGCAATTCTATGATATGAATGGTAGCGAAAAAGAGCAAGAGGATGCTCTGGTGGTCTATAATAATACGTATTATCCGAGCACGGGAATTGATATCAAATCAAAAGACGGAAAAACCTTTAATGTGGTTGCCGCATTAAGTGGAACCGTTACAAGCGTGAAAGAGGATTCGCTATTAGGAAATGTGATTGAGATTGAGCATGATGAAGGCATTATCACGCAATATCAATCCATTGCGGACATCAGTGTGAAGGAAGGCGATCAAATCGAACAAGGACAAACCCTTGCTAAGGCAGGAAAAAGCCAATTTGATGAAAAAGCTGGCATCCATGTTCATTTTGAAATTCGCAAAGACAACGTCCCAGTCAATCCGTTAGATTATTTTAACAGACCTTTCAGTGCCTTGCAGGAAGCCGATGTCACTGGTACAACAAAGCCAGTGGATAACAGCGGTGCTACAGACAATTCAACTGAGGGTGCTGATAAAGCAACTGACCCAGAATCAAAGGATTCAACTTCTGACAAAAAAGTAGATTCTGATCAATCTAACCAAACAGACGAAGACGAAGTGAAAACCAATAACTCAGATGTCGACACGAATAGCCCCTCTGATGAAGAGAGCCTAAACAATGATTCAGTAGGTGCCTAATTGTAAAAGGCACAAACCTTCATTCTTAAAAATAGAAAAACCCCGCAGTCGTAATAATGACTGCGGGACTTTTTTCGTTTAAAAACAAATAGCCTGTCCATAACAACCTATTTATTTTCAAAGTATACTTTTAAACCCTCAACGACTGCACTTGCAACTTTTTGAAAGTAGGAAGTAGTTGAAATTTTGGTTTCTTCATTTGGATTAGAGAGGAATCCTAGCTCTAACAAAGTAGCTGGTTGATTATTTTCCCGTAAAACATGGAGGTCGCCATATTTGGTTCCTCTATTTTTCATGCCGGTGTAATCAATTAATACTTCGCGAATATAGTTGGATAATGGGTAATCCTTGCTCTTTGAATAATAGAAGGTTTCGATTCCCGCAGCTGTTTTGCTGCCGGAATTGAAGTGGATACTTACAAAAGCATCTGCCTTATATTGGTGGCTGATGGTCACACGAGCAGGTAATGAAATGTAGGTATCAGTTGATCTGGTTAAAACAACCTTTGTTCCTTCTTTTTCAAGAAGAGATTTAATTTGTTGGACTACTTTTAAAGTTAATGTCTTCTCATTAAATTTCTTTCCAAGTGCACCTGGGTCATATCCGCCGTGTCCGGCATCCAAAACGATGACTTTATCTTCAATTGACCTTGAAGAGGGATCATTGGAAGAAGGTTTGGCAGGAGGTGTTGATGGTTTTTTGGTACTTAGGTATGTAAGAGAAGCCCAGCCGGTTTTTCCCGCCTTTGTTTTGATTTTTCCCCAATTTCCCTGTGTGGCAGTCACCTGAACCGCTTCATTCTTTTTAATCGTGAAAAGAATATTTTTCGATGAGGACGTAGATGTTGATGAGCGAACATTTAATACATCTGCAGTCACATAATAGGTTTTCACGGTGTTTGATGGAGTCGCGACTGAAACTGGTTTTGTGGAAATATGATTTAGAGAAAGCCATCCATATGCCTTTTTGTTTGAAATATAAACCTTTCCCCAATTACCATGCTGACCCTTAATGGTCACTGTAGTTCCTTTTTTTAAACTAGTTAACTTGGCGCTGCTTGTACTTGGTGATTTTCGTACGTTAAGGTATGTGGCATTTACATACCCCTTCCAGCTAACATAAGCTAAATACTTTGATGAAACCCATCCTTTCGTCTTTCCGGCTGTTATGTAGGACCAACTGCCCGATACTTTAGAGACGGAAACCACTTGGTTTTTCTTTAAAGAACCAATGGCAGAATACTGCGTTCCCGCCTTTGAACGTACATTCAGCGATGTTGCGTTCACTTTACTTTTATAGGTTGTCGAGGCTTCTGCTGGTCTTTCCAGTAGCGTAAGAAAGGAAAGGAATAGGATAAAAGTTATAAAAACTTTTAAAAAAGAGTTTAGCTTCATCAATATTCACCCCTTTCCTAGAAACTTTTAGATATTTTCTATCTCTATATAACTATACAATATATATAAAAATTTTGGTGGAAAAAGTGGTAAAAGACCCAATTCTGATAAAAAAATGGGAAAAAACTCATATTTTATCAGATGATAGGAAATTTTCGATTAAAAAGGAAATTTATGAATATTTCCCGAGAAATTTGTCGGGAAAATGATCAATAAACGACGAATAAATACATAAGCATTGTGGAAAAATGAGTTTTTGTCGATTTGCCATTATTTGACGACGGAATACCGATCTTTTAATGGCAGGATAGGAGTGAAAAGGATCTAAAGCGTCCTATTTTTCAAAAAATTTATACAATGCCTTGTCCAGATTGGATTTTTCGTGCATAATCCCGTATCCAAGCTAATACAATGGTTACAAACCTATAAAGAGAGTGTTTGAGGTGGGGGATCGTTTGAACAGTATTTGAAGAGGATTTCGTTGAAGACCTGTTTATTTTTCGTAATAGCAGAAGGTGTGTCTGAAGGTAAAAGCGAGAGTCTCATTTCACGCTTCTCACATCCATTTTAGGGAGGGCGAGTGGTGTGCACGATTACATCAAAGAGAGAACTATCAAGATTGGAAAGTATATCGTGGAGACGAGAAAAACGGTTCGCGTGATTGCGAAGGAGTTTGGCGTATCCAAAAGTACGGTCCATAAAGACTTGACAGAAAGGCTTCCTGAAATTAATCCAGAGCTTGCTAACGAGGTAAAGGAAATATTAGATTATCATAAATCCATCCGTCATTTACGTGGCGGCGAAGCAACCAAGCTAAAGTATAAGAAAGAAGAACTGGAAGGGGAGCCTGTCCAATAAAGAGGAGGCACCCAACTGTGTCCATGAAAAGCGGAGTCTAGTCAGGCGAAGGAGTATATTTTGCCAGACTAGACTTTTGGCATGTAGGAAAGCCTGTTTTATAGTCCAACATCCCCCTCAATAAAAAAACGCCTCACAATCCTCAAAAGAGAAGATTAGACTCCCCTTAATTGGTCAAACTAAGGGCAAAGCCACGAATCTGACATAGGATAGGTCAAAATTTGACAAAATGTTACTTTCTTCTGACAAAGTATGATAGAATATTCAATTAGGGTAGCACATGATTTGAAAAGTTAATATGTAGTTCACTTGTTGGCGCCGTAAGTCATGGTTGAAGTGGCAACAAGCATATAGAGAATATAAAAATCTGCGAGAGTATGCTGCTGAATATGAGTCTAATAATTTAGGTGATCACAGGTCGAACCGGACTATTTGCTCAAGGAGGATATTAAGGAATGTTTGCTAGGGATATAGGAATTGATTTGGGAACGGCTAATGTACTGATTCATGTAAAGGGCCGTGGAATTGTACTGAATGAACCATCTGTTGTGGCGATTGATAAATCCACCAATAAAGTATTGGCGGTAGGTGAGGAAGCAAGAAAAATGGTCGGTCGTACACCAGGAAACATCGTAGCTATCCGTCCTTTAAAAGACGGCGTTATCGCTGACTT
The DNA here is from genome assembly GCF_042263505.1 of Cytobacillus sp. Hz8. Taxonomy (NCBI): domain Bacteria; kingdom Bacillati; phylum Bacillota; class Bacilli; order Caryophanales; family Bacillaceae; genus Cytobacillus; species Cytobacillus sp. Hz8. The sequence continues at coordinate 5,344 of NZ_JBHKFI010000003.1, read as the reverse complement.
TGATGTTACGGAGGCAATGTTAAAACATTTTATTAACAAATTAAATGTTAAAGGCTTTCTTTCCAAACCACGCATCTTGATTTGTTGCCCAACAAACATTACAAGTGTGGAGCAAAAAGCAATTAAAGAAGCAGCAGAAAAGAGCGGCGGGAAAAAAATCTACTTAGAAGAAGAACCAAAGGTAGCTGCTATTGGCGCCGGCATGGATATATTCCAACCTAGCGGAAATATGGTCGTTGATATCGGTGGCGGAACCACAGATGTTGCCGTTCTTTCCATGGGGGATATCGTTACTTCCTCTTCTATCAAAATGGCTGGAGATAAATTTGATAATGAAATTCTCCAATACATTAAGCGTGAATACAAGTTATTAATTGGGGAACGTACAGCAGAAAATATCAAGATCAATATCGGAACGGTATTCCCAGATTCTCGACATGAAGAAATGGAAATTCGCGGCCGTGATATGGTTTCAGGCCTACCAAGAACGATTACAGTCCATTCTGAAGAAATTGAGCATGCCCTTCGTGAATCTGTTGCGGTCATCGTTCAAGCAGCAAAAAGCGTCCTAGAAAGAACACCACCTGAGTTATCAGCAGATATTATCGATCGCGGAGTTATCTTAACAGGGGGCGGAGCGCTTCTTCACGGAATTGATATGCTTTTAGCTGAAGAATTAAAGGTTCCTGTTCTTGTTGCAGAGGATCCAATGGATTGTGTCGCGGTTGGAACAGGAATGATGTTAGATAACATCGATAAGCTTCCAAAAAGAAGACTAGGTTAATTTATATAAGGGAAAAAGTGGCTCGCATTGGCAGAAACATAATAGTTTTCCAATGTTGGTCGCTTTTTTCTACTTTTTCGACACCTTTTTCGCAAAAATATACTGTTTATTCGAAAAAACTTTTTTATAATAGATATAAGTGAAAATCTGTCTAATGAATGTTCATGTAATATTTTTGATAAAATGAAATCAATTTGAGCGCAAAGTGGTTCTGATTATAGCAAAAAAGTGCGCTTCTATTTTACCTGAGGTGATGGATATGTTTAGAGGGTTCTATACCGTAGCGTCCGGAATGCTGGCCCAGCAGCGCAAAACAGAGATGCTTTCGAATAATATGGCAGGCGCAAATACACCGGGATTTAAGGCGGATCAAGCTTCCTTGAGAGCATTCCCAGCGATGCTATTAAATAGAATCGATCAAAAAACGATTCCCACAGAAAGCGGGTTAAATCTTCCCGTAAATAATCGAGTAGGTGCATTGAATACCGGTGTCTATATGCAGGAAGCCATTCCAAAATTCATTCAGGGTGATCCCCGCGAGACAGGATTAAATACCGACCTTGCGCTTATTGATATCAATATGCCGGTTAACCGTGAAAATGGGCAAAAAGGTTCTGTTTTTTTTACGGTTGAAGGTGCAGATGGAAAACCGCATTATACAAGAAACGGGAACTTTACCCTCGATGGTTTAGGCTTTTTAACAACGGCAAGTGGACAATATGTTTTAGATGATCAAGGAAATCGCATTCAACTTTCAAGCGAGAATTTTAAAGTGAATGATACTGGTCTTGTGACAGACGAAACAGGTGCCAGAGCAAGAATCGGCATCGGCTATTCTGATAATCCACTGGAGTTAATCAAAGAAGGCGATGGACTCTATCGGACAGAGGACGGGACTGCGTTGAATAGTGCTTATAACACAGAAGGCATCCAGTTCAAAACCCAGCAAGGCTTCTTGGAAGATTCCAATGTCGATATTAATCAGACAATGACCGACATGCTCTCTTCCTATCGTGCGTTTGAAGCCAATCAAAAGGTGCTGCAAGCTTATGATCGCAGCATGGAAAAAGCAGCAAATGAAATTGGAAAGCTTTAAGAATGGTTATTCTCATATAGAAATAGTCATCTTTTAGAAGGGGGGAGCAACGCTTGAATCGGGTAATGATTACAGCATCGAATACACTTTCACAATTGCAAAAGCAAATGGATATCATCAGTAATAATATTGCGAACGTGGATACCACAGGATATAAACGAAGAGAAGCACAATTTACAGATTTATTATATCAGCAATTTAATAACCAGCCAGTCAAAGGGAACGAGGTTGGACGTTTAACACCAAACGGAATTCGTCAAGGAAATGGGGCAAAGCTCGCTCAGTCAAAGCTCGTCATGACTCAGGGACCCATTAAGAGCACCTCGCGCTCACTCGATACAGCTTTTACAAAAGAAGGGCAGATGTATAAAGTTCTTGTGCAAAATGGAAACGAAATGGACATAAACTATACAAGAAACGGGGCTCTGTATTTATCACCTGTTTCAGACAATGAAGTGATGCTTGTTAACGGTGACGGATATCCTATTCTGGATGAAAATGACCAGCCAATTTCGATTACTGGGGATGTAGCGAATTATACCGTTACAGAAAATGGTCAACTTGTTGCCGATATGAGTAACGGCAGAAGACAAACCTTTAATCTGGGTGTTGTTCAGGTGAACAAGCCGCAATTCTTGGAGCAAAAAGGAAACAGTTTGTATGGAATGCCATCTAATTATGCCGAGCTTGATGCAACCGTGGATGATATTGTCACGGATTTAAATGGACCATTACGAAACCAAATCGGCATTCAAGGCAGTGCCCTCGAGCAATCCAATGTTGACTTGTCGAAGGAAATGACTGATTTAATCAATGTTCAAAGAGCTTACCAATTTCAATCTCGTTCCGTCACGTTATCTGACCAAATGCAAGGTCTTGTCAATGGAATTCGTTAAAAGGGGTTAAAATGATGTCAGTAAACAATAATAGCCATGAAGCTTCGGTAACACGTGAGCAGGTGAAAAAAGAACGTGATGCACAAACGGAGAAATTAAGTGAAAAAAGAAAAAGAATCCGCGTGCGCCTGATTCCCGTTTGGCTTCGGGTCATCATTGTTGCGGTTGTCATGGTACTCGCCTTATTGCTCGGTGCCATCATCGGCTACAGCGCCCTCGGTAACGGAAAACCCGGTGAAGTATTTCATAAATCAACTTGGACTCATATCGTTGATTTGGTAGATAAGGAATAGAGTTTTACGATTTTAGGTAGTGCAGGAAGAGGGAATATTCCTAACGGTTCTGCAACTATCGCAAAACGTCAATTTACACAGGAAAATGCAAACTAAAATGTAATAAAATGTAGGACAAATGGGAAGGCTAGAGAGATTAAAAAACATTAGAAATAGTAAGGGTTTATCCCCTTGCTATTTTTGTTTTTAATGGCTAATTCTTCGGATTGCGAATGACGAATGATCCTCATTAAGAAGTTTACAAACCATTTTCGATTTCTCCTTATCGATTTCGTGTATGTATGAGAATTCATAGGCGGAGAATTTCCTGCTAATGTATAGAGAGGAAGCTTAAGTAGCAGATATAAGCGGAGATATTCCGATTAACTGCACTAAATAAGACAAAATCCAAAGATTTGGATCATATAAACGGAAAAACTTCCCTTATTTTTAAGGAAATATGGGTATTTCCCAATATAGACGGAATTTTTCCGTTTATTTTTCATACACAGTAAAATCAACATTCAGTTCTAACAGAGGCTAACCTTAAATTAAAAATTTGCAAGTAAAAATGTCGTGTATTTTGCTGCGGTACACTGGATATTGTATTCCTACATTTTAATATCCAAATTCTCCAAAAATAATGATCGAACTCCCCTTATATCAACAAAAATAGACCTACAAATTACCATACAATTTGAAGGCCATTTCGCCTTACATTTTTAATGTTTGCAATAGTTAACGGAACCCGTTAGAACATTCCCCTCTTCCTTTTCTCATCTCAAAGGTGGGAGTTTTCGCCGTTATTTTGTACCAAAACAAAAGAAGAATTCATCTGAATCCATTTGGACATTTTCAAAAACTTCCATTACAATGTACATAGAACCTAATATTAGTAGGAGGTACTAAAATGCTAGATATTACACAAATCAAAGAAATATTGCCGCACCGTTATCCATTTTTATTAGTTGATAAAATATTAGAAGTCGAAGAAGGAAAAAGAGCTGTCGGCATCAAAAACGTCACAGCGAACGAAGAATTCTTCACCGGCCATTTTCCCAATTACCCTGTAATGCCAGGCGTTCTCATCGTCGAAGCGCTTGCCCAGGTAGGTGCCGTATCCGTTCTTATCAAAGAAGAGTACCGTGGAAAAATCGGCTTCTTTGCAGGTATTGACAACTGCCGCTTCAAAAGACAAGTAAAACCCGGCGACCAGCTTCGCCTCGAAGTAGAAATGCTTCGCCTACGTAAATCCTTCGGCAAAGCCAAGGCGATAGCTACCGTTGACGGAGAACTCGCTTGCGAAGCGGAAATCAGCTTTGGGTTTGGAGAATAAGATTTGATTTTGAAGGGACTGCTCTTGAATTGGAGAGTGGTCCTTTTATTTTGGCTGTTTTTTGCAAAAATTGTTAGTTTTTAGAGCGGATTATAGATTAACTATTATTGTAAGAGCTTCTATTTTGGAGATGCAAGTTATGGGGATTTGTTAAGGCTGTCTGAGCAGGTGCTTGATTTGGACTGGAAGCCAAGAAGATCCACCCAATCACTTCAAATGAAAAATTTTGTTATAAAGCCAAAAAATAGTCTTCTCAAAACGTGTCCCCTAATTCCTTAACCATCCAGCTCATTTTCCATTTCCCACCATGTAAAATATCCCCCACTACGGGGCAACCTACAAAAGACCAACGGCAACGTCGGTCTATGGGCATCAACTTCAGAGCAAAGTTTAGATTTACTAAGATGAAAGGAGGATTTTGCGAATGAAAAAGCTTTTATCGTTATTAGGTTGTTCTTTGTTATCAGCAATGTTTTTAGTGGGGTGTGGAATAAATGATGATGATGACGATCAAAATCCACCGCCAGATGTAGGGAACCCAGCGGATACCAATGATAATAATGTTAATAATGATGCAGACAACAACAACGATAACGACGATGCGGATGACAATGATGTAAACAATCCAATGGATCAAAAGGAAGATAACGATATCAATACAGATGATGATGGAGATCCGGCATCTGACAACAATGATCCGGGTGAAGAAATCATTGAAGACCAAAGAGATGCAAATGACAAGGACAATAAAGACCGCTAAAACAGCTGATCCAAGTCAGCGGGCGCAAATACATAAGGAATTTGTTTCCCGCAAAAAAAGAGGCTTACCAGCATTAAAGTGTACCCTTTGTAAAGGACATTTAAAAAAAAGGCCTAGGCTATCTGTAAAAGATGATTCCTGTACTGTACAGGAGTCATCTTTTTTAGGTTCCATTGGTATCTAGTATGGTTATAGTGTCG